>NZ_JACDUS010000004.1 GCF_013761005.1 Desulfosalsimonas propionicica
CCATTCTCGGGCCGCCGCCGGTCCGACCGATGTGCTTGAGTCTTCGATCAACTATCTGGGAATTTCAGTCTATCCCGGCATCTACCGGATGACCCAAAAAAATTATATATATTTTTATTTTTCAAGGATGGATTGATTTGGATGACGCCGGAAAAGGATTCTTCGGCGAACCTGTCGCGCCAGCCGACTTCGTAAACCCGGCAGCTGAACTTTTTGTTGGCCCATAAAGGAAAGCAAGAAAATGATCGCCCGGATTTCGACACATTTTATTTGTACGGAGAAAGATCTTTGGCAGAAAATCATTGAGCCGAAAGCCCTTCAGTTTGTGGCCTGGCCAATTCTCAGTTTTATCCCCGATGAAGCGGGCGCGCTGGATGGAGAGTGGATCGTTGGGAAAAAGTATAATCTGAGGCTTTTCTTTTTAAAGTGCATTCCTCTCGGTCGCCATATCATTCAATTGGTGAAAATTGATAAAACCGCAAATACCATTTCCAGTCAGGAAAAAGGAAAGCTTACACGGGTATGGAACCACGACATCACTTTCCATGAAGTATATCCCGGGAAGGTGCATTACATTGATAAGATCGAAATCAGCGCTGGCTTACGCTCACCGGTGATTTGGCTTTTTGCGCATATTTTTTACCGGCATCGTCAGCGACGCTGGAAATTATTGCTTGAAAGGCAAAGGGGCTTAGGGAAAGAATCGTCCGGAGATAAGGGTTAAAACAAGGCGTCTGACTCCATGGTCATTGAAAACAACATAAAGCGGCCCGCGGTTTTTCTGGACCGGGACGGTACCATTATCGAGGACCGGGGCCACCTCTCCCGCCCCTCGCAGGTGATATTTTTTACAGAAACCGTTTCTGCCCTGCGCCGATTAAACGAACTCTTTGATCTGTTTATCGTTACCAATCAGTCCGGCGTTGCCAAGGGATTGCTGACGATGGACGATGTCGGGTGCGTCAACGGACATGTGGTGTCTTACCTGGCCGAATGCGGAATCCGGATCACCGACATCTACGTCTGCCCCCATGATTCTTCGGACAACTGCGAATGCATCAAACCCAAACCGTATTTTCTCAAAAAGGCGGAAAAGGAGCACGGAATCGATCTTTCCCGGTCATTTGCGATAGGGGATCATCCCCATGATGTGGCGTTTGCGGAAAACGCCGGTGCACACGGTATTTACGTTTTGACCGGCCACGGAATGAAGCACCGGCATGAACTTTCGAAAGAGGCCCTGATCGCGGCCGGGATAGAGGCAGCCGCCGATATCATTTGCAGAAGTGCAGCAGCCGGCCGATAAGCGAAACCTTCGACTCCGCATAACAATCAACAGGGACTTTACCTCAATATGAATTTATATTTCATCAAAAAGGAATTGCTGCCCTGGGTCGGAAGAAGTCAAAGCGGCTATTAACCCATAGAGGTATAACTCAAATGGCGTCATCTCAAAAAGGATTGTTCCGGCGGGCGGACCAAATACCAGCGGCATCATGGATCGATCTGTGCAATCGTTCATCTCAACAGGCAGCGGAGGCTGTGGGTGCGGTATGGGATGGCCAATTCTTCAAAGTGCCGCTGTTGGGTGTCCAATATATCATTGATCCCGCTAATCAGCGAATCAATGTGGAAGGCAATGCCGATTATCCGGTCAGTTATCAAGCCGGCATTGTACTGCTAACCACCTTATCTATTTCCAAGGGAGTGCCGCCCAGTGGACGGATGACTGTGCCACAAGAACTTCCCGGTGGACGAATGTTTTTTACCGGAGCGCATGCTCTTGCATCCGGACCATTGGCTCAACAATTCGAAAAGGCTTCGGATCATTTGCTCCATCGTGCCCTTGAAATCGGCGGTGAATTGCTTGAGGGAGCCGACATTGCGATTCGATTGCCCGGGTTGCCATACGTACCCCTATACATTTTATATTGGCGAGGAGATCAGGAGATTGCTGCCAGAGCAATGATCGGAATAGATGACAGAGCCTATTTTCATCTTGACTTAGCTGGTGTCTTTGCTTTGACCAACATACTTGTATTCAACTTTTGCCGAGTTGACTGAAATGGAAGAAATGGAAACATAATGAACCTGTTAAACTTTTTTCTCATCTGAGACATCTGTTCATTTTACCGGTCAACCCTACCCTCCCAAAACGTACTTCAATTTTCAGATAGTTATTCATTTTCTCCAATTCAGCAAAGCCGCTTCCTGCAAAGACGGAAAAATGCCGGCTCAAGCCGCCCATAAATGGATTTTGCTTGCATAAGCAAATTCATTTCTTTTATAAGCGGTTTCTTTTGAGTCGTAACATGTTGTTCCCGGTATTTGACTGAAACTGTTTGAGGGTATTATAAAGCAAAGGAAAGACAAAATGAGTGAAAAGGACGCGTATCAGAGAAAACGGGTTTCTGCCGATGCGGCCGTGGGCTGTGTTGAATCCGGTGACGTGGTTGATTACGGTTTTTTTAACGGAAAGCCCGTGGCCTGCGATCAGGCGCTGGCCAGAAGAGCCGAAGAACTCCGGGATGTATGCATTTATTCAGCTGTCAACCTGCCGCCCGTGCCCGCGGTGACAAATTTTCCGGAAAGCTTCATTTATATTGACTGGCACTGGAGCAAGCTGACCCGGATCCTGCACCAGGAGGTCAATCCCATCTACTATTGCCCCATTCAGTATCACCGGGGGCCTTTCTACTACCGGCACCTGACCGACAGCCGCAAATACCGGACCGTGGATCACAACCGGGAGACAGACAGGCAGCACAAATGGATTTCCATCTGTCAGGCCACTCCCATGGATGAGCACGGGTTTTTCAATCTTGGACCGCAAAACTCCAGCGCCTCGGCCTGCATCGAGGCCGCAGACGTCGTTATCATCGAAGTCAACCGGAAACAGCCCGTGGCCCTGGGCGGCAGCGAGGAGTCGGTCCATATCTCCCGGGTGGACTACATCGTGGAGCAGGCTCCCGAGGATCAGGACCTCTATGATGCACCGCTGGCTGAACCGTCCGAGACCGACAGGCAAATTGCGGCCAACCTCATGCCGTTTATCCATGACGGCGCCTGCATCCAATTGGGCATCGGCGCCATGCCCAATGCCGTGGGCCGGATGATTGCGGATTCGGATCTCAAAAACCTGGGCGGTCACACGGAAATGCTGGTGGATGCTTACGTGGACATGATCGAGTCGGGCCGGATGACCGGCGCCTGTAAAAACATCGACCGCTACCGCTGCGTCTATACCTTTGCCATCGGTACAAAGCGCCTCTACGACTTTATTGACAACAATCCGGCCCTTGCCTCCTGTAACGTGGATTATACCAACGATCCGCGGGTGATCTCGCAAAACGATAACATGGTCAGCATCAACAATGCCGTTCAGGTGGATCTGTTCTCCCAGGTCAATGCGGAGAGCTCGGGCGGCAAACAAATTTCCGGAAACGGCGGCATGTGGGACTTTGTCCTGGGCGCATCCTGGTCCAAAAACGGCCGGAGCTTCATTTGCCTGGCTTCGACCTATACGGACGCCGGCGGCAATCTCCAGTCCCGCATCATCCCGGCGCTTGCCCAGGGCAGCATTACCACGATCCCCAGGCAGATGGTGGATACCATTGTTACCGAATACGGCAGTGCCCGGATGACGGCCTGCCCGACCTGGATGCGCGCGGAAAAGCTCATCAGCATCGCCCACCCCGACTTCCGCGAAGAGTTGATCCAGGAGGCTGAAAAATGGGGAATCTGGCGTCAGTCCAACAAAAAATAAGGGATTTGGGAATCAAAGAAAACAAGGCAATATTTGTTTGAAAAATTCGGCGTTTCGGTTAAACTCTTCAGTGAGCGGGTCCTATTGGGGCAACCTGTTGGCGTCAGGTCGGGCTGGTGAAGATACACAGGCGATCAATCCATCAAAAATTGAAAGGAAGGGAAATGGATTCAAAGATAAAGATTGGCATCATTATCTGTGATCGTTACCGCCGCTGTGCGGGTGGAAAGTGTTTCCGGGCCATGAGAAACAAGGAGGGGGCTTTTGATATATACCAGGACAGAGAAGTTGAGCTGGTGGGTTTTACAACCTGTGATGGCTGTCCCGGGGGCAATATCGAGTATGCGGGCGAAGAGATGGTGAAAAATGGCGCAGAAGTCATTCACCTGGCCACAGGCCTGGTGGTTGGCTATCCTCCCTGTCCCTACATTGAAACATTTAAGGCTTTTCTTGAAAAACGCTATGCGGTCAAAGTCGTTGTCGGCACTCACCCGATCCCGAAAAAGTATCTGGAAATGCATATACATCTCAAAACATGGGATGACCCTGCGTGGAAGCCGCTTATCGACCCGACCATGGGTGATGAAACCATCCGTGAAAGTTACAATTAAACGCCATTGACCGAATTGCCGCCGGCATGCATGATGGACAGCCCGGATTTTGGTTCAGCCCGATAAAACCGGCGCTTACTCGTTTTGGCACGCCTTTTGTTGACCTCAAGGGATAGCCAGATGATCGAAAAAATTTTCCAGAGCAGTCGTTATCTTGTGTTGATCGCGATTGGAGCCGCCTCGGTATCGGCGATTGTATTGTACTTTGGAAGTTTGAGTGTTTTGATCCATTTGCTAATGGACCTGCTCCAGGAAGTTCCCACGACTACCGAGAGCGGTAAAATGCTTGCTGTTAAGCTGTTAAAAATATTAGACCTGCTGCTTATCGCCATTACATTGCAAACGATTTCCGTAAGTCTCTATCGGCTTTTCATTACGCCATTGCGGGTGGAAAACAGCACTTTTCTCAATGTCTTGAATATCAAAAGCTTTCACGATCTGAAAATTACAATTATTCAGGTTTCAATCGTGATCATGGTGATCCTTTTCCTTGAGCAGTCAGTGGAGCTTGGCGCCAGGTTGGAACTATTATACTTTGGTTCTGCCGTGGCACTGGTCATATTGGCATCGGTTTATGCATCGCGGCACATGAGGTAAAGGGCAGCGCCTGAAAGAACTTTATACCCAAAAAAACCGGCTGATTTTGTTTGACACATCTCAATGACAAGGCATATTGGCAGTAGAAACCATTAAAAGGCGGGCCGGGATTGCCGGCACAACATTGTCCAAATTTTAAAAGGGAGCAGAAAAAATGGCTGAAAAAAAACTGCCCAAAAATTATCAGGTCATGGAATCTGAACATCCCAGGCTGATGAAGGCCGTCTCCGAGCTCGGCCAGGCCGCGCGCGAGGAAGGCCCCCTGGATGCAAAAACCGTTGAGCTTATTCAGATGGCCGCAGCCGCCGCCCTCAGGCTGGAAGGAGCCGTGCACAGCCATACCCGCCGGGCCCTGAAGGAGGGCGCCAGCAGGGAGGAAATCCACCACGCCCTTGTCGTGCTCACCTCCACCATGGGTTTTCCCTCTGTGGCCGCAGCCATGAGCTGGGCCCGGGATATTACCGACTGAAGGATTGTTATGACCTATCCCAGAATCGATCATTGTGCTTTTGGACAAATGACGATTAACGGAAAAACCTTTTCCTCTGACCTGATCATTGATACAAACGGAAACGTTCGGGACAATTGGCGCCGCCGCCAGGGCCACAACCTTGTGCCCGAAGACCTGGGGGCAATAATTGACGGCACCCCTGAAAAACTCATCATCGGCACAGGGGTCAGCGGACGCATGTCAGTGGCCGAATCGGTCAGGGAGGAATGCCGGGCCCTGGGCATTTCAATCGAGGCATACCCCACTGCTGAGGCGGCCCAAAAATTCAATGAAGCGGCTGAAACAGGCGCTCTGGTGGCTGCAGGCTTTCACCTGACCTGCTGAAAAACCAATTCACATCAATTTTAATAAAAAAGGAAGCACGCATCATGGACAAGCAAGACTGCATACTGTTTAGCGGCGGCACCAAAGGCGCCGAGGCGGAATTCGGGGCCAATGCCGAGCGATTTGGGATAGAGGAAGTCAATTTCTCATTTGAGGGCCATGCCATTGTCCGCAGCCGCGGAATGCGGGTGCTGACCCAGGAAGAGCTGAAAAACGGGGATGTGAGCCTGGAATATATCTCAAGGCTGATGAACCGGCGCTATGCCAAAACCCCGATGATCCGCAAGGTTCTGCAGAGCATCTGGTATCAGATCAACAGCGGAAGGGAAATCTACGTTGTCGGCGAGATCCTGGATGACAAGACGGTAAAGGGCGGCACCGGCTGGGGTGCTGAATTTGCAAAACTCTGCAACAAGCCGTTATATGTCTTTGATCAAAAACAAAACGCGTGGTTTGAATGGGACAAGACAGACTGGATCGAGTGCGAAAAAAACCCGCCGGTGATCACCCAGCCCCGTTTCACGGGAACCGGGACACGCTATCTGGCGGAAAACGGCAAAAAAGCCATAGCCGCACTGTTTGACAGAACCTTTGGATAACCGGTCAGCCTTAAACCCAGGGGCAGAAAACAAGGAGAGTGGCATGCAGGCAGAAGCAAACGGCATAAACATCCATTACCAACTCACGGGACCGGCGTCCGCACCGGTTGTCATGCTAAGCCATTGCCTGGCCGGGACCATGGGCATCTGGGACGATCAGATCAAAACCCTTGAACAGCAATACCAGGTGCTGCGCTATGACCTGCGGGGCCACGGGGCCACGTCGGCACCGGACAATGACTACAGCATGGAAATGCTGGCATCCGATGCCGCAGCCCTGCTCGATGCCCTGGAAATCCCAGGCGCGCACTTCATGGGCATCAGCCTGGGCGGCATGCTCGGCCAGAACATGGCCCTGCTGTACCCGGAAAAAGTCTCTTCCCTGATTCTTTGCGACACCGCCTGCAAAATTCCTCAAGAAACCCATCAGGACTGGGAGGAGCGCATTGCCGCGGCCCGGCGGCACGGCATGGCCGCCCTGGCAGACGGCACCATGCAGCGATGGCTCAGCCCGGAGTTTCAAAAAGCGCATCCGGATATTGCGGAAAAAATCAGAAACATGATTCTGGCCACGCCTGTGGCCGGGTTTGCCGGATGCTGCCGGGCGATCCGGAATTTTGACATCAAAAACAAAATCGGCCGGATTTCCGTACCGGTGCTAATCCTGGTAGGTGAAAACGATCCGGGAACCCCTGTTGAAATGTCACAGGAAATCCGGGATGCTATCTCCGGGGCTGAAATGGTGACCCTGCCCCAAGCCTTTCACCTCAGCAACATCGAGGCGGCAGAGCCGTTTAACCAGACCATTACCGGTTTTCTGGCAAAACAATAAAGATGGCTCCGCAAAAAGTCCAATATCTGCGTTACGCGCAATTTCTCAGAATTTCACGTACAGATAAGTACGCTGCATTCTTCGAAATTACGCAAGCCTTGATCTTGAACTTTTTTCGGCACCATCTAAAATCAGACTTTTTACGGTGCCATCAATAAGGGACTCCGGGAACAAAACATGGCAAAACCACTTGACCAATCCGGAGCGTGGCGGTAAAAAGCCGGCAGCCATGTACTCCTGGAACCTACAAAACGAACGCATTGACGCCGAAAACTATCTGGCCGGCCGCCGGAGCGATTTTACGGCCACTTACATGCAGGTGGCCAATCTCCAGTACATCATCGAAACCCAGCCCGAAATTGTCACCGCCGGCACAATCCATGCCCTTTGCTGCGTGCTTGAAGGAAACGAGCACGACAGCCAGCGCCAGGTCTTTTTTCTGTTTAAAAAAGCAGCCGACGCCATTGCAGACATCATCTGCCGGGCGCCGGAAAAAGAAATGGCCCGAACGGCGGGAAAAACCCTCTCCCGCCTGCTGGCCGCACACAACGGCCATCGGTTCAGGGCTGTGGCAGAAGCCATGGGCGCCCTTCCCGCGGCGGAAAACAGGCCAGAGCAAACCCGTTTACAACTCCCGGAGCCTGCAGTCCAACCAGTGTGCGATATTTCAGCCATAGCTGGCAGGCGGTCGGTGGATCTGCTGCACTGGATGGGAAGAAGCGCCATTGTCAAAGACCCGGAAAGGCCCGAAAGCATTCTGGTGCTCAAATTTGCCCGCACCGGCCAGAGACTCTCGGAACTGGCCGCAGAAACGTTTTGGATGCAGCAATTGTCCCGGCTGGAACTGCCTGCACCCTTTGCCTTTGACATTCCCCGGCCGGCCGCGGTCCAACACGCGTCAGTGATATTTCGTATCGAGGACAAAACCCTTGCGATCCCCGAGGGCGCAGACATTGACAAGGGCCGCCACGCCATTGCATTTCAGACCGGACCGGACTATTTTGCCTATCCCAATCACCCGGACAACGGAAAAATGCCCGGCAAGGAAGAATGCCGAACCATTCTGGAAAGAAATGCCGGCATTTTCGGGCACCTGGCATCCATTGGCATCGTCCACACCGCCCCGATCCCCCTTTTTCACAACCGAGTACAGCGACAGCGCAGAAACGATGCAGGGCTTTATCAATGGCGGCGCGCCGGCCGCCTGGACCAGTGGCTGGCATCATGCCGGTTTCCCAACATCAGCAAAAGCGGCATCCGGGACTTTGAACACTTCATCGCCTTTGACGGCCCCACCCGCCAGCTCTACGACCACATCGGCACCCATGTACTGAGCCTGGTTCTCGTGGCCGGCAGCTATTGCAGAAACCATGATGAGGCCAGAATCGGCGTGGATGATCAGGGGTGTCCGGTGGACGCCCGGGATCTGTTTGACCGGCAATGGTTCAGCCATGTACTCATTGATATTTTCAAATCCTATTACCAGGGCTTTACCCAAACGGCCTTTTGCGCGGACCTGCCTTTTGACCCGCAAAACCTGAGCCGCCGCCTGATCGAGGAGATGGGCGTTGACCGCCACATGGAAGAAATCCTGCGCGTTGCCGAGCAGGAGGCCATGAATGATGAGCAGTTCAGGCGGTTTCTGGAAAGCCGGGGTTTTAAACGACATTCCATTGAGGGCCTGAAAAAGGGCAGCCAGGACATCCATATCCTTACCGGCCCGCATTTGGGCGGGTTTAACCAGGCCATTTCCGTTCCGGAGCTTATCGAATACACGGCCGCCCTTTCGGCCCTGTGCATCATGGACCGATACTGCCGGCAGCGGTTTGCCGCTTAAGGGGAAATGAAAACAGCCGCCTGCAGATCAGCGATCCACGGGCGGCTGTCAGAAAAATCACCAGAAAATTAAAATTAAAAACGAATCCCGCACTCCTTCATGCCGGCCACGCCCGTGGCCGTATTTAAGGTATCGGTAATGCCGCAGGACGCCAGGTTAATCTGGGCCTCAAAGGAGCGCACGCCGGTATTGCATACCAGCACCAGGGTTTTATCCTTGGGCACCTCGTTGATCCGGGCCTGGAGCTGGTCATGGGGGATGCTTTTCCAGATATCCGGATATTTTTCCTCAAAAGGCTTGGCATCGGCTTCGGCCCGGCAGTCCAGGAAGAAATATTTGCCGCAGTCCCGGTTGTTCCAGCACTCTGCAAAGGCCTCTGCATCAACGGGCTTGTACCGGCCTTCCAAATAATTTTCCGCAGCATTGCCCACTGCATTGACAATGTCCATGGCAGAGGCAAAGGGCGGCGAATAGGCCAGCTCCAGGTTGCTCACATCCTCGACCGTTGGCTGGTACTGCAGGATGGCGGCCACGGCGTTGATTCGGGCATACATCCCGCTGGACTCCCCGCCGAAACCCTGGATGCCCAGCACCCGCCGGGTCTTTCGATCCACCACCAGCTCAAGGAAAATGATTTCCTTTTCCGGGTAAAAATGGGCCCGATCAAACTGGCTCACCTGGATGCCCACTGCGTCAAAGCCTTCGCTGCAGGCCCGCTCCGGGGTCAGGCCGGCACCGGCCAGTGCGCCGTCAAACAGCTTGACCACAAAAGATCCCACCGCTCCCTTGAAACAGGCGTCTCCGCCGGCCATGTTGGTTCCGATCACCCTGCCCTGGCGGTTGGCAATGGAGCCCAAAGGATAAAATCCCGGCTTTCCGGTAATCAGATTGGTGACCTGCACGCAGTCGCCGCCGGCGTATATATCCGGATCAGAGGTCTGCATCCGGTCGTTGACCACAATAAAGCCGCCGGGGGCCACCTCCAGGCCCGCCTCTTTGGCCAGTTCCCCGTTTGGCGCAATGCCTACGGCGGAAATCACAAGGTCAGCCTCCAGGGTACGGCTGCCGGTTTTCACCGCTGAAACCCGGCCGTCAGTGCCCTCGATGGCCTCAACCGATTCATTGAGGTAAAAGGTGACCCCGTTTTCCTCCATCCGGCGCTGGGCCATCTGCGAAAGGTTCCGGCTGACAAAGCCGGGCATGATCTGGCTGCAGTATTCCACCACCGAGGTCTCGATTTCCCACATGTCGGCCAGGGACTCGGCCATTTCCAGGCCAATGAACCCGGCACCGATAATCACGGCCTTTTCCACCTGACCGCCGGTGACCAGTTCCTTGATGGCCATGGCCTGGTGCAGACTGCCCACGCTGTAAACGTTTTCAAGATCCATTCCGGAAATGGGCAGATTCTTGGCCCGGGTACCGGTTGCCAGCATCAGCTTGTCATAGGAAAGATCGGTTTCCCGGCCGTCTGACTTGCGGACCCGGACGGTCTTGTTTTGCCTGTCAATGGACAGTGCCCGGGTGCCGGTCATGGCCTCGACCCCTTTATCGTTTTTGAAAAACGCCTCGTCGCGGACCATATGAAAGCTGGTGGAGCGCAGTTCCTTTTCATCGGTGACATCGCCGGAAACATAATACGGAATGCCGCAGCCGCCGTAAGAAATATAGGTATCCGCGTCAACAAGGATCACCTCTGCATCCTGACGAAGACGCTTAAACCGGCAAGCTGCCTTGGAACCTGCTGCCACCGCACCGATCACCACTACACGCTCTGTCATAACAACCCCCTTTTATTCGTGCGCTATGTTTGATGGCACCGTAAAAAGTCCAATATCTGCGTTACATGCAATTTTTCAGAATTTCCGGTGTAGATAAGCACCCTGCATTCTTCGAAATTGCGCAAGCCTTGATCTTGAACTTTTTACGGCACCATCTGAAATCAGACTGTTTACGATGCCATCATGTTTTGTCAGTCAGAAACAAATTTGAGCATAAGACTGAAACTAAATACTATAGGGAATTTCCGCCGGGCAATGCAAGGGGATTTTCCGCAAAAACATCTGAAACAGGCGAAAATGGCTATTCCCCGTAACTCCAGGAAAGAATCAGTTCCCGCTGCATAACGCTTTGAGGCGAGGCCATGGAAGCGGTGGCCGTATGGCGGCGAAGATCATCAATGGTATCAAGCAGGCTGGGATCGGCCGGATGGCCGTGCCTGACAAGGTAGGCGCCCACAACCGTGCCGGTGCGGCCGATGCCGGCCCAGCAGTGAACGTAGACCGGCTTTCCATGGGCTATGGAGACATCGATTTCATCAAGGATCTCCATAAGCTTTTTCCGGTCCGGAATATCAAAATCCCGGACCGGCATGGCGGTATAAGCCGCTTCAATTCCCTTTTGACGGGCCACAAGGCGGACCACTTCCGCATAGGGGGGATGATGCAGGCTCAAACGTCCGATTTCCTGGGGTTCGGTCAGGTCCACTATTTTGCGGATGTCTGCGGAAAAAAGCGCCTCCAGCCGCTTTCCGGATTGCTCCGGGGTGTAGGACAGCGGATATTCACCGGCCATCAGCCGGTTTTTTTCCACCCAGTAGGCATTGCGAAACGGTATCTCCCGGGGTTCTTCCTGAATATCGGTCATTTGGCGTTTTCTTGGAAAAATTTTTCTTCGGATTCTTTCTCGGAGGTTTTTTCGGCCAGCCGGGCCTTGCGCCGGGCCATGGCCTCTTTGTTGCGGCGCTTTTCTTCCGGGGTACGGACAATGACCGGGGCAATGGGCCGGGGCTTCATCTGCGCATCTAAGCCCACATAGGTAATGTAGGCCGAAGCAATGTGGCGGCGCTGGCCGGTCAGCAGGGTTTCGGCCTCCACGCGCACGCCGATTTCCATGGAAGTGCGGCCGGTCAGATTCAGGCTGGCCGAAAGGATCAAAAGATCTCCGACAAATGCGGGGTGATGAAAATCCAGGCGGTCCACGGACGCGGTGACCGCGTTGCCCCGGGAATGGCGGATGGCCACTACCCCGGCGGAATTGTCAATGAGCTTCATGATGGTGCCCCCATGCACGTTTCCGGCCGGGTTGGCATCTGCCGGCTGCATGACCTGGGAGACGATCACCATGCTGTCTTTGACCGGCTTGCCCCCGGCTTCCGGTTCAGGGCACGCGGATGTATCTGTCATGAAACATGTACTCCTTAAAAGTGAGCATTACAGTAGCCGGCATTAAAACATCTTTTCTACAGGCCGCCGCTCCGGGACAACAACATGCGGGATGGTTTCATTGTTCCAGGCCTCGCTGACATACAGGTGGCAATAGCAGCTGCCGTATTCCCGGACATCCGGCTCCCGGTAAACACACGGGCAGATAATATCTTTGTCCTTTTCAAGGTCACCGGAAGCCAGCCGGCAAGGACAGCTCATGTGGCCATAGCGTTCCTTGTTGGCCAGCAGCCCCTCGAGCAGCTCAAAAACCAGCTCGCGGTCCTTGTTGAAGTAATAACCCTTGGGCTCCTGCACCTTTTTGAGCTTTTCATACAGTTCTTGGGCATTCATGAGATTCCCAGCGCCTCCTTGATTTCATCTTCCTTGTAACCGACAATGACTTTTTCACCGATTCGGATGGTTGGAAACGAGCAGCGGGGATTTAACGCCTTGACATCCTCGAGCACTGCCTGACGCTCTTCGCTGTCGAGCAGATCCACCTCCACGGAATCATAGCTGACATTGCATTCATTGAGCAGTTCCTTTGCCCTTTTGCAGTGTCCGCAAGTACTTAATGCATATACCTTAATGTCTTGTTCATCTGTCATGTTCACAACTCCTTGGGGCATCGGCTGAACCTGGATTTTCAACAAGCGGCCTGTCAATCACACCCGGGTTGATCAATATACCGGGGTCTTCACTCAAACCGCACAACCATTTCCTCGTAAGATTTGCGCCATTTTGCCGGCAGAAGGGTTTTGTCTGACCTGAAATACCCTACGGACAAAAGCAGCGGAATCCAGTAATTTGCCGGAATATGAAATTCCCTGCGCACGCCCTCGATGTCAAAGCCATCCATGAGATGGGTATCCACTCCAAGATCCTTGGCCGCAAGCATCAAAGACATGGCGAAAAAACCGGTATTTTTGCAGGCAAAGGCCGCCTGCCGCTCAGTACTTGCACCATACAGGTTCTTGCAGGCATCATGGAACCACTCCCGCTGGGATTCTGACATCATACCGATTTTCACCAGGGAGTCAAAATTTTTCTCCACAAAGGGGTGACCGGCCTGCCAGGCATCCATATCCGCCAGCACAATCAGGGTCACCGGTGCTTCGCTGACCTTGGGCTGATCCCATGCGTGCTTCTGCAGGCGCAGTTTCTCCTCATGATCCCGCAGGACCATCAGGCTCCAGGGCTGCAGGTTGAAGCTTGACGGGGCCTTGGCCGCGGTTTCAATGATCTGGCGCAGCACATCATCGGCCACGTCCTGTTGCGGATCAAAAAAATTCACCGCCCTGCGGTTGTCCATGACCTGTTTGAAGTCCATCGCAGTTCCTTTTCCGGCCTTCTATTTCATGGCCTGGCATTCCTTGTCCCACTCCGGACAAGCGTCTTTCATGGCCACTTCGTATTTTTCCATGCACTGGGAGCATTCCAGCTTCGCATTGGGCACATTGCCGAATTTTTTCTCAATTTCCTCAGGGGTCAGATGCATCACGGCACTGCACCCGCACTGGGGACATTTTGCTTTTAAGCGGTATTGTTTGGCCATAACGAAACCTCCTTTGCTGTCATCAATCAATTACAATTGTTATCCGGGTTCATCAGGACGGGGCGTCCACTGAGTCCCCCTGTATTTCCAGAAACCGTCCAAGGGCGGAAAGCAGCCGGGGCGCAGTTTGGGGATTTTGCCGGAGCCGCTTTTCCGACGCCTGAAACGTTTTTTGGGCCGCCTCGTAAAAACGCTGTTCATCGGTGATCCGAAAAAGCCGGACACAGTTTTGGGCAGCCACGGAGTTGGCCGCGGGGATCACATTGTCTGTCAAATCCCTGGGCCGCATGATCAAATGTTTGTCCTGCTCTGCCGCTGTCATGAAAAACCCGCCCTGTTTGTCATCAAAAAACAAATCCAGCATGACAGCCCCCATCTGCCGGGCCTCCCGGAGGTATACCGGATCAAGGTTATGTTCATAAAGATCAAGCAGTGCCTGCACCAGCATGGCATAATCGCCGGCCATGGCAAAAACCGCCCGCTGCCCGTCAGCCCATCTCCGGTAGAGTCGTCCGTCTTGTGAAACCATGCGGGTTAGGATAAAGTCAACCGCCTTCCGGGCCCTGTCCAGATAAGCCTCATCCCCGAGAATCCGGGATGCCTTGACCAGGGCCGATATCATCAGCGCGTTCCATTCAACAAGAATTTTTTCATCCCGAAACGGCCGCGGGCGGCGGTTTCGGGCCGTGCGCAGCTTTTCTGCGGCCTGTCGGACAATGGATTCAACCGCTTTTTCCTCCATGCCGGTCTCCCGGGCAACCGCGTCGATGCTGCGCGCTTCATACAAGATGTTTTTGCCGGAAAACTCACCGGACGGATCGGCCTTGACATTGCCGTTTTGCCCCACGCCGTAATACCGGCAGAAAATCCCGGATTCGTCTTTGTCCAGAATGGAATCAATTTCTGATTTTTCCCAGACATAAAACGCGCCTTCGGTCTTATGGCCGCCAGGTGCCGGTGAGTCCGAGGCCGAAAGATCCAGGGGATAGCTGTCAGCATCTTCTGCAGAATAAAATCCGCCCAGCTCATGGGTCATGTCCCGGTGGATGTAGTCCAGGGTTTGCCCGGCAATGCGGGCAAAACGGATATCACCTGTGATCTCGTAAGCCTCAAGCAGCACCGGGATCATCTGAGCGTTGTCATAAAGCATTTTTTCAAAATGGGGCACGTGCCAGGCATTGTCTGTGGCATACCGGTGAAATCCACCCCCGAGATGATCGTAAACCCCGCCGCGGCTGATTTGTGAAAGGGTGTGGACAGCCATGTCCAGGAATTTTTGACCATTTTGCGCCCGATCATTGTCAAACCGCAGAAGGCGGTAATAAAACAGCAAAAACCGCAGAACCGCAGGCATTGGAAATTTGGGCGCCCGGCTGAAGCCGCCGGCTTCCGGATCATAATTTTCGGCAAACCCGGCTGCAGCCGCATCCATCAGGGTCTTGTCCGGGCGGTTTTGCCCGGCGCCGGCTTCCATCTCCTGGAGATGGGCCTTTACCGCAGCTGTGATGTTTTCCGCAGAGGTCAGCAGTTTCTGCCGCTGTTCAGGGTCCTGCCAGGCCCGGCCAACGGATTCCACCACCTGTTTCCAGGAGGCCATGCCGAAGCGCTGACGGGTCGGAAAATACGTGCCCCCGAAAAAAGGTTTGGCCTCCGGGGTTAAGAACACGTTCAAAGGCCAGCCCGCCGACCCGGTCAGCGCTGAGACGGCCGTGATATAGATCTGATCCAGATCCGGCCGCTCTTCTCTGTCGATTTTGATATTGACCAGATTTTCGTTCATGATCCGGGCGGTTTCCGGGTCGGAAAAGGATTCATCTGCCATCACGTGACACCAGTGGCAGGTGGCATACCCGATGGAAACCAGCACCGGCTTGTTTTCTGTTTTTGCCTTTTCAAAGGCCGCATCTCCCCACGCAAACCAATCCACTGGATTGTCTGCATGCTGGAGCAGATAAGGGCTTTTTTCATGTTTCAGCCGGTTTGCATTTGCGCTTTGCGATACTGTCATATTTCATCCTTATTCTTCCAAACATAATATGCTGAAAAAAATTTGCCACCCGATTTCCTTCAGTAAGCCGGCCGGCCAAGGGCATTAACTGTATCCTGACACAAAAATGTATCACGTTCTTATACCCGTGAAACAAACAATGCTGTCATCTGCTCAAATCCCGGCCAGTTGTCCTTCCAGCCACTGGCGCACCTCTCCCTCAATGGCATAAACCCCCTTTTGGTAACCTGTATCATGGCGAAAACGCCGGACCAGCCAGTCCGGCATGGCAATTTTGGCCAGTTCCTCTGCCTGCTCGGAATTGCGTCGAATCAGGTAAATCACCGGCGGTTCATCCCATGCGTAAACCACGAAATAATGGGAAACATCGGACTTGGAGCGAATCACGTACTTTCCGTAAACCCAGTTGTTGCCCCATTCCAGATAGAGGCGCACGGCTTCTTCCGGGGTCATCTCCCAATCAATTTCATTGATAATTTCAGGCTGTCGGCGCAGCTGCTCAATGTCTGTCATCATTGGTTTTTCTCCTTTTTTCGGTAAAAACAGAACTTCAAAATCCAATCCTGGCATTTTTCCTGCTCTTATTTAGATGCACGAACCATGCCTTTTCCCTCTTTTTTGCTGAAATCATTATCAAAACGCCCCTGTCATCAAAATATGGTCTTTTCCGCGCAATCGACAAAAATTCATGGCATGTTTCTTGAAATATGTTTCTCAAGGATTATTATTTGAAACATACACGCTCAAAGCGCCGGACGAACCGGCGGCAACAGGCTTATTGAAAAGCCCAATCCATTTAAACGGAGGTTGTATGGATACGAAAAAAACCAAGGAAAAAACCCTTCCTGACATCCAAGACATCACCATTTGCGACTCAACCGGCCAAATGATTGAAAAGGCCCGAAAAGACGGAGTGGAGCTTTGCTTTGACCGGTCCGCGACCATGAAGGCCTGCCCCATCGGCGCGGATTCGGCATGCTGCAAGCACTGCGCCATGGGTCCCTGCCGGTTAAATGCCAAGGATCCCTACGCAAAAGTTGGGGTTTGCGGGGCCACCATTGACACCATCCAGGCAAGAAACTTCGGCCGGATGATCGCAGCCGGAGCAGCGGCCCACACCGACCACGGCATGGCCATGCTGGATCTGTTCCGGGAAGTGGTCAACGGCAAAATCACGGACTACACCATCAAGGACCCCATCAAGCTCAATGAAGTCGCCGCGTCCATCGGCATTGAAACAGAGGAGAAAACCACCGAGGAAGTGGCCCACGCACTCTACGAGGAACTGGAAAGAACCTATACCCAGGTGGAAGGCGAAGTTCCCTTTGCCAAGCGGGTTCCGCCCAAGACCCTGGAAACCTGGCGAAAGCTGGACATCGTGCCCCGGGGCGCCATGCGCGAAATCATGGAAATGATGCACCGCACCCACATGGGCGTGGATCAGCATTATGAAAACATCATGAAACAGGGGAACCGAACGGCTCTGTCCGACGGCTGGGGCGGCTCCATGGTGGCAACAGAGATCTCTGATATCCTGTTCGGCACCCCTGTACCGGTGGCCGCGGAAGTCAATATGGGCGTTCTCAAGGAAAACCAGGTCAATATCATCATCCACGGACATGAACCCAACCTGTTTGAGTCCATGATGGCCTCTGTCAATTCCCCGGCCCTGACCCAGGCGGCAAAGGACGCCGGCGCCGAAGGCCTGAATCTGGTGGGCATGTGCTGTTCCGGTGCAGAAATGCTGTCGCGCCACGGCATTCCACACGCCGGCAACTTCACCTCCACAGAAGCGATCATGGTCACCGGTGCAGTCGATGCCATGGCCGTGGACGTCCAATGCATCCAGCAGGGCCTGTCCAAGGTTGCGGACTGCTACGGCACCTATCTGTTTACCACCAACCCCAGGTGCCATATCGAAAACACAGAACACATCGAATTCCACGAAGACGACCCGTCCTCGTGCACAGATGAAGTGGTCATTAAGGCCATTTCCCGGTTCAAGTCCCGCAAATACCCGGTGCAGATTCCCAATATCCGAAACACCGGTATTCACGGGTTTTCCTACGAGTACATCAACTACATGCTCGGCGGAACCTTCCGGGGCTCCTATACACCGCTGAACGACAATATTATCAACGGCCGGATTCGCGGTGTGGCCGGAGTTGTGGGATGTACCAACCCCCGGGTCAAGCAGGACTGGGTGCACGTGGAACTGGTCAAGGAACTGATCCGAAACGACGTGCTGGTGCTTCAGACCGGATGTTCCCAGATCGCCCTGGCCAAGGAAGGCCTGTGCTCGCCTGAGGCGGCATACCTGGCCGGCCCGGGCTTAAGCGAGGTCTGCGAGGCCGTGGGCATGCCTCCGGTGCTGGGCATGGGCTCATGCGTGGACAACAGCCGGATCCTGATCGCCGCAAGCGAGATGGTCAAGGTGGGCGGCCTGGGCGAAAGCATTGCCGAACTGCCCGTGGCCGGAGCAGCCCCGGAATGGATGAGTGAAAAAGCCATTTCCATCGGCCAGTACTTTGTGGCTTCAGGGGTGTACACGGTATTCGGGGTCACCTTCCCGGTCACTCAAAACACCCGGTTTCACGATCTGCTCTTTAATGGGCTGGAAAAACAGGGCCTGGGCAAATGGGGATTTACACCCGATCCCTATGAAATGGCGCAGAAAATGATCGCCCATATCGATGCCAAGAGAAAGGCCCTGGGCATTCACAAGACCCGGGAGCGCAAACTCGTGGACATGGCCGAGCGCCGGGAACTGGCATAAACCATAAACCGCATGTTTTGTTTGAATCCGCAGGGATTCTGTAGTATCAGATAAGCACATGGCAAACCAAGGGGGGATCGCTCATTAATGAGGTCCCCCCTTGATGTATCATAAAACAATCAGAAAACCGCTGAAATGAGTGAATACATCACCCATGACCAATCCGGCCGGTCCGTGGGCATTGTGGAAAAGCAATTTTTCACCTTTGCTCACCCGCCAAACGAAATGCCCCTTGACAGCGGGGCCAGGCTCGGGCCCATTACCCTGGCCTATGAGACCTACGGCACCCTGAATCCGGACTGCAGCAACGTGGTGCTGGTCCTCCACGCCCTGACCGGAGACAGCCATGCAGCGGGCTATTATTCAAAAGATGATGACAAGCCGGGCTGGTGGGAAAACATGATCGGCCCTGGCAAAGGAATAGACACGGACCATTATTTTGTTGTCTGCTCCAACGTGCTGGGCGGATGCATGGGATCAACCGGGCCCTGTGCTGTCAACCCGCAAACCGGCATGCCCTACGGCATGGATTTTCCCTTTGTCACCATCGGAGACATGGTCCGGGCCCAGAAGGCCCTGATGGAACACCTGGGCATTGACAGGATCCTGTGTTTGATCGGCGGTTCCATGGGCGGCATGCAGGTGCTGCAATGGTGCGTGCAATATCCGGAAAACGTCTGCTCGGCCATTGCCCTGGCCACCACCATGCGCCATTCCGCCCTGTCCATTGCCTTCAACGAGGTGGCCCGCCAAGCCATTGCAGCAGATCCCAACTGGAACCAGGGCGATTATTACGGCAAAAAGCAGCCGGATGTGGGACTTTCCGTGGCGCGGATGATCGGGCACATCACTTACCTGTCAGACGAGGCCATGCGCCGGAAATTCGGACGGCGCCTGCAGGACAAGGAGGATTTTTCCTACCAGTTTGACGTGGACTTTCAGGTGGAAAGCTATCTGCGCCACCAGGGGGCCAAGTTTGTGGAGCGTTTTGATGCCAACTCATTTCTCTATATCACAAAAGCGGCTGATTATTTCGACCTGACCCGCTTTAGACGGGCGGATTCCCCGGTAACCGTCTTTTCCGCAAGCCGGGCAAAATTCATGGTTGTCTCTTTTACCTCTGACTGGCTCTATCCCACCTACCAGTCCAGGGAAATGGTCCAGGCCATGAAAAAAAGCGGGCGGGATGTGAGTTTTTGTGAAATCGAGGCGGAATGGGGCCATGATGCTTTTTTGCTGCCCAATCAACGACTGACCAATCTGGTCAGAGGGTTTATCGACAGTGTCTATGAAGATACCGGAAAACAAGCTGCGCTTTGATCTGCAGGTCATCGCCGCCTGGATCACCCCCGGCTCCCGGGTTATCGGCCTTGGCTGCGGCGAGGGCGAACTGCTGGCCTACCTCAAAAACCGCAAACAGGTCCGGGAAACCGGCATTGAACTGGTGGAGGAAAAAGTCGTCAGGTGCATTGAAAAGGGACTGAGCGTCATCCAGGGTGATATCAACCAGGAAGTCCATGATTATCCCGCAGGCGCCTTTGACTACGTGATCTTAAGCCAGACCCTGCAGCAAGTCTATGATCCGCTGACCCTGATTCATTCCATGCTGCGCATCGGCAAGCAGGCCATTGTGAGTTTTCCCAATTTCGGTCACTGGCATGTGCGCCTGCAGGGACTTTTTACCGGCCACGCCCCGGTAACCCCGCAGCTGCCCTATCAATGGTATGACACCCCCAATATCCGTATTCTGTCCATAAGGGATTTCCGGGCATTTGCCAGGGAAATGGGGTTTACGATTCAAAAAGAAGTGGCCATTAACACGGACAAACAGGACAAAAGCGGCCGGATTGTGGCGGCCCTTCCCAACCTGCGGGCCACTTATGGTATTTTTCTCATCAGCAGGAAAAAGGACCGGTTATGGGAACCCACCACCTGATTTTGGGAAAAACCACGGACTTTCTCACGGGCCAAAGCCTTTTTGATACCCATGATGAAAGACGGCGGCAGCAGCTTGCCCGGTTTCTGGTCGAAGAAAAAGGCTATGCCAAAAACGAAATACAGGCCCGGCAGCAGATGCAACTGCAACTCGACAAAAAGACCGGGCAGGTGTTTGTGGATTTTGTCGTGCATGCCGGTGACAACCCCCTGATGCTGATTTTATACCGGCCGGGCTCTATTGTATCACGCAGGCGTACAGCCGTGGCTGCAGCCCGCATTTTTTACGACAAAGCCATTGCCCGGGCAGTGGTGACCAACGCAGAGGATGCTGAGATTATTGACACGGCCACGGGGCGGGTGACCGGCACCGGCCTGGAAGCCGTTATTTCCAGAAGCGATGCGGCCCGGGTGCTGGAAAGTCAACAGCCATTGGTGCTGTCAGCGCAGCGCCGGCAAAAAGAAAAACAAATCCTTTTTGCCATGGAAGTGCTCACCCAAAAGGAGTGCGACGAATATACCTGTCAAAACATATAAGTGGACACAATGAATGAAATTGCCCAACCAACCCATGTCATGGCGACCTATGCCGAATATGCAGAAAACCGGCGCAAGGAGCGCAGCCAGGCTTTGATCACAGAAGAGCCCCTGTCCATACGCGTGGCCGGCAGTCCCTACTCGGTTGTCATGCGCACACCCGGTGATGAAAACGCCCATGTGGCCGGATTCTGCCTTGCCGAGGGGCTTGTGGATCACCCGGAGGACATTGTCACCATCAGCTTTTGTACAGAGGACCAGACCAACGTGGCCACCCTGACCCTCACAGAAGAGCGGCGCATTCAGGCGGCCGGGCTGCTGGAACGCAAGGGATTCGTCAGCCAGACCAGCTGCGGAATCTGCGGCAAAGAAGTCATAGAAGACATTGCCCGGGTTCTTGTCCCGGTCAAGGCAGCCACTGTTTTTCCCGTCAGCCGGATTATGGCCGGCGTGGAGCAGCTGCCCGACTATCAGCCCCTGTATCGCAAAAGCCGCAGCTCCCATGCGGCTGTGATTTTCAATCATTCCATGGAACCCATGGCTGCTGCCGAAGACGTGGGAAGACACAATGCCCTTGACAAGGCCATTGGCAAAGTGTTTATGCTAAACCAGATGAAAAACGCATGTCTGGCCATCATGTCTTCCAGACTCAGCTACGAACTGGTGCAAAAGGCCGGACGAGCCGGCCTTGAAATGCTTGTGGGCATATCCCGTCCCACGGCCCTGGCAGTGGACCTGGCCCGGTCGGTGAACATGACCCTTGCCTGTGCAAAAGACGGCCGGCTGATGGTGTTTTGCGGGGATCACAGAATCGGGCACGCCGAAAGCCTGGAGTTTCCGGCAGAAAACCCCAAATAAGGAATTTTATCATGCCCTTTGTCAACGTCCCCGGTTTGAAAGGCAAAGTTTACGTTCCGGACCCGGATACTGATACGCCCAAAAAAAATCCCTGCCCGGACTGCTTTTCCTGCCAGATGTGCGCCGACAACCGATGCCACGTTTGTTTACGGCAGAAAGGGCATAAACATGCATGCGCATGCAGCACTCCGGAAAAACCGCAATCATCCTGCCATCCCCTGTTGGAACAGCAAGATAAAACGACTGAGAATCATTGATTTGTCAAAGGATACGCCAATCATGTCAAAGACACGATTGCTGTTTGTCATCCTGGTTGCTTTGTGCTTTTGCCTTGCATGCCAGGATCCTGAAGAACGGCGCAAACAGACGCATTATGACCAGGCCCGCAAATGTTTTGACAACCAGGATTATGTCTGCGCCCGTGATGCCCTTCAAAAGGTAATCGAGATTGATCCCGGGTTTGCCCCGGCCTATTCCAGTCTAGGGGAAACCTATCTTCGTCTCGGCAATATGGGAAAAGCCTTTTCTATTTTTAAAAAGGCCGGTGAACTCAATCCGGGCAACAGCGATATCCAGCTCCGTCTGGCAACCCTTTATCTTCTGCAAAAGGATTTTTCCCGGGCCAAGCAATTGCTGCAGCGCGTGCTGAAGCAGGAGGAAAACAATCTGTCCGCCCTGTTTCTCATGGCCGGTATCAATACCCAGGAACATGATCTGGGAAAAGCGGTGGATATCTACGAACGGATCATCGATATTGATCCGTCAAGGGAGCGGGCCTACACATCCCTGGCCAGCATCGCCATCCAGCGACAGGATCCGCTGCGGGCCATTGAAATTCTCAAAAACGGCATAGACGAAAACCCCAAGTCCCTGCCCCTGCGCCTGGGGCTCTATGAAATCCATGCCCGGTCCAACAACATGGACCGCGCCGAAGCGATCATTAAAGAGGCCCTGGCTGTCCGCCCGGATGAACCCAAGCTGTATTTGATCCTGGCCAATCACTTTGCCAGCCGGTCCAGGTGGGAGGATGCCGAAGAAACCTTTCAAAAAGCCATTGCCGCCAATCCGGCCAATATCCGCTCCTATCTGGCAGCCGCCTCATTTTATACAAAACAGGACCGCCGGGAAAAGGCATTGGCCCTGTACCAAAAGGCCCTGTCTTTGCAGCCGGAAAACATCGGTTTGATGCTGGCTTTATCGGATTTCTACATCAGCTGCAACGAACTGGAAAAGGCCAGGCACCATATTAACAGGGCCCTGGGAAAAAAGCCGGATTATCTGCCGGCCCACCTGCTCAAAGGCCGCGTGCTAATGGCCGAACGGCAGTACAATGACGCCATTGCCCTGTATGCCGATCTGCGGAAGAATTTTGCCGAACCCGATAAAATCAACTATCTCCAGGCCATGGCCCATTTGCAGGCCGACGAGGTAAACGCCGCCAAGACAAGCCTGGCCAAAATCGGACCCAACAGTCCGGAATACCCGTCCGCCCGGCTGATGATGGCACGAATCTACTACTCGGAGCGCAACCTGGCCCAGGCCATGGAAGCCTGCAAGCAGGCCCTTGCGGTATCTCCGCAGAACCTGCAGGCCCTGGCCATGCTCGGCGACATCCATGCCAGCAAGCAGGATTACAAAACCGCTGAGGCTTTGTTCAAACGCATGATTACCATTGCCCCGGCCAATCCGGCCGGCTATTACAACCTGGGTCTCATCTACCGGCTACACAAGAACCATCAAAAAGCGGCTTCCGCATTTGAAGCCGCAGTGGCCCGGGACCCGAAACACTTGCAGGCATTTGTCAATCTCGTGGAAATGCTGATTGCCGATGACAAGGTTGACCAGGCCATTGCCCGCTGTGATCACCGCATTGAAGAATTTGCCGGAAAACCCCAAAGCCTGGCCCCGCTCCTTTATTTAAAAGGCCGGCTCATGCTGCTGCAAAACCGGCCTGCAAAAGCGGAATCCCTGTTCAAACAGTCCATTCTCCAGGATGACAATCATCTGCCGGCCTACTATTCCTTGGCCGAACTCTACATCCAGACCGGAGAAGACAGCCGGGCCGTTGAAAATTTCAAAAAAGCCGCCGGGCAAAACCCTGACCAGGTAATGCTGCCCATGATGCTTGGCATTTTACATTATATGCGCCAGGACGATGAAAAAGCCATGGCCGCCTACAGGCGCGCCCTGGAGATCAATCCGGATTTTGCCCCTGCTGCCAACAATCTGGCCTACCTGCTGGCGGAAAGGCAGGAGGATTTAAGCCATGCCCTGGACCTGGCCAAACGGGCCAGGACAAGTATGCCCGATGATCCCAGGGTGGCCGATACCCTCGGCTGGGTTTATTTTAAAATGGGCCTTTATGATGCGGCCGTACGGGAATTTTCCGCAAGCCTGGAAAAGCTGCCGGCCAATCCCACAATCCTTTATCACCTGGCCATGACCTATCACAAAAAGGGCGACTTCAGACGGGCGCAATCCACCCTGGAAAAAGCCCTGAGGTTTGAGGAGCACTTTAAGGAAGCCGAGGAAGCGCGCAGCCTGCTGGCCAATCTGAAAAGACAGAAACAGAATACCGGGGTCCAATGAAGCACCTGCCGTTTAAAATGATCATCCTGTGCATTCTGCTGCCGCCGCTTTTGTACATGGCCACGGTATCCGCACTGGAACGCTATTTTACCGGCCATTACGAGAAAGCCGTCAGCAACATCTATCTCTCTGAGATGAATGCCGTGCTGGCCGGCTCCGTGCATCTGTCTGATGCGATCAATGATTCGGTTTCATCTTACATTGACAACAACCGCCTGATCCGCATGGGTGTCAAAGTCGATGTCACGGTGGCCACAAAGCGTGGCACAATTCTGTATCCACCCGTTTTTCAGAATGAAATAGACGAATCCATGGGCGCAGATCCCACAAAGATCGCGCAGCAGAATTTTCAAATGCTGGACAAGGGACTTTCCCTGGAGGTGGAAGCCACCATTGAGCCGCTTTCCATTTTTTCCGGAGTCGTGCTCATGATTTATATCCTGCTGTTTGGCAGCGGCCTGTACCTAAATTACCGGATGGCCGCGGCCAGAATCCGGCGGGAAGACCGGGAAAAGGCCGATGAACTCGAACGCCTGCACAACCTGGAAACCGAGTATGCCCGGCAGGTGGACAAGCTCGACGCTGAACGCCGGAACCTGATGAACGAATACACGGAACTGAAACAATCCCTGGATGCCCAGCGCCGGGAAGCCGAGCAAAATGAAGAAGACATGTTCGAGGAAATCGAGGATCTGGAAAACCGGCTTTCCCAAAACCTTTCAGAGCAGCAGCAGCAGCAGGATGAAATTTTACGGCTCCAGCAGCAACTCCAAGATCTGGAAAAACTCCGGGAAAACGTGGACCGTCAAAAGGAAAAGGAAGCTGAACGGCTGGGCAAGCGCTTTAAAGCCCTTTACAAGCAGGTGGAAATGTATGACCGGGCTTTGCGCGGCATGACCGAACTCACCGAAGACATGGCCCTGAAGGCCGAAGAGGTCATCCACCAGTTAAACAATGATTCCGCCATAGTGACGGTCAAGCGCAAGGTGTTTAACAAAAAGGGCAAAGCCACGGTTTTTGAAGTGGTTTTTGCCTATAATGGCCGGCTTTATTTCAGCAAAAACGAAGCCAACCATATCCATGTGCTGGCAGTGGGCACGAAAAACACCCAGAACCGCGATCTGGCATACGTGGACCGCATGGCATCCTGAAAAACACTATCCCTTTTCCTTGTACCCGCAGCCTTTCTGTGCGCATTTGATGACCAAGCCCTCCTTTTTGGTCTCCTTTTCAACAAGATAGGGCGCACCGCATTCGGGACACTGGCGATCCACCGGCTTGTCCCACAGCGCAAAGGTGCAGTCCGGATACCGGCTGCAGCCGTAAAAAATCTTGCCCCGACGGGATTTGCGCTCCATAATCTCGCCGTTACAGCCTTCCTCCGGGCATGTCACGCCGGTGGAAGTTGCCGGGCCGCCGGAATGAAGGGATCTGGTATGCTTGCATTCCGGATAGCCGCTGCAGGCAAGAAACTCCCCGTACCGGCCCTGCTTGACCACCATGGGCCGGCTGCACTTTTCACAAACCTCGCCGTCGCTTTCGATCTCAGCAGGCTCCACCGGCTCGATGGCGCCTTTTTCCGTGCGCGTGTAATTGCGTGACCAAGTACAGTCCGGATATCCCTCGCAAGCCAGAAACGGGCCGTTTTTGCCCACCTTGATGCGCGCTTCCTTGCCGCATTCCGGACACTTAAATCCAGTGGGCAGTCCCAGGCCCTTGACGCTGAGCATATTTTCCGCAGCCGAAAGCAACCGCTGCTCAAACAACTCGTAGAACTGCCGCAAAAGGTCTCCGGCTTCCTGTTCGTCGGATTCCACCTTGTCCAGATCATTTTCCAGCTTGGCCGTGAAATCCACATTCAGAATATCCGGAAAATTTTCCACCAGCAGGTCCGTGATGATAAAGCCCAGCTCTGTGGGGTGAAAATAGCCCTTTAACAACTCCACATATCCCTTTTCCCGGATGGTACTTAAAATCGCGGCATAAGTGCTGGGCCGGCCGATGCCGTTTTCCTCAAGCTCCTTGACCAGGGTGGCCTCTGAAAACCGTGGCGGCGGCGCGGTAAAGTGCTGTTTGGGCTCAAGCTTCTGCAGGGCCAGAGTTTCTTTTTCCGTCATCTCAGGCAGCTGGCCTTTTTCCTTGTTGCTTTCAGCGGCCAAAGTGTCATCTGCGGACTGGTAAAGGGCCAGAAAACCCGGAAACTTCACAGTGGAGCCCGATGCAGTGAGCTGGTAGCCGGCCGCGGCAATGGCAATGCTTTTCTGGTCAATCAGGGCTTCGGCCATCTGGGAGGCCACAAAGCGCTGCCAGATCAACTGGTACAGGGCCATCTGATCTTTGGACAAAAACTTTGAGATCTTTTCCGGGGTGTTGAACACCGATGTGGGCCGGATGGCCTCATGGGCATCCTGGGTCCAGTTTTTGTTGGCAAAAAAGCGCGGCTTGGACAGGGCATAATCCTTGCCGTGGCGCTGTAAGATCAAATCCTTTGCCTCGCCTGCGGCTTCTGCCGATATCCGGGTGGAATCGGTTCGCATGTAAGTGATCAGCCCCACGGTCTCACCGCCCAGGTCCACGCCCTCGTAGAGCTGCTGGGCCACGGTCATGGCTTTTTTGGCGGAGAATCGCAGTTTTCGGATGGCCTCCTGCTGAAGCTTGCTGGTGGTAAACGGCGGATACGGCCGGCGGCGGACGGTCTTTTTGGTGATCTTGTCCACCACGAAATCGGCATCCGCCAGTGCATCCCGGATCTGCATGGCCGTGATTTCATCCGGAATGGTAATTTTTTTGCCCTTGTGTTTGGCCAGTTTGGCTTCAAACTCCGGAGGACTGCCGGCCTTTAGCCGGGCGGTGATCGACCAGTATTCCTCTGGCTCAAAGGCATGGATGGCCCGTTCACGCTCACATATCATGCGAACGGCCACGGACTGGACCCGGCCGGCGCTTAAGCCGTATTTGACCTTTTTCCACAAGATCGGCGAAATCTGATATCCCACCAGCCGATCCAGTATCCGGCGGGTCTGCTGGGCTTTATAGCGGTTCTCATTTAAAGCCTCGGGCCTGGAAAGCGCCTGCTTCACCGCGTTTTGGGTCAGCTCGTGGAACAACACCCGGTGAAACTGCCGCCCCTTTTTCTTGAGCACTTCGGCTGCATGCCAGGCAATGGCCTCGCCCTCCCGGTCCGGGTCAGGGGCAAGATAGATGTCCGTGGCATCTCCGGCTGCAGTTTTCAGCGCCTTGATCACCTTCTGTTTTCCGGGAATGGTTACGTATTTTGGGTTAAAGCCCTGCTCCACTTCAATGCCCAGTTCCTTTGCAGGCAGGTCCTTGATGTGGCCCACAGTGGAGGCCACATTATACTGATCACCAAGATATTTCTTTATGGTTTTCACCTTGGTCGGGGATTCGACAATCACCAGCGGTTTGCTCACGTTTCAACTCCACGGATACAATAATATTTTCCGGGCATCTGTGTGACCATGCCCTTTAATTCAAGGTTTAACAAAACAGAAAGCAATGCGCCGGCATCCATGGACAACTCCCTGGCCAGTTCATCAATATGGGCCGGATACGGATCGAGCGCATGGTATACCCGGGCTTGCTCGGCTGTCAAGTCCGCGGCCTGGATTTGGTTCTCCGGATGGCGGAGGTTCGCACCCTCGCTGTTTTTGGCCGATAGCAGCAACGGGGCGATTTCCTCTATCACATCCTGGGCCCGCTCCACGAGCTTGGCTCCCTGTTTGAGCAGATTATGGGCCCCGGAACTCTTATATGAATTGATATTTCCCGGTACAGCAAACACTTCCCTGTTCTGCTCTGCAGCCAGTCGCGCAGTGATCAGCGATCCGCTCTTTTTGGCCGCCTCCACCACCACCGTGCCCAGGCACATTCCGGAAATAATCCGGTTGCGGGCCGGGAAGTTGTAACTGTTTGGCGGATCATCCACAGGCCGTTCAGATACAATAGTGCCTTGCCTGGAAATGTCAAAATAGAGTTTCCGGTTTTCCGGCGGGTAAATAACGGAAAGGCCGCTTCCGAGCACTGCAACGGTGCTTCCCCCGGCATCCAGGGCGCCCTTGTGGGCGGCCGTATCAATGCCCCGGGCCATTCCGCTGACAATGGTCAGTCCCATGTCCGCAAGATCCGCGCTCAGCCGGCGGGCCATGGAAAAGCCGTAGCGGGTTGGATTGCGCGTGCCCACAACGGCAATGGCGGGTTCCGGATCAAGGGGGCGGCCGAAGGCGTATAAATAGGGCGGCGGATCAGTGATCCGGGCAAGGCGCCAGGGATACCGGGGGTGATCGACTGCAATGATCTCGTATCCCCGTTTTTGACAGCGGACAAACTCCTTCTGCGCCTGCTGCCGGCTGCCGCCCTGCAACACCGCCCGGGCACTTTTTGTGCCCATTCCCTCTACCTCCAGCAGGCGGGATTCGTCTGCGCAAAAAACGTTTTCCGGAGATCCAAAGCGCTCAACCAGACGCTTACAGGTCAGTGGCCCGACGCCCGGCGCCTGTCGCAGCGCGATCCATGCACAAACACGATCCTGATTGCCCCCGCCTTCCATACGTATCCAGAAATCTTTTCCCGACGCTGCCCGGGCGGCTAGGCCGCTTCCGATGCCGCCGTCCTTTGTGGCGGTGCGGCGCCGCCCGCCATAAACAGCAGCATCGGGCTGGCCACAAAAACAGAAGAATACGTGCCGATCACCACCCCGATGATCATGGCCAGGGCAAAGTCGTGGATAATATCTCCGCCCAGGAAAAACAGGCAGAGCAAAACCATCAGGGTGGTTGCGGAGGTCAGGATGGTCCGGCTCAGGGTCTCATTGATGCTGCGGTTGATATTGCCCTCCAGGCTGCTGCGGTTGTGGCGCCGGAGATTTTCACGAATCCGGTCAAACACGATAATGGTGTCATTGAGCGAATAGCCGATAATGGTCAAAAGGGCCGCCACAATAGGCAGGGAAAACTCCTTGCCCAGCAGGGTAAACACCCCCACAGTAATGGTCACGTCGTGAATAAGGGCCACGGTGGCGCCCATGGCAAAGCGCAGATGAAGCTGATAAAACAAAACCAGGCTGACAATCAGGGCCACCAGGATCAGAAACGGAATGCTGACGTTAAAAAGGGAGAACAGATACACTGCCCCGATTAAGGCCCCGGCCGTGGCCGCACTGAGCATCCACTTCATTTCAAAACGGCCGGAAATATAAATGGTAATAAACAACAGCGCATAAAAAAGGGCAAACAGGGCCTTTTCCCGCAGGGTTTCACCCACCTGCGGGCCCACCATTTCCACACGGCGGATTTCAGGAGCCGCATCAGTGGATGCGGAAAGAGCACTGCTTATATGTTCCGAAAAATCGTCTCCAGTGGACAAGGGATCATTGGTCCGGATCAAAAATTCATTATGCTCAGCCGCGCCAAACCGCTGCACCGCAGAGCCGCCCAGACCGATCTGATCCAGCCCGGTTTTGACATCGGCGATTTTCACTTTCCGGTCAAACTGTACCTGCACAATGGTGCCGCCCACAAAATCAATGCCGAAATTGGGCCCGGCATTGATCACCAGGGTGAGCAGACTTGCAATCAGCAACAGCGCCGAAATGCCGTATCCCAGGTATCGCCGGCCGATAAAATCGAAATTGATCCCGGGTTTGATGATTTCCATACAAAGATCCTTATATGCTGAGAGTTTTCATGCGCCGAACGCTGTAGAAATAATCAAATATCAGCCGGCAGGCAAACAGGGCCGTAAACAGGCTGGCCAGCACGCCCAGGCTCAGGGTCACAGCAAACCCCCTGACCGGTCCGGTACCGAACTGATAGAGCACCAAAGCTGCAATCAGGGTGGTGACATTGGCATCCAGCACAGCTACTGCCGCCCGGTCAAAACCGGCTGCCACAGCCGATGCCGGGGTTTTGCCCAGCCGCTGTTCCTCCCGGATGCGCTCGAAAATAATCACGTTGGCATCCACGGCCATGCCGATGGTCAGGATAATGCCGGCAATTCCCGGCAGGGTCAGTGTGGCGCCAAAGGCCGCAAGGCCTGCGGCAATAAACAGGATATTGACCACCAGGGCCGTGTTGGCGATCAGGCCGGCCAATTGATAATAAACCGCCATGAAAAGCAGAACCAGAATACCGCCAACAGCCATTGAGATCAGGCCCATACGAATGGAATCATGGCCCAGAGACGGACCCACTGTGCGCTCCTCGATGATTTCCACGGGTGCGGGAAGGGCGCCGGCGCGCAGGACAATGGCCAGATCATGAGCTTCCTGCATGGAGAAGTTGCCGGTTATGCGGGCGGTTCCGCCGCCTATTTTCTCCTGGATCACCGGGGCGGAATAAACATTATTATCCAGGACAATGGCCAGATGCTTTTTGACATTTTCAGCCGTGATCCGCTCAAAAATCCGCGCCCCCCTGCGGTCAAAATCAATTGTCACGTAAGGCTCGTTATACTGGGAATCAATCTTTACCCGGGCGTCCTCCAGGTATGCTCCGGTCAGCAGGGTGTCTTTTTTCACCAGGTAAGGCCGGCGGCCCTCCTGGGCCGTATCGCCGCTCTGGTAAAGAATTTCACTGCCCGGCGGCACCTGCCCCTCCAGAGCCCGCTGCAGGGAGTTGTCCTCGTCAAGAAGCTTGAATTCCAGCTGGGCGGTTCTGCCGATCAACTCCTTTGCCCTGTCCGTATCCGTAACCCCTGGCAGCTGGATTAAAATCCGGCGTTCACCCTGAACCCGGATATCGGGCTCACTGACACCGAACTGGTCGATGCGGTTACGTATGGTCTCAAGCGCCTGCTCAACAGCCTGGTCCCGGATCTGTCCGGCCCGCTCACCGATGATGGCAATTTTCACTTTCACATCGTTTTGGGTACGGGAACTGGAACGGACAGAGACCTCTTCGAATTCATTTTCAATGAGATCCTCGACTTTTTCCACATCATCGGCGTCCATGAGCCCAATGACTAGGCCGTTGTCCCCGGAAGTCTCCATACGGCTGTGCCGGATGCGCTCTTCGCGCAGCAGGGAGCGAAGCTCCCCCTGGATACGGTCCAGCGTACCGTCCACTGCTTTTTGTGTTTCCACTTCCAGGGCCAGATGCATGCCGCCCTGCAAATCCAGTCCCAGGTTAATCTGTTTGTGCGGCCAGATCCCGGGCTTGAATGTAGGCACCACATACACCACGGCAGCCAAAAGAACGCCCAGTACCACCACCACGCGCCACGTATAGCCTTTCAATACCAATACCCTTTCGTTTCTGTGTCCATCCCTGTTGCTTTTTTTTTCCGATCCTTGGTATTGTTATTCGGAAATTATTCGGACTGGGCGGACTGGCTCAGGGCGGCAATGCTGCCCCGGGTTACCTTGACGCGGACCTTGTCGGCGATCTCAACGGTTGCCGTTGACTCGTCCAGGGAAGTGATGCTGCCGTGGATGCCGCCGCTTGTAATCACACGGTCGCCTTTTTTCAGATTATTGATCATTTCCTGGTGGGCCTTGGCCTTTTTCTGCTGGGGCCGGATGAGCAGGAAATAAAAAATCACAAACATCAGGATGATGGGCAGAAACGCGGCCAACCCGCCTCCCTGGGCAGCGCCCTCGCCTGTCTGGCCCATGGCATGAGCTATTTCAATCAAAATTCAACCTCCTTTTTAAACTGTTTTCTATGTCTGGTGAGCCTGTAAAAAATCTTTTTTACAGGCCGTGTTAAGTTTTAAGTGATTAAGTGTTAAGTAAAATCAAAGAGTTTTTTTATTGTTAGCGATCCTATCAGTTTAGGACTTTTTACGATTCCACCATGTCGGATTTCATGGTTTTTTACCGATTTTTTTGGTTATTCGCACTCGATTCTGCTGTCGCCGGGCAGCATGTTGTTGTCTGTCTCAATGGAGACGGTGATTTTCCGGCGCATCTCCAGATCCAGAATTTCCCGCTTTTTGCGATTGAGCAGGTAAGTGGCCACCTCTGAAGGCAAATATCCCTTGACTGTGGTGACCCCGCTTTTAATTGTCTCCAGGCGCAGACGCCGTAAAAATCCCAGCGCCAGGGATTCCACCGACTGGATCACACCCTTTCCCTGACAATACCGGCAGGTTTCAAAGTTCAGCGACCGGATCGATGGGCGGATACGCTGGCGCGACATTTCCAGAAGGCCGAAGGCCGATATCCGGCCCACCTTGGTGCGCGCCTTGTCGGGCTTGAGTTCGTTTTTCAGGGTCTGCTCCACCCGGGCTTTGTGCTTGCGGTCCCGCATATCAATAAAATCGATGACAATCAACCCCCCGAAGTCCCGCAGGCGCAATTGACGGGCCACCTCTTCAGCGGCCTCAAGGTTGGTCTGCAGGGCTGTGGCTTCAATTGAGGCCTTCTGGGTGGCCTTGCCGGAATTAACGTCAATGGAAACCAGGGCTTCGGTCTGTTCAATCACAATAGAGCCGCCGGACTTGAGCTTGACCCGGTTGTCAAAAATCGAGGCGATCTGCTCTTCGAGCTGGTGTTTGGTAAATATCGGCTTGTCCGCGGAATAGCGCTTGACAACTTTTTTGTGCTGGGGCGAAACAATCTGGATGAACTCTCTGACCTGCTGATAAACCGTGTCATCATCAATGAGGATTTCCTTGACATCCGTGGTAAACGAATCCCTGATGGCCCGGACTGCAACGGTCTGCTCCTTATAGAGAAGCATCGGGGCCTTTTCCTCTACGGCCTTTTGCTGAATGTTTTTCCACAGCCGCATGAGATAGCGCACATCCTTGGAAATAATGGTCTTGTTGCTGCCCTGGCCGGCCGTGCGCACGATAAGGCCGTAATCTTCGGGCAACTCCAGGTTCTCGGTGATATCCTTTAAGCGCTTGCGCTCCTTCTCATCGGTAATCTTGCGCGAAACCCCGCGGTTTTTTGTACCGGGCATCAGCACGGTGTTTCGGCCCGGAAGGGATATATAGGTGGTGAGCATAGCCCCTTTTTCCATGATGGGATCATTGGTCACCTGAACAATGAGCTCCTGGCCACGCTTGACGACGTTTTTCAGGGACTGATTGCCGGAGGGATCGTCATGGAAATAATCCGGATGAATTTCCTGCTTTTGCAAAAAACCGTTTTTTTCCGCCCCGTAGTCCACAAAGACCGCCTGCAGGCTCGGCTCCACCCTGGAGACAACCGCCTTGTAAATGTTTCCCTGGGTAATTTCCCGGGCGCTGGTTTCAATGTGAAACTCTTCCAGCCGGTTGTCCGTAACCGTGGCGATACGGCATTCCTCCGGATCCACGGCGTTAATGAGAATCTTGCTTGTCATATGCGGCTTTTTCCAGAATACTTCTTTGATTTTTTGCATCCAATGCGTCTGCATCAGGCCGATCGTGACGTGAGGTGCATGTGAATGTTGTTGAATTGTTGCAGATTTCCGATTTTTCGTCGGCAACCTATCCACAATAGCCGATTCAGAAGATAAATAGGAAATTGGCGCAGACAAGTCAAACGATTTCTGGCATATTGATGGCCCGGACTTGATATTTCATTTATCCTGTGGCATGAAAGTGGGAATTATCAACAACCACAAAAAAAGGGCAGCAACCGAAAATGGATCAACGATACGACCCGCAAACCATTGAACCCAAATGGCAGCAGGTCTGGGAAAAAACCCGGGCCTTTTGCGCGGATGCCGACGCCTCCCGGGAAAAATATTATCTGCTGGAAATGTTTCCCTACCCCTCGGGGCGGATTCATATCGGACACGTTCGCAACTATACCATCGGCGACGTGGTGGCGCGGTACAAGCGGATGTGCGGCTACAACGTACTGCATCCCATGGGATGGGACGCATTCGGGATGCCCGCGGAAAACGCGGCCATTGCCAATAAAACCCACCCGGCCCAATGGACCTGGGAAAATATCGCAGCCATGCGAAAACAATTAAAACGCCTGGGCTTAAGCTACGACTGGGAAAGGGAGCTGGCCACCTGCGATCCGAAATATTACAAATGGGAGCAGTGGCTGTTTATCCGCATGTATGAAAAGGGCATGGTGTACCGCAAGGAATCGCTTGTCAACTGGTGCGAGACCTGCAGCACCGTGCTGGCCAATGAACAGGTGGAAAACGGCGAGTGCTGGCGATGTGGCCGGCCCGTTAAGCAGAAGAAGCTCTGGGGATGGTTTTTTAAAATCACCGACTATGCCGATGATCTGCTGGAGCACTGCGAAAAACTGCCCGGCTGGCCAGAAAAAGTGCTGACCATGCAGAAAAACTGGATCGGCAAAAGCACAGGCGCACAAATCCGCTTTCCTGTCAGCGGCACACATGAGGTCATCCATGTGTTTACCACCCGGCCGGATACCATCTACGGGGCCACATACATGGTGCTGGCCCCGGAGCACCCCCTGGTCCGGACGCTTTCCCGGGATACCGGGCAGCAGGAGACAGTGGATGCGTTTGTCGATCGCATGGCGGCGGAAAGCCGCACTGACCGGATGCTGGAGACAAAGGAAAAAGAAGGCGTGTTTCTGGGCGCCTGGTGCACCAACCCGGTCACCGGCACGCAAATCCCGGTTTATACCGCCAATTTCGCCCTGATGGAATACGGCACCGGCGCGGTCATGTCCGTGCCCGCCCATGACCAGCGGGATTACGAATTTGCCAAAAAATACGGCATTGACATCATCGTGGTGATCAAACCGGAGGACCTCTCTGTTGAAGAAACCGCAGCAACGCAGGCCTATACCGGCGACGGGGTCATGGTCAATTCCGGCCCCTTTGACGGCATGCACAACCGTAAAGCCTATGAAGACCTGATTGCCTATTTTGAAAAAAACGGCCTGGGCAAACGCAGCATCAGCTACCGCATCCGGGACTGGGGCATTTCCCGTCAGCGGTACTGGGGGGCGCCGGTGCCCATGATCCATTGCGACACCTGCGGCATCGTGCCGGTAAAAGACACGGATCTTCCGGTGGTGCTGCCGGAAAACGTTGATCTGCTCGAAGGCGGCGGCTCACCGCTTTCCTCTCATGAGGCCTTTGTCAATGTCGCCTGTCCGCAATGCGGGGCCGCGGCCAGGCGGGAAACCGATACCATGGATACATTTGTGGAATCGTCGTGGTATTTTGAGCGCTACTGCAGCCCGCACTGCGATACGGCCATGTTTGACAAAAAGGAAGTTGCGTACTGGATGCCCGTGGACCAGTACATCGGCGGCGTTGAACATGCGGTCATGCACCTGCTCTACTCCCGGTATTTTACCCGGGTATTAAAGGACATGGGTCTGGTGGATTTCAAGGAGCCTTTCACCCGGCTGCTCACCCAGGGAATGGTGTGCAAGGAGACCCAGCACTGCCCGGAACACGGTTTTTTATATCCCGAGGAAGCCGGGGCTCGCGGCGAGTCGGTTTTCTGCAAAAAATGCGGCCAGCCCGTGGAAGTGGGACGGGTGGAAAAGATGTCAAAGTCCAAGAAAAACATCATTGATCCCAATGAACTGGTGGCCCGCTACGGTGCCGACACGGTCCGGCTGTTCTGCCTGTTTGCCGCCCCGCCGGAGCGGGACCTGGAATGGAGTGAACAGGGGGTTGAAGGCGGTTTCCGTTTTTTAAACCGCATCTGGCGGCTGGCCTCGGCATGGATGGTCCGATTCAGACAGACCCGGGCTTTCACCAATGCTCCCGATCACCTGGATGAAAACCTCCGGCCCCTTTACATCAAAACCCATCAGACCATCAAAAAGGTCACAGACGACATCGAAGCCCGGTTCCATTTTAACACGGCCATCAGTGCAGTCATGGAACTGGTCAATGCCATGTATCAGGCCGAAACCCGGGACATCTCCCCGGAAACCGCCGATGATCAAACTGCGGCTGTAATGCGAGGGGCCATGGAAACCGCCCTGATGCTGCTGGCTCCGGTGGTCCCCCATTTTACAGAGGAACTCTGGGCCGCCATGGGATATGAGCCCGGCAGCCTGGCAAATCAATCCTGGCCCGCCTGGCGAACAGATGCACTATCCGCAGACACCCGCCTGATCGTAGTACAGGTAAACGGCAAGCTCAGGGGCAAATTTGAAATTGATGCGGATGCAGATGACGAGGCATTAAAGACCCGGGCCCTGGAGGATGAAAACGTGGCGCGCTTTATCGAAGACAGGCCGGTAAAAAAGGTGATCACGGTAAAACACAAGTTGGTGAATATCGTTGTATAATACCCAAAAGCAAACCTGCAGATGCAAATGGCGGCTGTTTTCTGTATTCGCAGTTCTCGCCGCCGTGGCGATGCTTGCCGCCGGCTGCGGGTACCGACTGGCCGGCGGCGGCAGCCTCCCCGGGGATGTGCGGCGGATCGCAGTGGAAACATTTACCAACCGCACCGGTGAAATCGGCATCGAAGCCGTGATTACCAATGACATCCTCTACGAGATCACGCGCACGGACAAAGCCACAATAAGCGACAAAAACAGGGCAGACGCGGTGCTTACCGGGATGATCCGTTCTGCACGCAGCAGCAGCATTTCCCACAGTGCAGCCCATGAAACCTCAGAAGAACGGGTAACCGTGGTGGTGGATGTCAGGCTTGTCAGCACAGGCGGCGAGACCCTGTGGTCTGCAAACGGGATTTCAGCCTCGGAGGAATACGCGGTGGCCAGCGACAACATGGGCACTGAGCAGAATAAAAAATCCGCTGTGGCCAAGCTCTCCGGCCGGCTGGCACAGCGGATTTATTATCGGATGACCGATGATTTTTGATGAGCCTGTAAAACATGTTTTTTACAGGCAGTATTAAATTTTAAGTGATTAAGCGTTAAGTAAAATCAAACGGCGCCAAAATCCGCTTTTAAAAAATCAGGAAGCAGAACGGTTGGCCCTGCGGTTGAGCCGGGAAATTCTGCGGGCGGCGGTTTTTTTGTGAATTACGCCTTTGCGGGCTGCCTTGTCGATGACAGACTGGGCTTTTTGAAGCTCTGAGCTGACATCTCCCTGACCCTTTGCCGCTGTGAGCACATTTTTGACCGAGGTCTTGACCTGAGTTTTGACCATTCGATTGCGCATGCGGCGCATGGTGTTCTGCTTGATTCGCTTCAGCGCGGACTTGTGATTTGCCAATGCTCCAATCTCCTTGTATCTTTTTTATACGTTGGCTTTTGTTTTTTGGTTGCGATTTATTTGAAAATAAAATAGCGTAATTTGTTTTTATACCCCCCAAAAAAACTTGTGTCAAGCCAAAACAGGAACGCAAAAGCACCCCCGGAAAAAAAACCGGCTCTGTTCTAACGTTATTTTCCCTTTTTCCGCTTCAGCGCTATTAATATACTCAACCTCAGTCGATTCAGGGCATCCTGAAGCTCCCCGATTTCATCCTTGCGGGTAACCGGAATTTCACTTTCCAATTCATTTCCTTTTGCAATGTTTCTGGCCACAACCGTCATTTTCCGCAATGGTGCCATGGCTTTGGTAACATAAAGAAATGTAAACAATAAGGATACAACAAGAATAAGGATCATGATCAAGCCCATTGCTTTCACCAGCTGTGTTTGCGCGGCACTGATTGAACTGAGTTCAACCCCTACACGAAACCCGCCCCAATGCTTTCCCTTGACAGTGATGGGGGAAGCAACATCCCATGCGACTTCCCCGGTGTCCCGATGATATATCTGCTGAAATCCCTCTTCTTTATTTTCAGCTGCCTTGATTCCAACCGGGTCGTTGAAGATCCCCTTTGTCCGGTTCCGGACCCGGTCCTTTTCCGGATCACCGGTGATGGACTGCTGATAACGGGTATTGTGGGTTGGTACATATCCATTGCGATCCGCTGCCACCGCGTAAATCAAATTGTCATCCTTAAGGAACTTGTCCTGTATGGAAAGAATGGCCCGGTCCAGGTATGAATCATAGGAAGTATGATATTTTGGCGGATCAAAATTGCCAAATATTTGATAATCCGTGTCAAATGCTTCGTTAACGGAAAAAACGCCGTTGTCGATTGCTTCTTCTATAATTGTGGCGACTGTTTCCGCCCCCAGAACAGACTGAATTTTGGCACGGTATAAAAGTTCATCCTCAAGCCTGCTGGTTTGCTGGCTTACCAAAAAAAAGGTACCTGCGGAAAACACAATGATGATAATTACACTGATGAACAAAGAAATTTTTACACTCATTTTTCCGGTAATAAATGAAAGCATGATCTGATCCTTTGTTTTTGGTTACAATATTAGGTTTAACGGCTTCGTAAAAGGCCGATATCTTCGTTACGCACGATTTTTCAGAATTTCACGTACAGCTAAGTATGCTGCATTCTTCAAAATCGCGCAAGCCTTGATCTTGAACTTTTTACAAAGCCGTCTAAAAACCGACTTTTACGAGTGCATCAGGTTTCACCAATATTAAAAAACGTCACAAAAGGACAACCCATTTGTTTTCTTCAGGCAAATCCATAACCAGTGGATATTAGCGGGCATTGTCGCTATTTCTCATAGCCCACACGAATTCCGCCCCAGTGTTTGCCCCGGATATAAATCGGAACAGACAAATCTGCAATCGTGTTTCCCGTATCCCGTTCGTATTGCTGAAGCAAATACGAATCGGTATTGCGTGCTGCGGCCAGGCCAGTGCGGTCATTGGCAATACGCTTTGTCCGATTATGTTTCAGGTTGTAATCCGGATCATCTGTCAATGCCTTGGAATATTTCGAGTTATGGGTAGGCACATAACCGTTTCGATCCACAGCCACAACATACAAAAACCAGGACTGCTGTCCGAGATACTTATCCAGAATAATACGTATGACCTTATCCATATGACGATCGTATTGAGTATGATATTTTGGCGGATCCGTGTCCGGAACAGGAATATAAAAAGTATCAAACAAATCAGCGAATGATACCACATTTGATTCCACGAGTTTTTCCATCTCCTGTATGACTTCATCCCGACAACTCAGAGCGGCTTGTTTAGCGATAAGGTCTCTTCCTGTCAGGTTATCGTCCTCGGCCATGGCCGGGATGAAGCCTGAAAAGAATATGAAAATCACGATGCCTGAAAACAAAAAAATGTTTTTCTGCAATGTTTTTCTCCTTATGTAACGATGTAGCGCATTGATTGAAAATTTTTCTCAATACAATGAAAATTGGTTGCGCTTTACTTGGTGCATAAAGGTTCCATGCAGTTAAAATCCTTTCATTTTATTATGCATCTTATTTTTAAAGGCTGTTTTTTCCTTATTGCCCGGAATCATTTCAGCCACACGCTCAATAAAATCCCACGCACCTGTTGTTGGAATTCCATTTAGGGAAAAACCCATCTCACTTGCTGCATCTTCGATCAGCGTCTCTCCGAGAGGCCCTAGCAAATCGACCAAATCTGATTTGACATCATTAATAAAAGCCTGATTTAAGCAAGATATATTCGCCTCCGCTTTTTCAACCAGGCGAAGATTATAAAGCCTCGAAAACGCCTGCTTGAAATCCGCAAAGGTCATATCCGCGTCAGTCATCACCTGCCGTAGTGTTTTTCGCCCATCCAATGCCGCAAGAAGCCTGAGCATGTCCCTGTCAAGAGTGATCTCATTGCTTGTATCCGCTCTGGTTCTTTTGAAATGAAAATCAAGCAAATTGGCCATTTCCTCCCCCCTTCTATGGTGGAAAAAATTATTTTCCACATGGCTGTTTACAGCAGCTACTACCCGCCAATGACACGCTGCACAAACCCATACCCTTGCCGGCCATGAATAAAATTCTCACCGCGGACTTATCCGAAAGTTTCTTCCCGAAATGCATTTATTCCGGCTTGGCAGGTGTTTAAAAACTTCGCAAAGTTCACTTTCCGTAAAGGTGAAAAGGTGAAAAAATAAAAAAATGCCTTTTCGATGACAACAAGCGAAAAAAGAAAAATTCGGGCAGCACGGAATATTACTCAAAATACCAAGAACTTTTTCCAAAGAAAGCCAATATATTCCATCCCCATTCATGCTGAAAATTATAAATTATTGCAACTTTTTACAGATATTGTGGGCCTGAACTCCGGCTTCAGTTAGAAGAAAAAGGCTAAATATTACGATGCCAATAATTCGGCTCAATAAGGTTAACTCTTTGAATTATTTTCAATAAACTTGTTATTTATATGAACGCAAAAAACATGTCAAGAAAATAAAACCTTATCTCAGTTATTCATACAACTATCATTAACTTTACATTCTTTTATTTAAATAAACAGTGTTTTTTATTTATCTGCATTCTACAATGTCACTTAAAAAAGCTATATTTTGCAGCAGTGAACGCTGATGCGCCCGTAAAAAGTCTGCCTCTCAAACAAATACAAAAGCCCGCGCAATCAAAGCATTGCCTTTTATCATTTGATCTTGCCCTACGGGTATTGTAAAAGTCCTGCATTATGGATGAGAAACAAAAAGTAACCCGGGCTGCCGGCGTAATCGGTCTGGCCACCCTACTGAGCCGGATTCTGGGCTTTATCCGGGATATGATCATTGCCTGGTTTTTCGGGGCAGGCAGGCTTTCAGACGCCTTTTTCGTGGCCTTCCGGATTCCCAACCTGCTGCGGCGCCTGTTTGCCGAAGGCACCCTGAGCATGGCATTTGTGCCGGTCTTTACCCGATACCTGACCGACTCCGGCCGGGCCGAAGCCTTTGCACTTGCCAGATCGGCCATACGCCTGCTGGCGGCAATCCTTGTGCTGGTCACCATTGCGGGCATTCTCACGGCCCCCTGGATTGTCAAGGGGGTGGCTCCAGGTTTTTCCGGCGACAAGTTTGAGCTGACAGTCACCCTCACACGGATCATGTTTCCCTACATTGTCTGTATCTGCCTTGTGGCCCTGTGCATGGGGATTTTAAACGCGCTTGGCCATTTTGCGGCCCCGGCCCTGGCACCGGTTTTTTTAAACCTTGCCATGATCGGCGCAGTGCTGTTTATTGCCCCCCTCATGCAGGAGCCTGTCATGGGACTGGCCATCGGCGTGTTAATCGGCGGAGGTCTCCAGCTGGCACTCCAGCTCCCGTTTCTGCTGCAAAAAGGAATCCGGGTCTGGGAAAAAGCCCCGCTACTCCATCCGGGTCTGGCCCGGGTCGCCAGACTCATGGGACCTGCTGTTTTCGGCGCAGCGGTTTACCAGGTCAACATTCTCATCGGCACCCTTCTGGCCTCCCTGCTGGCCGAAGGCAGCGTTTCTTACCTGTACTATGCCGACCGCGTGGTGCAGTTTCCCCTTGGTATATTCGCCATTTCCATGTCCGTGGCCCTGCTGCCGAGTCTTTCGCGCCAGGCGGCAGCAGAAGACTTCACCGCCCTGGCCGACACTTTTGCCTATGCCATGAACATGGTTTTTTTTATTACCATTCCGGCCATGGTGGGCCTGATTGTTTTGCGCGAACCCATTGTGGGGCTGCTTTTTCACCGGGGGGCATTTGAGATTGAAAGTCTGCAGGCCACAGGGTTTGCACTGTTTCATTACAGCGTCGGACTGTGGGCTTTTTCCGCAGTGCGTATTGTTGTCTCCACCTTTTACGCCCTCCAGGACACCAAAACGCCGGTTAAGATGGCCACCTATTCCATTATCGCCAACATCGGCCTGGGCGTGATCCTCATGGGTCCCCTATCCCACGGCGGACTGGCGCTGGCCACATCCCTTGCCTCCATGATCAATTTTGTACTGCTCACCGGCGTGCTCCATTACCGCCTGGGGGGGCTGCACTGGAAAAAGATCATTGTTTCCACAGGCAAAACTGTGATAATTGCCAGTGCAATGGGTGTTGTCCTGCTGGGATGGTTGGCTTTTCTGCCCCTGGATGCCGCAGGTCCCGCGCAAGTTCTGTTTGTGGAGCTGGCAGCGGCAATTTTCGCCGGTGTTCTGGTCTACGGCGCCTGCGCATGGCTGCTGCACCGCAGCGCTCTTTATGCTTTGATTTCCATGGTGAAACGCAGTTGAAATCCGTATCCGAGAACTCCGGTCTTGTGCGTTGGGGGCTCTGGGCCACCGCCCTTTTGCTCGGCGTTTACCTGCTGGCCATCATCTTTGGCGATCACGGCCTGACGGGCATGAAAGCCATGCGAAAGGAGCTGAAGCAAATCCGGCAGGAAAACGCCCGGCTTGAAAAAGAAAACATGGACCTGTACCGCACCATCAACCGGCTGAAAAACGATCCGGCCTATATCGAGCAGGTGGCAAGGGAGGAACTCAACATGGTCCGGCCCGATGAAATCGTGTTCCGTTTTGACGACGCTGCCGGTAAAAACCAACAAAAACAGAATCAATGAAAAATCACCCCTTATACGCAAGCCAGACCCTGGCCCGTTTATATGCGGCACAGGGACACACCCGACAGGCCGAAATCATCTTCGCCCACCTCCGGGAAACCGCAAAGCCAGGAGAAACCCGAATAGCAGACCTCATGACGAACTCCGGAAGGCCTGCGGCCGATAAAACCACTGTCTCTGAACTCGCCGTCCGCATGGCCCGGTGGCTTGACCTGGTGACCAGATACCGGTTTTACAAAAAAAACCGCAATCCGAAAATTTAAATCCTTCCTGGTTTTATCCTTGATTTGCGCAAAACCGGTTTTATATTTGTGGTAATCAGCTACTGAAAATAGACAAATCCGCAATAAACAGTAAATCAGGAAATCTCTGGTTGATCCGGAGAATTCACATATTAGAAGGAGAACAACCCCATGATCGGCAATCATTTCCGCACTGCATTGCTGCTGACGGTTTTAACGCTGATAATCATGTTCATCGGGCAGATGGTCGGGGGCACAGGCGGCATGCTCATCGCACTGATATTTGCCGGTGGTATGAATTTTTTTTCCTACTGGCATTCCGATAAAATCGTATTAAAAATGTACAAAGCCCGTGAAGCCGATTCCCAAAGCGCGCCCGAGCTTTACGGAATTGTCGGAGAACTGGCCCAAAAGGCCGGGTTGCCCATGCCGCGGGTCTACATTATTCCTCAACAGGCGCCAAACGCCTTTGCAACTGGCCGAAATCCCGATCATGCCGTGGTCGCTGTCACCGAAGGGCTCCTGCGCTACATGAACAACCGGGAAATCGCGGGCGTGATTGCCCATGAACTGGGGCATGTAAAAAACCGTGACATCCTCATCGGATCCATTGCCGCCACCATGGCCGGAGCCATCATGATGATCGCCAATTTCGCAAGATTTGCGGCCATCTTCGGGGGGATTTCCAGAGACGAAGGGGAAGGCGGCGGCTTTTTCGGCCTGATTGCCATGTCCATTATCGCCCCGGTGGCCGCCATGCTGGTTCAGATGGCCATATCCCGTTCCCGGGAATATATGGCTGACGCCACCTCCGCCGATATCACCCGGGACCCGGACGGGCTTGCCTCGGCTCTTGAAAAGCTTGGTTCATACGGCAAAAAAATTCCCATGGAGGCCGAACCCGCCACAGCGCACATGTTTATCGCCAATCCGCTTGGCGGACGGCGCGGATTGACCCATTTGTTTTCCACGCATCCCCCCATTGAGCAGCGTATTGCCCGGCTGCGGGGCCAAAACCCGTCGCCGGAAAACCTTTCCCGGCCCCGGTCCCCGAGCGCCGAGGGGCAGGCAAAACAATTGTGGGACCGTTTGAGCGGATGAGCAGTGCATCGCAAAACAACCAGAACTCTGACCCACCCCCTCTTGACCCCGAAATCCGGGATGCCATTTACAGGGCCGTGGCCAGTGAACCGCTGGCCTGTGAGTTGAACATGAAGCTTTTGGAACTGGAAAGGGGTTGTTCATGCGTGGAAATGCGCTATGACCCGGAAACCATGGCCAATATTTACAACCGTGCCCACGGGGGCGCTATTTTTTCCCTGATTGACGAAGCCTTTGAAACCGCCAGCCAGACAGGAGGCAAAATTGCCGTTGCCTTAAACGTCAATGTCACTTACGTGCAGAGCCCGGCCGAACCCATGCGCCTTTTGGCCCGGGCCAGTGAAACCAGCCGGACCCGGAAAACCGCCAGTTACGATATCCGGGTGACGGATGAAAACCAGCAGCTGATTGCCACCTGCCAGGCTCTGGCCTATTGCACCGGCAAACCGCTGCCGTTTTAAACTATTGCAAGAAGGTTTGGAAGCCGCTGCGGAAAAAGCCGCAGGCAAACACCTGTACATATCAACCACGAGGGAAAATGCCATGAAAATGAAACTGATGCTTGTAGACAACCAGTTGGTGGTACGGCAGGGCCTCAAAGCGCTACTGGCAAAAGAGCCGGACATGGAAGTAGTGGCCGAAGCCGCAGACACCGCAGAAAGCCTGGATTTGATCAAAAAGCACCGGCCCGACGTGGTTGTTGCTGAAACCGCTGCCGCCCGCTCCGGCAGCACGGATACCGTTCGCATGATTCAGGAATCCGGTGTGGACTGCCAGATTCTGATCCTGACAAACCAGAGCAGCAAAAGTCTGGTACGGGAAGCCCTTCAGGCAGGCGCCCGCGGCTATGTTCTGAAAACAGCATCTTATTCGGAAGTTCTGACCGCCATCCGGTCCGTACAGCAGCAGTCCTACTACCTGAGCCCTGAAATCAGCGCTGAAATCATCCATACTTTTGTCAAAAAAAAACAAAAAAATATGCAGGCAGAGCCATATGAACAGCTTTCCAAGAGGGAACGCCAGGTATTCAAGCTCATTGCCGAGGGCAAAACCACAGATGAAATCGCTGACATGCTCACCATCAGCCCCAAAACCGTGGCCAAGCACCGGATGAACATCATGGAAAAACTCCGGCTCAAAAACACGGCCACCCTGGTGCGGTATGCAGCCCGGATCGGTATTCTCGATATTTGAACCGTCGAAAACACATAATCATCCGTTTCCCCCGGCAATACCGGCCCGGGGTTGGCAAACAGCAGAAAGAGAGAAATCATGGCCAAAATCAAACTCATGCTTGCAGATCATCAGCCGATTGTCCGGGAAGGCATCAGAGCACTGCTCGAAAAGGAATCCGACATCAAGGTCTCGGCCGAGGCCGGCGAGGGAGCCCTTTGCTTCAAACGTCTCAGGGAGACCAAACCTGACGTACTGCTCATGGATATTTCCATGCCAGGGATTGACGGCATTAACAGTATCCGGGAACTCAAAAAAGCATCTGAGAAAACCGGCATTGTCATCCTGACCATGCATCAGAAGCGTTCCCATGTCCGGGAAGCGCTCCATGCAGGGGTTATGGGTTATTTGCTCAAAACCAGTCCATATGAGGAAGTGCTTGGGGCCATCCGTGCGGCTGCAGAGCAGAAATATTATCTGAGCACGGAAATCAATGCAGATATCATTGACAATTATCTGAAAAGGGAAACCACCGAACCCTTTGCGAGCAAATATGATCTGCTCACAAAACGCGAACACATGATCCTGCGATTTATGGCCGAAGGCTACACAACCAATGAGATTGCAATGATGCTGTCTGTAAGCCCCAAAACCGTGGCCAAGCACCGCACCAATCTCATGGAAAAACTCGAGATGAAAAACATGGCCACGCTGGTGCGTTATGCCATCAAAATCGGTGTGGTGGACGTGGATAGTGATTACGGTGCCGGATCATGAAAAAGACGGAAACCCTGGCGCCATGAATAGTTCTTCCATGCCCAAGCCCCGGGTTGTTGTTGTCTGCGGCCCCACGGGCATCGGAAAAACCCGGCTGTCGATGGCACTGGCAAACCGATTTAACGGCGGCATTGTCAGTGCCGATTCCATGCAGATATACCGGCACATGAACATTGGCACGGCAAAACCGGATGCAGCCAAGCAGGCCGCAGCCCCCCATTACATGATTGATGTGGCCGACCCGGACGAGGCCTATGATGCGGCCCGCTACGCCAGAGAAGCGCAAGAAGCGGTTGCAAACCTGAAACAACAGGGCCGGCTGCCCCTGATCATTGGCGGAACCGGATTGTATATCAAGGCGCTTCTCTACGGGTTGTTTGATGCAGCCCCGTCTTCCCCCCGGCTCAGGGAAAAGCTGCGCAATGAGGCCGCCCAAAAAGGAACCCGTATTCTCCATGAACGGCTGGCGGCCTGTGACGCGAAAGCCGCCGGACGGATCCATCCCAATGACGCCCACCGCATCATCCGGGCCCTTGAAGTCCACGCCCTCACCGGGCGCCCAATCTCCGAATACCAGCATGACCATGGATTTGCCAATGCCCATTACTGTTTTTTGAAAATTGGTCTGTACATGGACCGGCAGGCGCTGTATGCGCAGATCAACCAGCGGGTGGAACAAATGGTGGCAGAGGGCCTGCTCCGGGAAGTCCGGAGCCTTCAGGAAATGGGCTATGACCCTGAACTCAAATCCATGCAATCACTGGGATATCGCCACATGACAGCCTATCTGCAGGGATGTTTGGACTGGAACGAGGCCATAGACCAGATGAAAAAAGACACGCGCCGTTATGCCAAGCGCCAGTTGGTTTGGTTCAGAAAGGACCCGGATGTGTTCTGGATGGGGCCTGACAGCGTGGAAGAGGCCTGCAGACGGGTCCGGGCATTTTTGAAACAACCGGAATAACACCGGAAACAAAAAACCCCGGTATCCGGTTTCATGCCGGGATACCGGGGATGGCTTGATTCGTTTATCAGGCAGCCAGGCTGATGGCGGCTTCTGCGGTTTTGCGAAGCTCCTCGGGTGTAAAGGGCTTGTGCAGGTAATCGTAAATGCCCAGGCGCGCACTTTCCTTTGCGCTTTCAATGCTGGCATAGCCTGTGATAATGATCACCTTGGCCTGCGGCTGCTTTTGCCTGACGGATTCCAGCAGCTCCAGTCCCTTGACCCCGGGAATTTTCAGGTCAAGCAGCACCAGGTCATAGGCACCGGCCTCAAGCTGATCCAGGGCTTCATCCCGGGTGACAGCCTGTTTTACGGCATAGCCCTTTTTTGCCAGTATTTTCCTGACATTTTTGGAAATATAGGGTTCATCATCAATGACCAGGACATTTTCCCCGGCTGCCTGCCCGGGAAACGCAATCACATCAGCATCGGATGGGGCCTGGTTTTCTTTCACCATGGCCCGGACCCGCGCCTTTAACTCCTCATAAGGCGGCACTGCATACCCGTTGCGGTCCACGTTAGCGGCATATTCAGCTCCGGTCAGGGCAGCGACTTCCTCATAGTCAAAGGGCATGTCCACGCCGATCAGGGTTTTGGTTGCCGGGCTCCTGGACTTCTTTGCGGCCTTGCCCTTTTTCCCCTTCTTCTGGGGACATTCCTGGGTTTTCATGCCGGCCTTGCAGGTCTTGCCCAGCTTTTTGAAGATATCGCATGCCATCTGCCCCATTTCGCAGTAATTTTCCGACTTTTTGACTTCCACCACCGGCATATCCGAGCTGCCCAGGGTTTTGGTGTATTCTTCGCCGGTATATTTGGAAACCTCATCCATGTCAAAGGGCTGCTCCGATCCGGTCCTGGCTTCCTTGCGGGCGGTCCTGGCTTCCTTGCGGCCGGTGGTTCCAGCCATCTGCGCCTTTAACTGCTCATAGGGCATAAAGGCAATTTCACCGGTCTGCAGATTGCTGACATACTCCGGACCGGTCAGGGCCATGACCTCATCGTAGTTAAAGGGCATGTCAATGCCCACGAGCTTTTTCACGGACGGGGCATTGCCGGTTTTAGCGGATTTTGCCTTTTTCGCCCTTTTCTGGGGACATTCCTGGGTTTTCATGCCGGCCTTGCAGGTCTTGCCCAGCTTTTTGAAGATATCGCATACCATCTGCCCCATTTCGCAGTAACTTTCAGGCTTTTTGACTTCCACCACCGGTCTGTCCGAACGGCTCAGGGTATTGACATAGTCCTCTCCGGTATACTTGGCCACCTCTTCTGCGTCAAAGGGCATATCCAGGTCAATTACATTGATCTGTTGCTTTACCTCCTCGGGAGTCGGGGCTTCGGCAAGTCTTTCAGAAGCCGCCAGGTTGATTGTTTCCCGCAGCTCATCCGGGGTAAACGGCTTGGAGATGTAGTCCAGGGCCCCGAGCTGAATAGCCTTTACAGCCGTGTCCGTGGACCCGTATGCGGTCATGATCAGGGCCTTGGTCAGTGGCCATTCAGTTTTGACCTGTTTTAACAGCTCCAGGCCGTTCATTCCGGGCATGACCATGTCAGAGAGCATCAGTGCAAACGGTTCTCTGGACAGTTTCTCCAGAGCCTCCTGACCGCTCTGGGCCAGTTCCACTTCATAATTGTTTTTGGCGAGGATTTTTTTCACATTGTCGCAAATGTGTTTTTCATCGTCCACCACAAGGACTTTTTGCTTTTCGGTCATGGCAGCCTCCTTTTGCGCCGGTTTGCCGGCGGGTTATAAAGAATCAAACTCAATGCGTTATTTGTTTTCAAAATTTTGATTACAAATATGCAGGTTGCATGCCAAAAACCTAAATTCATTTTAACATACTGAATTATAAGTTAAATTTTTAAAAGCCAAATTTTTTTTCAGGAGAAGTGAAGCTGCTGTGCATACACGTAAAATCCGGCCTGATAAGCCTGTAAAAAGTCTTTCTTACAGGCAATGTTAAGTTTTAAGTTATTAAGTGTTGAGTAAAATCAGAAAGTTATTTTTTTATTGTTTAGCGGCTATAGCCGTTTTATGACTTTTTACGGTGCCATCCGGTCTGAAAAAAGAAAACAAAAAGGCGGAATACAGGTAAAGCCTTCATTGGTAAGCCTTAGCACGCGGCAAACGGCAACCGGATGCTGAAGCAAATGCGCACAAAACAAAATGTATAAAAAAATTATGCAGGTGTATAATGGCCAGCAGCAACCCGGATACCGGACAAAAGCTATCCGGAAGAAGGCCTGATGCCGTATTTCTTCATCAGATTCTGGAAATTGGGCCGTTGCATTCCCGTCTGGCGGGCTGCCCGGGAAATGTTCCAGTCATTTTGCTCCAGGGCATTGAGCAGAAAATTTTTCTCCACCTTGGCCACGGCCTTCTGGCGGATTTCCTTTTTGATCCGGATCAGTTCCGCATTGGTCTCAGGCACGCATTCCATGAGGCGCTCAATGTCATCGATATCACTGAGATGGGGCAGATCCTGAATGGTAATGGTATCGGTTTCACATAAAATCACCGCACGTTCAATGACATTGCGCAGCTGCCGGACATTTCCGGGCCAGTGGTAGTTTAAAAGGCGGCTGGCGGCTTCCGGGTCAAATCCGGAAATGGATTTTCCCCGCTGATTGTTGAGCTGACCCAGAAAATGATAAGCAATGGGCAGAATATCGCTTTTGCGCTCCCGCAATGGGGGCAGGTAAATGGGATAAACATAAATCCGGTAATAAAAATCCTCGCGAAACGATTTCTCCGCCACCATCTGGTTTAACTCCCGGTTGGTAGCAAAAATCAGCCGCACATCCACCCGGCGATGGGCGGTATCGCCCAGGGGCAGAAACTCCCGGGTATCTAAAAACCGAAGCAGCTTGCCCTGGATATCCGGTGTGGTGTTGCTGATTTCATCAAGAAACACAGTGCCGCCGTCAGCCAGCTCAAAGATGCCGGATTTGTCTTTTTGCGCGTCTGTAAAAGCGCCCTTGCGGTATCCGAAAAGTTCGCTTTCCAGAAGACTGCCGCTTAGGGTACCGCAGTCCACTCCGAAAAAAACCTTGTCATGCCGGCTGCTGTTGGCATGGATGGCCCGTGCCACAAGCTCCTTTCCAGTGCCGCTTTCCCCCGAGAGCAAAACCGTGGCATCGGTATCGGCCACCTTCTGAATCATACTGATAACCTTGCGGATCTGCGGGCTGCTGCCGATGAGCTGGTGAGAGAGCCTGGGCATGTGTTGATAGGGTTCCTGCATCAGCCGGCGGTTCTGCCGGACAATCTTTTGCTGCTCCACGGCGTCTGCCACCACCTGCCGCAGTTCATCCGGGGTAAAGGGCTTGGGCAGGTAGTCAAAAGCACCGGTTTTCATCAGTTCCACCGCTGAAGAAACGCTGGCATAACCGGTGATCACAATGACCATGGTTTCCGGATGGTTTTCCCGAAGCCACTTTAACACCTCCGTGCCTCCGATGCGGCCCATTTTCACGTCCGTGATCACCACATCATAGCTTTTCTCAGCCAGCTTTTCCAGGGCACTGCGCCCGTCTAGAACGTACTCGGTCTCATATGCCTGCTTTGACAGAATTTTCCGGCAGTTCCGGCAAATATGCACCTCATCGTCAACAATGAGTATCCGGGCCGCTTTTTGCTCGCTCATTCTTCGGAAACCCCTTTCACCGGCAGCGTGACGGTAAAGCGGGTGCCGCTGCCGGACCTGCTGGAAACCTCGATATTGCCGCCGTGCTGCTCCACAATGCTATGAGCGATGGAAAGGCCCAGTCCGGTACCAATTTCACGGGTGGTGAAAAACGGATCAAATATTTTTTCCAGATCCTGTTTTTCAATCCCCTTGCCGGTATCCGTGACATGAATGGCAATTGTATCTGCAGCCGGATCATAGCCTGTGGTAAACATGATGCGTCCCCCGGCCCCGGTTGCCTCCACCGCATTGAGCGTCAGGTTGATCAGCAACTGCTGGATCTGTTCCTTGTCCACATAAATCCGGGGCAAATCATCGGGGAGATCCGACTCAATGGTGATATCATTGAATTCCGCCTGTTTTTTGGTCAGATAGATGCTTTCCCGGATAATGGCATTGATGTCCTGGATCTTCTGCATGGGTTTGGTCTGGCGGGCGAAATCCAGCAGGCTTTGCACGATCTTCCGGCATCGCTGGGCTTCGCTGGAAATGATCCGGAGTTCTTCATGCATTTCACTCTCCGAATCCAGATCTTCCTGGAGCATCATGGCCGAAGTCATGATGGTGGTCAGCGGATTGTTGATTTCATGGGCAATACCGGCTGACAGCCGGCCGATGGACATCAGCTTTTCCTGCTGCATCTGGGCCTTCTGAACCTTGATCTCCGGGGTGATGTCGCGCAGGATTTCAATAACACCGATGATTTCCTCATCATTGTTTAAGGGATAACAGGAAATGGCATAATAGATCTCGTTGTTGTCCTGATCCAGGTGAACATGGGTGGTCATGCAGGGTTCATTTTTCTTATACACCTCTGCCAGGGGACAAGGATGATTTTTGCCGCTGCAGGGCTGATCCAGGTGATGGCCCACCTGATAGCAGAACCGGCCGATTACGTCCTGGCTGGTTCTGCCCAGCTTTTTCATCATGGCCTCATTCATGTCCACGACCCGGTAATCCTTGTCAATGACCATGGCCTCTTCCTGAATGAACTGGTTCATCAGGACTTCATAGACATTCTGTTTGTGGCCGGTCAGCAAGTCCGCCCCATTTACCTTTTTGCAGGCATCGTCGATTTCCCAGAACAGCAGTGCCGTGGTATGGGCCAGGGCGTGCACGTGCTTTTTCTTCTTACGCAAAATATCGTTATAAATCTCAAGATCGCCGGTGAGTTCAATGATCAGATCAATATCGTTGCGCTCAAAAATAGTGTTGTAATCGGCTGTTACATACAGGCCCCTTTCAGCGGCACGCAGCAGTCCCGGGGCATTTTCGTTGATATCCGCCACGGCCACGACATTGAGATCAATCATCTGAAAAGAATTTTCTTCCAGAAAATTCAGCAGATATAAACCACGAGTGCCGCCTCCCACAATGGCTACGTTCATTTTACAACTCCTTGGGAAATAGGGGTGAAAGCCAAAAGCACTGACAATCCATTGCTGATGCTCTATACATAACAGGTTTTATTGAAATTTCAAACCACACACAAAACAGATCAAGCACCTGCAGGCCGATCCGGCGGACAGGCTCTGTGATACAAAGAAAAGCCCTTGCTGATTGATCTTTTCTGAAAAAACAACAAAACCGAAATCAGCATATGTGCAAAATCCCGGGGTTTGAAAAAATGCCGAAACAGGCTTTCTGCAAGGCTGAAAAGCTGTTATTGACAGGAATCATTGCACAAAATTTCATTGACAAGATTCCAAATTACAGATATCAGAAGGACTTGATTTGCAATTTTATTTCGGAGATCGTTAAAAGATACCGGAAAATTTTTCTGTTTTTGATTCTTATCCAAACCTTATGTTTGCTGGAGAAGATTATGACACAAGAAACAATCGGATCCGTACTGGTGGTCGGCGGCGGCATCTCGGGGATGCAGACCGCCCTGGACCTGGCTGATTCCGGATATTACGTCTACCTTCTGGAAAAAAGCCCCTCCATCGGAGGGGTTATGTCCCAACTCGACAAGACCTTTCCCACAAACGACTGTGCAATGTGAATTATCTCGCCCAAACTGGTCGAGGTCGGCCGGCACCTGAATATCGAGCTAATCACATATGCAGATCTGGAAGCCGTTGAAGGCAAACCCGGAAATTTCAAAGTCAAGGTCAAAAAGCGGGCCCGGAGCATTAACCCGGATCTGTGCACCGGATGCGGCGCGTGTGTTGAAAACTGCCCGGTTTCCCAGACCATCGCTGCAAACTAAAGTTCCTGCAACCGCTCTACCATTAAACGGCAAAAAAGGATTTCCCTGCCATGGCATACAACAACGACATCGATTGGGAAAAAATAGACGACATCATTGATGAATACAGCAGCGACAAAGAATCGCTGCTCATGATTTTGCAGGACATAAACGAACTGTATAACTTTGTTCCCCCGGAAACCATACCGGTACTGGCACAAAAGCTCAATGTGCCAAAAAGCCTGATCTACAGTGTGGCCACCTTTTATAAGACCATCAGTCTTGAACCCCGGGGTAAATATATCGTCAATGTCTGTACCGGGACGGCCTGCCACGTCCGGGGAGCGGAAAAAATCATTGATGCCGTGCAGGACAATCTCCAAATCGATACCGGACAGACAACCCAGGACGGCCTGTTCACCCTGGAAACCGTTCGCTGCCTGGGCTGCTGTGCCGCCGGACCGGTTTTTACGGTAAACAAGAACATGCACGGCGGCCTGGATCGATCAAGTGCGATAAACATAATTGATGACTATAAGAAAAATGCCTCTTAACGGCATTGGTCACGGAGGTTGAACTCAGCCATGGTTAAATTTGATAATAAAGAGGCACTGGAATCCTATATTCAAGAGCTCCAGGCAAAAGCCCAGAGCCCTGACAAGGGCCTGATCTCCCTGTGCTCCGGGCCCGGATGCATCATCCACAACAGTGATAAAATCCGTGACACCCTCACGGAAGAAATGGAAAAACACGGGATTGCCGATAAATATGAAATCCGGCTGACCGGGTGCCACGGATATTGCGAGCAGGGACCCATCATGGTCATTGATCCTGGCGGCATTTTCTATCCCAAGGTGGAACTGGAAAACATCCCGCAGATTGTTGAAAACACCCTGGTCAACAATGAGCCGGCTGAAAAACTGCTTTTCAAGGACCCGGCAACCAAAAAACGGGTTGCCCGGGAAGAAGACGTTCCGTTTTACAAGCTGCAGACCCGTTCGATTTTTGGAAAGAACCGCCTGATTGATCCCAACAGCATTGACAGCTACCTGGCTGTGGGCGGCTACCAGAGCCTGGCAAAAGCCCTGTTTGAAATGAAGCCCAAGGAGATCATCGCAGAAATCAAAAGCGCCAATCTTCGGGGACGCGGCGGCGGCGGTTTTCCGGCGGCCATCAAATGGGACTCCTGCAGCAGGCATAAAGGGCCCAAATACGTGATCTGCAATGCAGATGAAGGCGATCCCGGCGCATACATGGATCGCGGGCTGCTTGAAGGAAATCCGCATCTGATCATTGAGGGAATGCTCATCGGCGCCTTTGCCATGGGTTCACATGAAGGATACGTCTATGTCCGCCACGAGTACCCCCTGGCCGTGGCCAACCTTGCCAAAGCCATTGACCATGCAAAGCAATACGGGCTGCTTGGCGAAGACATCCTGGGATCCGGATTTGATTTTGACCTTCACATCAGCAAGGGCGGGGGCGCTTTTGTCTGCGGCGAATCCACTGCTCTGATGGCATCTCTGGAAGGCAAGCCCGGACGTCCCCGGGCCAAATATATTCACACGTCCGAGAAGGGTTTCCGCGACAGTCCCTCGAACCTAAACAACGTGGAAACCTGGGCCAATGTGCCCTTAATCATTGACAAAGGCGCCCAGTGGTATGCCGCCATGGGGACAGACTACAGCAAGGGGACCAAGATTTTCTCCCTGGTGGGCAAGGTGGTCAACACCGGACTTGTGGAAGTACCCATGGGCACAACCCTGCGCGAAATCATTTTTGACATCGGCGGCGGCATTCCCAAAAAGAAACAATTCAAGGCCGTGCAGACAGGCGGTCCGTCCGGCGGCTGCATTCCGGAGCAATTTCTTGACACCCCGGTGGATTTTGATGAACTGACAAAGCTCGGCTCTATCATGGGTTCCGGCGGCATGATCGTCATGGACCAGGACACCTGCATGGTGGACGTGGCCCGCTACTTCATCGAATTTCTCATTGACGAATCCTGCGGCCAGTGCAACCCCTGCAGGGAGGGCCTCAAGCAGATGATGGCGGTATTGACCCGCATTTGCGAAGGAAACGGAAAACAGGGCGATATCGAGCTGCTTGAGGAACTCGGGACCATGATGCAAAAATTTTCCCTCTGCGGCCTGGGCACATCCGCCCCCAACCCTGTCTTGACAACGATTTTATATTTCCGGGATGAATATGAAGCCCATATTTATGACAAAAAGTGCCCGGCCGGGGTCTGCAAGCCCTTGTTTCACTATGAAATCGATGAAGAAGCCTGTACCGGATGCACCTTGTGCGCCAAAAAGTGTCCGCAGGAGGCCATTTCCGGGGAAAAAAAAGAACCCCACGAAATCGACCAGGAAAAATGCATTAAGTGCGGCATTTGCTACGACATTTGCAAATTTGACGCCGTTGCCATTCGATAACTTATGACAAGGATTTAACCAGATATGATTACTTTCAAGCTGAACGGGCAGACGGTTCAAGGCGAGGAAGGCCAATATATTATCCAGGTAGCCGAGAACCACGGGGTCTACATTCCCACGCTCTGCGCCCACAAAGCCCTTGAGCCTGCGGGCATGTGCCGGCTCTGTACGGTGGAACTCTTTGACGGCCGCAGGACCAAATTTGTTACAGCCTGCAACTATCCCATCTGGGAGGGCATGGAGGTCCAGACAGACACGGAGACCGTGCATGAAGGGCGCAAGCTTATTGTTGAAATGCTCATGGCAAGGTGCGCCGACGTCCCGGTGATCCGGGAACTGGCTGAGAAATACGGCATTGATAAGCCCAGATTCGAGCAGGAGCACGAAACCTGCATTCTTTGCGGGCTGTGTACCCGGATCTGTGAAAGAATGGGCAACAACGCTATTACCCTTACGGACAGAGGTCTGGACCTAAAGGTTGACACCCCGTTTCACGTGCAAACCGATATCTGCCAGGCATGCGGTGCCTGCGCATTTATGTGCCCCACCGGCCATATCACCCTGGATAAAATCAATGAGCTGATCACGGCAAACAAGCCGCAAATCATCAAATCCGAATATGATGTGGGACTCAGGGGCCGCAAACCCATCTACGTGCCCTATCCCCAGGCTGTGCCCAATACCCCGGTCATTGACCGGGATGTGTGCATGCATTTTAAGACCGGCGGCTGCCAGATTTGCTCGGACATCTGTCCGGTCAACGCTATTGACCATTCCATGGAGGACGAAACCATTGAGCTTGAAGTGGGCTCTGTTATACTGGCGCCCGGGTTTGAGCCGTTTGATCCGTCCACCCTGGATTTTTACAATTACGATCACCCCAACGTGATCACCTCCATGGAAATGGAGCGGATGCTGTCTGCATCCGGACCCACGGGCGGGCACCTGATCCGCCTGTCCGACCACCAGGAACCCAAAAAAATCGCCTGGCTTCAGTGCGTCGGATCCAGGGACATGAACCGCTGCAACAATGCCTATTGTTCATCGGTTTGCTGCATGTATGCCATTAAAGAAGCGGTTATCGCCAAGGAACATGCCGGCGACGCCCTGGACTGTTCGATTTTCTACATGGACATGCGCACCCCTGGAAAGGACTTTGAAAAGTTCTATGAGAGCGCCAAAAACAACAGCGGGGTCAATTTCGTGCGCAGCCGGGTGCATACCATTAATCCGGTTGCCGATTCAGACGAACTTGAACTGCGATATGTCTCGGATAACGGCGAGATCCTGACTGACCAATTTGACCTGGTGGTACTTTCCATTGGCCTGCAGATTCCGCCCGAACTCGTGGAAATGTCCAGAGACCTGGGAATCGAACTTTCGCCTGGCAATTTCTGTGAAACCAATACCTTCACCCCGGTGGCCACCTCCAGGGAGGGCATATTTGCCTGCGGCGCCTTCCAGGGACCCAAGGACATTCCCCAGTCGGTCATTGATTCCAGCGCCGCAGCCTCTGCAGCCGCTGAAATCCTGTCCGATTCCCGCAATACGCGGACCAAAGAAAAAGAAATTGTCCCGGAGCGCAACGTGGGCGGGGAACGGCCCAGAATCGGCGTGTTTGTCTGCCGGTGCGGCATCAATATCGCCGGGGTTGTGGATGTCCCGGCAGTTGTGGAATACGCCAGTACCCTGCCCTTTGTGGAATATGTGGATGACAACCTGTTTTCCTGCTCCCAGGACACCCAGGAAAACATGGCCGCGATTATCGAGGAAAAAGGGCTAAACCGAATTGTGGTGGCCGCCTGCACCCCCAAGACGCACGAGCCCCTGTTCCAGGAAACACTGACCGATGCCGGGCTCAATAAATACCTTTTTGAAATGACCAATATCCGCAACCAGGATTCCTGGGTGCACAAAAACAACCCGGCCCTGGCCACGGAAAAGGCCCGGGACCTGGTGCGCATGGCCGTGGCCAAGGTCGCCCGGATGGAGCCGTTAAAGGAATCCGAGCTATCGGTCAATCCGGCCGCAATGGTTGTGGGCGGCGGCATTTCCGGCATGGCAGCCGCCAAAAGCCTGGCTGATCAGGGAATTGAAACCCATCTGGTGGAACAGACCGACCATCTCGGGGGCCAGGCGGTAAACCTCTATCACACGGCCAAGGGAGAATCCGTTGCCGAAAACCTGGAAAACCTCATTTCCCAGGTCAAGGGCCATGACAAGATCAAACTTCACTTAAATACCCGGATTCAGAACGTGGATGGTTTTGTGGGCAATTTCAAAACCATCATGCTTGAAAACGACCAGGAAGTGGAACTCGAGCACGGGGCTGCTGTTCTTGCCACGGGTGCAGCTCCCTATGAGCCCACGGAATACGCATATGGTCAGGATCAAAGGATTCTTACCAGCCTGGAACTGGACAGAAAGTTTCAAAAAGAGGATCCGGGCCTTGAAAAAATCAACAGCGCTGCTTTTATCCAATGCGTTGGATCAAGGGAGCCGGGCCGCATGTACTGCTCCCGGGTCTGCTGCACCCATTCCATTGAAAACGCCATAGAGCTCAAAAAGCGCAACCCGGAAATGAACGTCTATATCCTGTACCGGGATATCCGCACCTACGGGGAAAAGGAATACCTCTACAAGCAGGCGCGCCAGCTGGGCGTGATTTTCATCCGCTTTTCCCTGGAGGACAAGCCGTCTGTCGAGGTCAAAGATGACAGCATTGCCATTACCGTCACTGACCACATCTTAAACCGGCCGGTTGAGCTCAACGTGGACCTGCTGACCCTGGCAACGGCCATTATCCCGTGCAAGGATGAAGAACTGGCCAACTTTTTTAAGGTGCCCATGAATGAAGACGGATTTTTCATTGAGCGCCACGCCAAGCTGGGCCCGGCAGAATTTGCCACAGACGGCGTGTTTCTCTGCGGTATGGCCCATTATCCCAAGCCGATTGACGAATCCATCGCCCAGGCAAAGGCAGCCGTGGCCAGGGCCATCACACTGCTGTCCCGGCAATACATTTACAGCAGCGGTACCATTGCCGAAGTGGATCCTGTCAATTGTGCGGCATGCGGCGTTTGCGTAGCTGTCTGCCCGTATTCAGCCCCGTCTTTTGCCGAGGAAGGCCGGTTTGCCGGCAAGGCGCAAATCAATCCGGCACTTTGCAAGGGCTGCGGGCTCTGCGTGGCATCATGCCGCTCAGGTGCCATTCATCTCAAGGGATTTGACACGGACCAAATCATGTACCAGATCTTTGAAATGGACGAAGCAATATAAATATAGTTGATATCAACCCCTCCGGCGGCCAGCGGGCCGCTGGTGCGCAATCAGGAGATCAATGCATATGGCTGACAAGGAACCGAAAATCTTAAGTTTTCTATGCAACTGGTGCAGCTATGGCGCAGCCGATCTGGCGGGCGTCAGCCGGATGGAATATCCGAGCAATATACGCGTAATCCGTATCCCCTGCACCGGCCGCATGAGTCCAAAATTCATTTTGGCCGCTCTGCGCCAGGGCGCTGATGCGGTCTGGGTATCCGGGTGACATCCGGGTGAATGCCATTACCTGGAAGGTAATTACTACGCTCGAAGAAAATTCGCCCTTATGAAAAACCTGCTGGAGCACATGGGTGTTGAGCCCGAACGGCTGCATTTTTCCTGGATTTCCTCAGCCGAATCCACCAAATTCGTGGATGTGGCCACCAAGGTCACAGAATCGGTCAAATCCCTGGAAAACAAGGAAAAGAAATTTGTTAAAACCAAACCGAAGGTTGCATAGCAATGAAATCGTATACAGATAAAATCAAAGAGATCGCAAAACGCCTTCTCAAGGAAGACAAGGTCGACATGGTCATCGGCTATCGAAAGGGCACTGTCCCCCTGATGCATCAGCCCTTTTTTGCCACCAGCGAAGGCGAAGTCGACAGCTTTGTATGGGACAGCAATTGTGGACTCAACCTGGCCAACTATATTACAGACCGCAAAGAGCGCATCGGCATTGTGGCCACCGGCTGCAACTCCCGAAACATCGCTGTCCATGTCGTTGAAGGCAAAATCCAGCGCGATCAGCTCTATATCATCGGGGTTCCCTGCCAGGGCATGGTGGATCGCCACAAACTGGCCGCCATGGCAGAAGGAAATATCGCTTCCGTGGAAGAAGATGAAGACAAGGGCACCATTACGATTTCCGGCCAGGGATTTTCAAAAAGTGTAGACAAAGCAGAGGTGCTCCAGGAAAACTGCTCCATCTGCGTGCACAGAAACCCTGTGCTCTACGATGAACTGGTGGCCGATGAAGTCACTGAGCAAACCCGGGAACAGGCCGACCCCTATGCCCGGGTCCGGGAAATCGAGGCCATGAGCCCGGACGATAAATGGGCTTATTTTGATGACCTGCTTTCAGACTGCATCCGCTGCTACGCATGCCGCAATGCATGCCCCCTGTGTTACTGCCCCCAGTGCTTTGTGGATGAGTCCAACCCCCAGTGGGTGGGCAAAAGCGTGGATCCCACCGACATTCGCACATTTCACCTTCTGCGGGCTTATCATTGTGCAGGCCGTTGCACGGATTGCGGCGCATGCGTGCGCTCCTGTCCGGTGGGTATCAATGTCCGGGATTTTACCAAAAAACTGGAAAAAGACTGTCTGGAACTCTATGGATGGGAAGCCGGGCTCAATACTGAGCAGCGGCCGCCCCTGGATACCTACAAACCCGAGGATCCCGAAGATTTCATCAAGTAAGTGCCGGACAACCAATCATAAACGTTGACAAGGGCGATTATCATGAAAGTCATCAAGATTGACAAAAACGAATGGGCAAGCGGACTGGAAAAACTCCGCAGCGCCTACGAGCTGATCGGGCCGGTCAAGGAAAAGTTTTATCATGCATTCCAGTCCCTGGAATCCGGCCAACAGCCTGATATGGATTATATCAACACACGGGTTTCTCCGAAATACGTTATATATCCACAGTCCGAACTGATCCTCGAGTGTTCCTTAAACGAAAACGACGAGGATTACAAAATCTATAAGGAACCGGAAAAAGAGTATACGCCAAAAGCCATCCTCGGCATCCGGCCCTGTGACGCGGATTCTTTCTCCCTGGTCCGACGCAATTTTGACACGGAAGAATACAAGGACCCCTACTGGCTGCGGGCCTATGCGTCCACCACCTTTGTCGGGCTTGCATGTGACCAGCCATGTCCCACCTGCTTTTGCAGCAGCGCCGGTTCAGGTCCTTACAGCGATAACAACCTTGATATTCTTTTGGCGGACAACGGGGATCACTACCTGGCCCGGGTGCTGACGGAAAAGGGCAAAAAACTGGCTTCAGCTGCCGGATGGAGCCAGGAGGCCGGAGATGAGGCGGATCAGCAGATTGAGCAAAAGAAACAGGAAGCTGAATCAGCCATCCAGTCCAGTGTGAAGACCGACAAACTGGCTTCTCAGTCCCTGCTGGATCTCTACGATGCCACGAATGCCATCTGGGAAAAAGAGGCCTTCTCGTGCATCAACTGCGGCACCTGCACCTTTGTCTGTCCCACCTGCTGGTGCTTTGATGTCCAGGACGAGGTTGCCGGGAAAAAGGGCTATCGCATCCGCAACTGGGATTCTTGCATGTATCCGCTCTTTACCATGCACGCATCCGGTCATAATCCGCGGGGCACTAAAGTGGACCGGCTTCGCCAGCGATTTATGCACAAGCTGAAATATTACGTGGACAAGTATGAAAACGGGATCCAGTGTACCGGCTGCGGCCGTTGCGTGCAGCTGTGCCCGGTCAATATTGATATACGCAGGATCTGCAACATGTTAAACAGCTATGATCCCGAATCCTGCACCTGCGAAGTAACGGCGTCTTAGCAAAGGGGGGTAGAAGTGGTCAATCCATATATTCCATACCCGGTTCGCATTGATGAAATCAAGACCGAAACCGAGGATAAAAGTTTAAAAACATTTAAATTCGTTTTTCTCAATCCCGAAGACGAGGAAAAATTCGCCTACCGGGCCGGCCAGTTTGCCGAACTCAGCATTCCCGGCCTTGGCGAAATTCCCATCGGCATTGCCTCCTCTCCGGTTGAAAAAGGATTTGTAAAATTCACAATTTTTAAAACCGGCAAGGTCACATCCTACCTCCATTCCATGAAGGAAGGCGATATCATGGGCATCCGGGGTCCTTTGGGCAACTGGTATCCCTGGGACTTACTAGAGGGCAAAAACGTGGTGATCATCGGCGGAGGATTTGCCTTTACCACCCTTCGCTCATCCATCATTTACATGCTGGATCCGGAAAACCGAAAAAAATTCAAGGATATCCATGTAATTTACGGCGCCCGCTCCCCGGGGATGCTGCTTTATAAGGAAGAACTCGAGCAATGGGCCGCCCGGGATGACCTGAACATGCACATTACCGTAGACGGCACCGATGACCCGGAATGGAAGCACCACACGGGGTTTGTGCCCACAATCACCGAACAGGAGGCCCCTGCGGGAACCGAGGACACCTATGCCATTGTCTGCGGGCCGCCTGTAATGATCAAATTCACCCAGCCGGTTCTTGACAAGCTGGGATATACAGACGACCGGATCATCATGTCTCTTGAAAACCGTATGAAATGCGGTATTGGCATGTGCGGGCGGTGCAACATCGGCAAGGAATTTGTATGTAAGGACGGCCCGGTATTTACCCTGCGACAGTTAAACCAGACGCCCAAGGAATATTGATCGGGCCTGCGCCTGGCAAAGACGTGTTTATATTTTCATATTGACAACCTGATTCATATCGCATATATTTTGGTTTTTTAATATTATGAAGAGAAGAACCGGCTAGAAATCTTTAGAATACAAACAATTAAAGGAGGGATATTACATGCCGACAGTTGAATTTGAAGGTCACAGCTTTAACGTAGATGAAGACGGGTTCATTGACAGCTTTGAAAGCTGGAACGAAACTTGGGTCAAATACGTCAAGCAGCAGGAAGGCATTGACGAGTTAAACGAGGAGCACTGGAAAGTCATCAACGTGCTGCAGGACTATTACAAGAAAAATGGTATCGCCCCCATGGTGCGCGTGCTGTCCAAGCTGACCGGCTTCAAGCTCAAGCACATCTACGAGCTGTTTCCGTCCGGCCCGGGCAAGGGCGCATGTAAGATGGCAGGCCTGCCGAAACCCACCGGCTGCGTATAAACGCAGACGTATCACGACTGCACAAGACAACGCCTTTCCCTGTTTTGTGGCGCATTTTTTTCACAAAAGCCCTGCTCCTGACGGTGCAGGGCTTTTGTTTTCGTTTGGCTGATTCTCATCAAACCAAGTCATGGACGCATCATTGGACTCTGTCGACAAGACCCTGCTAAACCGTATTCAATCGGATTTTCCCATTGATGCCCGGCCCTTTGCCCGGATTGCCGAAGAACTAGGCCTCAGCGAAGAGCAAGTCCTCAACCGGGTTCAGCGGCTTCGGCAAAATGATGTAATCCGGCGTATCGGCGGCAATTTTTCCCCTGAAAAGCTCGGATATGTCAGCACCTTGTGCGCATGCCGGGTACCGGAAAAGGATCTGGATCACTTCACGTCCATTGTCAACAGTTATCCCGGAGTCACCCACAACTATCTGCGTGACAATGCATTTAATGTCTGGTTTACCTTTATCGCGCCTTCGCGGGAAGATATTGAAGAAAATCTTGCGGAAATTTCAGAAAAAACCGGCATTTCCGAAATCCTTAACCTGCCGGCCACCCGGGTGTATAAGATCCGCGCCCATTTCAACATCAAGTAATTTCAAGATGCCATGGACCGTGATGTCCGAATAGCCCTTGTTTCCTGCAGGTCGGTAATCGGCGATACAACCGGCAATCTCTGCCGCATGGAGCAATGGATTATTGCCGCCCGAAACCAGGAAACCCATCTGGTATGTTTTCCGGAACTGAGCATCACCGGCTACCATGTTCGCCCGCCCATTGACACGGTGGCCGAATCCATAGACGGTCCCTGTTCAGCCCGCCTGGCCGATCTGGCCAAAAAATACAATATTTCGATTCTGGCGGGCATGGCTGAAAAATCCGGCAACCGGTTATATGCTGCACACCTGCTTGCACAACCGGATTCAGGACAGTGCCGTGTTTATCGCAAACTTCACCTGGGGCCCCCGGAAAAAGAGTTCTTTTCCCCGGCATCCAAAATCCCGCCATTGTTTGAAGCCTGCGGCCTGCGCATTGGCGTTCAGCTTTGCTATGATGCCCATTTCCCGCAACTTTCCACGCACATGGCGATCAACGGCGCAGATCTGCTGATCATCGCCCATGCCTCCCCCGGCAGGTCTTCCGAGGAAAAACTGGCCTCCTGGATGCGCCATCTGCCGGCTCGGGCTTTTGACAACGGGGTTTATGTGGCGGCTGTCAATGCAGCCGGAGACAATGGATTCGGGCTCAGTTTTCCGCCCGTGTGCGTGCTTATCAGCCCTGAGGGAAAACTTCTGGCGTCATATGCAGATGCGGATGAATACATGCTGATGGCCGACCTGTCTGCGCAAAAGCTACGGGCCGTGCGTGACCATCCAATGAAATACTTTCTGCCCAACCGCCGGCCGGAAATTTACCGGGCGAAACAGAAGGCCGGAAGCACGGATTAAATCCGGCTCAGCGAAGCTTGATACCGAACTGGGCAGGGATGGTTGTCTCCAGGCAGCGGCCGAAGATCAGATCCATCATCTGAGCACTCATTGCTGTTTTCTCTTCCACCACGTTTCGCATTTCAAGATCGTAACGCACGGCTTCCAAAATCGCCTGCCCGGCCTTTTTGTTGTCCCCGGTCTGGCGCTTGCGGCAAAGCTCATCCAGGTATGCATACCCGCATTTTTCCTCATGGGATTGGATTAACTCCATAATCCAGTCAACCTGTCCGAAAACAGCGGCGCGGTCGAGTCTGTCCACGTCATAAACCGCCTCTGCGGGCTGCGTGTCCCGGCAGTTCATTGCCCGGCATTCCAGGGGGCGAAAATCGTAGATGGTGCAGGCCTTTTGTTCGGGGTCATAATACATGCAGGCCGGCGCCCCATTTACGGACTTGACTTTGATGATTTCCTGGTCAGTGATCATCAGGCCGCCGTTTACATTGTCATGCACCAACTCTCCCCTGCGTAGGGTAAACAGGTTTTCCGGGGCAATCTGCTTTTGCAGCACCAGTTCCAGATCTGCTCCATGAAGTGCGGGCCCGCCCTTTTCACAGCAGGTACCGCAGCGCATGCATTGGGTTTGCGAAGTATTCATAACCTATTCAAATTTTATCCTGAAACGAAATTAAAAAAGCGCAAAGAGCACAAAGATTGCACCGTCTTGCAAAAAAAACAGTGCAATGCTTCGTGCTCCTGCGAAATGCTTAAAAAGGGGGCAGCCCTTATTGGTTTTTGCCTTCGTCCTTTTGCTCTTTGCTGCCTTCGGCATCATCACAGATGGATTTTGGATCTGCAATCAGCCTGAGAATTTCATACTTGCGGTTGGCCTCCTGTTCAATCTGCTGGCGAAGCTTCTTGGATTCCTCTGGAAAAGTTTTTTCCAGGGAAGCAAACCGGGTCTCACCCCCAAGAAATTCCTGCAGCGTGCCGTCTGGCGCCTTGGATTCAAGAACAAAGGGATTTTTGCCCTCTTTTTCCAGTTCCGGGTTAAAACGGTACAACGGCCAGTAACCGCTTTCCACAGCCCGCTTCATTTCCTCCTGGCTCTTGCCCATGCCCACGCGGATGCCCTGGTTAATACAGGGTGCATAACAGATGATCACCGAAGGGCCGTCATACTCATCTGCCTCCTTAAAGGCCCGCATCAACTGCTGCTTATTGGCGCCCATGGCCACCGAAGCCACATAAACATAGCCATAGGTCATGGCCATGCGGCCCAGGTCTTTTTTGCTCAGCTTTTTTCCGGATGCGGCAAACTTGGCCACAGCCCCGGTGGGCGTGCCCTTGGAGGACTGCCCCCCGGTGTTGGAGTAAACCTCGGTGTCCATGATCAGAAGATTAATATTTTCGCCCGAGGCAATCACATGGTCGAGTCCGCCGTAGCCGATATCATAGGCCCAGCCGTCGCCGCCAAAGGCCCAGATGGATTTTTTGGTAAACACGTCGGCAAAATCATAAATGGATTGCAGCATGGGGCTTCTGTCCATGCCGGCAAGCAATTGTTTCATCTGATCGCCATACTTGCGGGAGCCTTCAGCGTTGTTCATGTTTTCCAGCCACCCGCGCATGGCTTCTTTGAGTTCATCGGAGATGTCTGCCGCAAGGGCCTCGTTGATCATGTCGGCCAGCCATTTGCGCCGCTGGTTGACGGCCAGGCCCATGCCATAGCCGAATTCCGCTGCATCCTCAAACAGAGAGTTGCCCCAGGTGGGACCGAATCCGTCCTTGTTGGTGCAATAAGGAACAGAGGGAGCCGATGCCCCCCAGATGGAACTGCAGCCTGTGGCATTGGCAATGATCATGCGCTCGCCAAACATCTGGGTCAGCACCTTGACATACGGGGTTTCACCGCAGCCGGCGCATGCGCCAGAGAACTCCAGCAGGGGCTGGCTGAACTGGCTGCCTTTTACGGTGGTGCGGCGGGTGAGATCATCGCGGACGGGAAGCGTTTCAAAATACTGCTCAAGGGGCACCTGCTTGGTGCTCTGGGTGTGAATTGGCTTCATGACGAGAGCCTTGGTCTTGGCCGGGCAGATATCGGCGCAGTTGCCGCAGCCCTGACAATCCAGAGGATAAACCTGGATCCGAAACTTGTAGCCCTTGACATCCTTGCCCACCGCATCAATGGTCTCAAATCCCTTGGGGGCATCCTTGAGTTCCTCGTCGGTGAAAAGCCCGGGACGAATGGCGGCATGGGGACAGACAAAGGCACACTGGTTGCATTGGATACAGTTTTCTGCAATCCATTCCGGCACATTGATGGCAACGCCGCGTTTTTCGTATTTGGTTGTGCCCACCGGAAAGATTCCGTCGGGTTCAAATACTGAAACCGGCAGTTTGTCGCCCTGCTGAATGGTCATGGGGCGCATGACATTTCTGATAAAATCCGGCTCGCTGCTGGCCGCAACCGACGGCAGTCCGGCATCCTTCCAGGAATCTGGATAATCGATCTGCTCGAGATTGGCAACAGACTGGTCAACAGCATCAATGTTCATCTGAACGACCTTTTCGCCCTTTTTGCCATAGGTCTTGTGAATATCTTTCTTGAGAAAATCCACGGCTTCTTCAAAGGGCAAAACATTGGCCACCTTGAAAAAGGCCGTCTGCATAATCATGTTGATCCGGCCGCCAAGTCCGACTTTTTCGGCAATGGCAATGGCGTCAATGTTGTAGAACTTCAGCTTCTTTTCAGCAATGGTGCGCTTCATTGAAGCCGGCAGCTGCTCTTCCATTTCCTCTTTGGACCAGGGGGAGTTGAGCAGAAAGGTGCCACCGGGCTTGATGCCCTCCAGCACGTCATAAATCTGCACGTAATTGGCCTTGTGGCAGGCCACAAAGTCCGCGGAATGGACCTGGTAGGTGGATTGAATGGGCTGGGGGGCAAAGCGCAGGTGAGATACTGTCACACCGCCGGACTTCTTGGCGTCATAGGCAAAATAGCCCTGGGCAAACTTGTCGGTGTGATCGCCGATAATCTTGATGGCGCTCTTGTTTGCCCCCACGGTGCCGTCTGAGCCAAACCCCCAGAACTTGCACTGGATGGTGCCCTCGGGTGCGGTGTCAAACTGTTCCTCCACCGCAAGAGAGCTGTAGGTCACATCGTCTTTGATGCCCACGGTGAAATGATGCTTGGGCGCCAGGGCCTTCATGTTGTCAAACACCGCCTTGGCCATGCCCGGGGTAAACTCCTTGGAACCGAGCCCGTATCGGCCGGCATGAATCTCGGGGGATTCACCGTATTCCATAAATGCCGTGCACACATCCAGATAAAGGGGATCGCCGATGGCGCCGGGTTCCTTGGTGCGGTCGAGGACCGTGATCTGCTCCACGGATCCGGGGAGCGCGGCCAGAAAATGCTCAATGGAAAACGGACGGTACAGGCGCACCTTGAGCAGCCCGACCCGTTCTCCCTGATTGTTTAAATGATTGGTGACTTCCTCCAGGGTCTCGGTGCCCGATCCCATGGCCACCACAACCCGTTCGGCCTCGGGATGGCCCACATAGTCAAACAGGTGATAACTCCGCCCGGTTGCCTGGCTAACCTTTTCCATGGTGTCCATGACGATGGTGGGAATGGCCAGGTAATAGGGATTGCAGGCCTCCCGGTTTTGGAAGAAAATGTCCGGATTCTGGGCCGTGCCCCGGATGTGGGGGTGTTCCGGGTTCATGGAGCGGGCCCGGAACTCGCGTATGGCCTGGTAATTGACCAGATCCGCCATTTCCTCGTAATCAATCACCTCGATTTTCTGGATCTCGCTGGAAGTACGGAACCCATCAAAAAAGTGCAGAACCGGCACGCTGGCCTCAAGGGCGGCCAGATGCGATATCAAAGCCATGTCCATGACTTCCTGGACCGATCCGGAAGCCAGCATGGCAAACCCAGCCTGACGCACGGCCATCACGTCGCTGTGATCGCCAAAGATCGACAGGGCATGGCCGGCCACGGCCCGGGCTGTGACATGAAACACGCCCGGCAGCAGTTCCCCGGAAATCTTGTACATATTGGGGATCATCAAAAGCAGCCCCTGGGATGCGGTAAAAGTTGTGGTCAGCGATCCGGCTGCCAGGGCACCGTGGACTGCACCGGCCGCACCGGCTTCAGACTGCATTTCCCTCACATGGAGAGGCTGTCCGAAAATATTTTTTCTGCCTGCAGCCGCCCATTCATCAGCTGTTTCCCCCATTGATGTCGAGGGCGTGATCGGATAGATCGCCGCCACCTCGCTTAAGGCATAGGCCACATGCACGGCGGCCGTGTTTCCGTCGATGGTTTGCATTTTCGCCATGATTTACTTGCTCCTTGGATAAGTTGAATAAATTGAAAGGCTGGTTAAAACCATTGCTGAAAACCTGCAAAAACAGCAACGATCCTTTAAAATAATTCGAGGTTCGTCTTAAAATAACAAAATTAGTCCAAATTGCCAGAGGTGTAAAGGAAAAACTGGAAAAAAGCCGGCCAAATCGATTCTATGAATTGGCCCCCACGGCATTGGACAGCGCCACAAATTCCTCCACGGACAATGTTTCAGCCCGCCTTGCCCCGTCAATGCCTGCGGCCTGCAAAATCGGCAAAAGCCCCGGGCCGGATATCCCCAGTCCACCGCCGCTTAAAGCGTTTTTCAGGGTTTTGCGCCGCTGGCCGAAAGCCGCCTTTACCACCGCAGACAGCCCGGCCTCGTTTCTGGCCGGAAACCGCGGGGAGTGAAAGGCCATCTCAACAACCTCGGAATCCACCCGCGGCCGGGGATAAAACTGGTTGGCCCTGACCCGGGCCAGGCGGCTGACATCAGCGCAGTACTGGGTCATGACCGAAAGCCGGCCGTATTCCCGGGTGCCCGCCACTGCATACAGACGTTGGGCCATTTCCGCCTGGAGCATCAAAACCGCCCGGGAAACGATGCTGCGCTGAAATATCAGGGAGATGATCACCTGAGAGGAAATATTGTAGGGCAGATTGCCGATCACCACCAGCGGTTCCTGCTCTGTTCGAAAAATGGCGTCCAGGTCCACGTCAAAAATATTGTCATGGCGCACATCCACATTTCCAACCCCGGCCTGATCCGTGACCGACCGCAGAATGTCAATGATTTCCCGGTCCTTTTCCACGGCATAAACACACTTTGCCGCCCGGGCGGCAAACAGGGTCAGCGCCCCTACCCCGGCTCCGATTTCCACCACAACCGCGTTGTCAAGCCGGGCCCGGCGCACGATCATCTCTGCAGTGGATGGATCAGCCAGAAAATTCTGGCCCATGTGTTTTTTGGGCAAAAGCCCGCTGGCGGCCAATAAACGATGCGGTCCGGTCATGAATTTTCTCTGTCTGAATCAATTACAACCTGCCGGCAATACCAGAAAGCGGCAGGCATGGGTGCAAGGCGGCAGTTTTGAATATAACACAATTGCCGGCCGGGTCAATTGCCGCCTTTGACTTATGGTGCCGGCAAACCTGTTTTTCTGTTAAAGGCGGCCCAGGCCCACGCACTCTTTTCTTTTGCTGCCGGACATGTTATAAAAATCCGCCAAATAACCAAATTTCACGCATAAAGGGCCGGGCCTATGAAAAATTTTGACACCTTGTTTGAAAACAACCGGAAATGGGCTGAAACAATCACCTCCCGGGACCCGGATTTTTTCACCCGCCTCAGCCGGCAGCAAAAACCCGGGTACTTGTGGATCGGATGTTCAGACAGCCGGGTTCCGGCCAGCCGTATAACGGACATGATGCCCGGCGAAATTTTTGTTCACCGAAACATTGCCAACCTGGTGGTGCACTCGGATCTCAGCTGCCTTTCGGTAATCCAGTACGCCGTGGAGGCACTGGAAATCGGCCATATCATTGTCTGCGGCCATTATGGATGCGGAGGCGTTCAGGCCGCTCTGGAAAACAAAGACCACGGATTGATTGACAACTGGCTGGGCCATATCCGGGACGTGTACCGCAGACACAAAGCCGAAATTGATACGATTTCCGATCCAAAGGCAAAAGTCAACCGGCTCTGCGAATTCAATGTCCGGGCCCAGGTCATCAATGTCTGCGAAACCACCATTGTACAAAACGCCTGGAAATCCGGTCGGGAGCTTGCCATCCACGGCCTGATCTACAGCCTTGAAGACGGTCTGCTAAAGGATCTCAATCCTGGCATTTCAGGGCTGGATCAGTACCGGGCGCTTTTGCCATAAAGACTTTGGGATTTATTTTGCAGCCGTCAATTGCGCTATGCTATAAACAGGCCCTGTTTGCGGACAATTGAAAAAAACGCTGATTTACTCACCCAATACATACGGAGAAATACAAATGGATGAAACCATTTCCATCATGCCCTGCCTGGACATGCAAAACGGGCGGGTCGTCAAGGGGGTTCATTTCGTGGATATCCGGGACGCCGGCGATCCGGTGGAGTGTGCCCGTGCCTACTGCCGGGCCGGCGCAGATGAACTGGCCCTGCTCGATATCACCGCCACAGTGGAGGGCCGGGCCACCATGCTCGACGTGGTCCGCGGGGTTGCCGAAGTCACCACAGTTCCTTTTACAGTGGGCGGCGGGGTCTCTGATGTAAAATCCGCGGAACAGATCCTCAATGCCGGGGCCGACAAGGTTTCCACCAGCAGTGCAGCGTTTCGCAAACCCGAATTGATCCCGGAAATGGTCCGTGCTTTCGGGGCGGACAAGGTCACCGTGGCCATTGACGTGGACCAAAACCCGGCCATGACCTCGGGATATGAAGTGTATGTGGACGGCGGCCGTACGGCCACAGGGGCAGACGCCGTTGAGTGGGCCAGGTGCGTGGAGGGATACGGTGTGCCCGTGATCCTGCCCACCAGCAAGGCCGGTGACGGGTCCCGTACCGGATATGACCTGCCGGTGATCCGGGCCATGAAGCAGGCCGTGTCAGCAAAAATCGTGGCCTCGGGCGGAGCCGGAGAAATGCGGCATTTCCATGATGCCGTCAAAGCCGGAGCAACCGTACTGCTGGCCGCCTCGGTGTTTCATTTCGGTATCATTGACATCAGGGAGTTAAAAACCTGGCTGCAAAAGCAGGGCGTGGCCGTGCAGTTGTAAAGAAAACCGGCCCGGGTTTGGATTTCAAAAAAACACGTCCTAGAAATTGCCCTCGCCTGCCCGGTGCGGACAAAAGACAATCACCTGCTGTTTTTGCGCATCTATTTGGATGGCGGCGTTTGGATACATGGAGTACCAGATCCCGATGGAATTGCCCTCTGGATCCAAAATCCGGGCGCCGCGGCCGGAATCAAACCGGTCCCAGACCCTGGGCTCCCAGATAAAATCCACCCTATGGGCGAAATCCCTGTTGTTGGGGGTCACCTCCTGCCAGAGATGCAGGTCAAATGTGTAGGCCGGATCAAGGCCCACAATGGCATAGGGCATGTTGGGCCGGCCGCAGACATAATAGCGAAAATCCTTTGGAACGCGATTGTCCTCAAACATCTGCGTGACCCCGGTATCGGTCTCCAGGCGCCCCCACTGGCCGGCAGCGCATCCGCAGACCAGGACTGCGGACAGGACAACAGCCGCGGCAAGTTTGGCGCCGGGGCATAACCACTGCATCAGATCATCTCCCCTGTGAATGTCTGCTTGTTTTTACAGTATAGAGGCCCCCAGGTTCAAGCGTTTTTTGAGTTCCTGTTCAATGGCATCCAATGCGGAAAAACCGGATTCGGTTTCATCAATGGCGCCCCCTGTCTTTTCTGAAATGGCCTGCTTTAAGTGCTGCTGCATCTGCGCCCTGTGTTTTTCAAGGTCCCGGGACAGGGAGGCTTTTAAAACATCGCCAAGGCCTGAATCAATGCTCATCTCGGGCTGTGTCAGGGTTCCGCCAAGGCTTGCAGCCACATCAAAGGACCGGATATCGCCAAGTGCAGATGCCAGGGCCCGGACCAGGAAATGCTCTTTTCCCCCTGGATTTACGTCAAACCGGGCGTCACTGAGGTCAGCGGCAATCTCTGCATCCAGTTCTGCACCGGCAACCCGGATGCTGCCATCAACAGCATCGAGCCGGGCTTTGCTCAAAACCACCGACATACTGTCCTGATCCAGCAGCTGCAGGCTGCTGAGTGTATGCTCCCGGATTTGGAAATCCGCCCTGTCTGCGGGATGTTCCGGATTGGTGCGGTCCAGGCGGCCGTTGATTTTTACACTGCCTGCATTGTCAGCCCCGACACCGGCAAAATCAAACACCAGGGGGCGGCCCAGCACCCGGGGATCTGAGGCAATATCGCTGATCTGTCCGGAAACATCCATGCCGCCCATATCCGCAGATACCCGTGCGGTTTTGATCCAGTACTCGGGCACCGGCCGGCGAGAGGCAAATCTGAGGTCAATGCCTTCTCCCCTCCGGCGTTTTTCGGTTTCCCGGGATTTTTCCATCATGGCCGACACATGAGGGGAAAGCCGCAGATACCAGCTCAGACTGTTTTCCACCCACCCGGCATATTTGGGGCCAAGAATAAGGGCTGACATGTTGCCGATGCCCTTTGGGGAAAGGGCGTATTTATCCGTAAGCCGCCGGGCATCCCGGCCAGGGGCGGCCCGCAGATCCGCAAGCCCGGTTTGCAGTTTCTCCCGGGTGTCAGCCAGATCCTGCCGGGTTTCACGCAGGGCCCGAAGATCGGCCTGAATGTCTTTTCTTATCTCCCCGGCCTGCCCTGCCCGGCCCAGGGTCCCGAGCAGGCCGCCGGACTCGCCGGAGCCGCCCTTGAGGTCATTGATGCGCTTTTTGTAGCCGGCAAAAGTCTCCTGATCCGGCAGGTTTTCCAGCCTTTTGGAAAAGCGGTCTCTGGCATCGGCAATTTCCTGCTGCAGGGTTTGGGCCTGTTTCAGCGTTTCGAGCTGCTCGTTTGCAATGATCTGTCTGGCGCTCTCTGCGGTGGCAGAAGGCAGGCGGCCGAGCTTTTCGCGCATCTTTTCCGCCACTGAAATTTCTGATGCCCCGGAAGGTTTCTCCTTTTTGGCAATGGCGCCGGAGGTTTTTCTGGGCTTGTCAAAGCCTACGCCCGTGGCGGACAAGTCCTCCACCACCTTGTTGCCCTTGATGATCTCGCCGGTGTGAAAGTTCATCCGGATCTTTTCAACCACGACAGCATTGCGCATGGGCGAATTCGGATGGGTCACCTGCAGGCCGGTAATTTCCAGGCCCAGGGGGAAAAGGCTCAAATCCGCATCCGCTACCTCCACCCGGGCGCCCACGGCTTTTGTCCCGGTTTTCTCGATCACGTGCCGGACCGCGTAATCCACCATAAGCAGCCAGACAGAAGCCCCGAGCGCCACGATGACAAAAAACGCGGCCAGTCCGGGCCATCGGATAAAACGACTCATACGGAACTCCTCCATCCGGAAACGGTTTGATAGGCAGCAAAGATCCGCGATCCCTTGACCATCTGGGCCAGGCGGGTCTTTTGAATCCAGGCCAGAAAATACTGCCTGTAGCGGCGGATCAGAAAATTAAACAGGAAATACAGGGGAACGGCCAGCACCAGGGCGATCACAAACCCGCCCATGACAATGGTATTGTTAAACCCGGTCAAGCGCCAGAAACCCGAATCATAAAGCGTGCTCCAGAGACCCTCCAGGGCCCCGGCGGATAAAACCGCCATGCCAACAGCGTGCAGCATGGGATCAATGATAAAGGCCACTGCTGAAAAAACCATCCAGCCCAGAATAAACCCGGTGATATTGACCCGCAAAACCAGCACCAAAAAAATCAGAATCAGATGCTGCAGGGTCATCAAGGGCATGAAGGCAAAAAACATGGCCAGACACAAAGCCGCACTGATCTGGCCGGGATCGGTCTCGGCATTTAAGACTTTGAGCAGCTTTGCCAGCAGAGTTATCATAACCGGGCTCCCTCTTAAAAAAAATGTTATCATCAGGTTCAAGGCCGGGCATAAAACAAAATACCGGAAGCCAAAGAGTAAATCCGTTCAATTCCATGCCGCTGTTCCGCCTTGAAATAAACAGACTGTATGGTATTTTTAAAGGATAATGATACGTTTTTCCGCCATTGTTCAAAATCCAAAAACAGATAAACAGGCAAAGCTGAATGATCACCGTCACAGAAGAACTTGCCATTCCGGAAAATGAACTCTGGTTTACCGCCTCCGGCAGCGGTGGGCCGGGGGGACAGCATGTCAACAAGACAAGCTCCAGAATCACCCTCTGGTTTGATGTGGCCGGTTCCCCCAGCCTGGATTTGGAACAAAAAGAACGCATCCAACAGCGGTTGCCCACGCGCATCAATAAAAACGGCCTGCTCCACATCTCGGCCCAGCGTCACCGCAGCCAGACAGCCAACCGGGAACAGACCATTGAACGCTTTGCACAGCTTATCGCCGAGGCCCTTAAAGAAACGCCGGCGCGCAAAAAGACCGGAATTCCGCGAGGCGCAAAAAAACGGCGCCTGGAAAACAAAAAACACCAAGGCCGCAAAAAACAGCTGCGCACAAAAATCCCCTCTGATGAACAATGACCGGTCAATCCATTGATGGCGCCGTAAAGGTCCAATATCTGCGTTACGCGCGATTCCTCAGAATTTCACGTACGGATAAATACGCTGCATTCTTCGGCAATCGCGCAAGCCTTGATCTTGAACTTTTTCCGGCGCCATCTGAAAACTTACTTTTTACGAAACCATCAATCCATCGGAAACCTTCAAATGCAGAGAGATCCGGACCGCCTTGGTTTTACCGCAAGCCAAAATCCTCTAAAGACCCCGAGCACAATGAGTTCAAGCAGCAGGGAAACAAAAAATGCCGCGCCCAGTCCCCATGCAATGGCACGAGGGCTCAACGGGACGGTGTAGGAATACTGATCAAATGTTTCGGCCAAAATCTCATCATTGTGAAAAAACAACAGGTGAAAACCCGCCCGGTACCACGGCCCGGACATGGCCGCTTGCTGGGCCGATAGCATTTGGCAGCGCCGGTAAAGCTGTTCCACGCTTTGGGCATCCCGGGCAAAAACCGGGTCCGGGCTTTTTTTGTAATGGGAAATCAAGGCTTGGAGGCTGCCATCAAAATACCGGTCTGCTGTCTGCTGAAACCCGCTGAGGTTTATGCTGATTTCGCGGAAATGGGCATCCACCCGTTTCCGATACTGATCCATCATCGCCGGAAACTGCACCCCCACCATAAGTGTACAGGCAAATACCAGTATCCGGAAATACCCCCTTGCCACAAAACTCTCCCTGCTTTATCCTGCGATCCGCCTAAAACCGGTCACAAGGCATATTGGCCAGAATCCGCTCGACCTCCTCGTCAATGGATTCAACAATGTCCTGTAGGGCAATTTTTACGCCGCAGCCCCTGCAGCGGAAAAAAATCTGGTCTCAGGTACCGGTCAGCCGCAGCGTGGAATGGGTACACGCCGGGCACGGCAGCCTCAAAGAATTAAAAAAGCCCTGCATACTGATTTCCCCGAAAATCCGAAAGTGTAAAGTTCCCTGAAATCATTTTCTGATAAAAACCGTTGACCTGAAGCGCCCGCCCTGACAATAAAAACATAAAGTTTTTCTTGAATATATCAGTAAATGTTCAGTGGCGCAATCATCTTCGGTATCTGACGTGCCTTGTTTTTCAACCCAAAAGAAAAGGGAAACCATCCATGGCCCGGTTTGAAGAACTGGATCCGGAATTTCGGCAGGCCGTGTTTGAACGGCTTCAAAAACAGGTGCCTTACTGGAATCTGCTGGGGATGGAACTGACGGACCTGAAAAAAGGATGGGCCCGGCTCAGGCTGCCGTTTTCCGAAAAACTGGGCAATGCAGGCGGGATCGCCCACGGGGGTGCGATTTTTTCACTTGCCGATGCCGCTGTGGGAACCGCCCTGACCGGCATTGCCCGAAAAAATGCATCCATCAGCACCATTGAAATGAAAATCAATTACATCAGGCCCTTTTCCTCGGGATGCATTTATGCGGAAGCCGTGATTCTCCACAACGGGCGCAACACCGCCCTGGGAGAGGTAACCGTCACCGACGGGGCAGAAAACCTTGTGGCCAGGGCCATGGCCACTTATTCGGTAATCCGGAAAGACTGACCCGGAAAGCAGCGTTTTTCAGGAATCGGTGAAAAAAATAAGTCATTTGCCGATAACCTGTTTAAACACTTGACTTATATAACTGAATTGTCTATGCAGAAGAAAGTCAAATAATCAAAATTGTTTCAAACAAATCGCAATTGAAGAAAAACAAGGAGCGATCAATGACACAAAAAAAACGCAATCCCAGTTTTGATGCCATGATCAAATTCTTTCTCAGGCAATACAACATCGCCACAAAAACCGAGATCAACCGGCTGACCGCAAAAATCGAAGAACTTGAAAAAACCATTCGCAAACTCGCCGGCCCCCAAAGCCCCAAGACCCGCCGCAGCAGCGGCAAGACCGCATCCGACCAGGTGCTAAATGTCATCAGCGATATGCCGGACGGCGCCCGTCTGACCGATATCAAGTCCAGAACGGATTTTGACGAAAAAAAGCTCAGAAACATCATTTACCGGCTGGGCAAGCAGGGCAAAATCAAGCGCAAACGCCGCGGAATTTATGTGGCCACATAACCGGCTGGTTGCCCGGATCCGGTCCGTTTCCTCCCGGCATCCCCTTGATGCACCCGTAAAAAGGCAGATTCCAGATGGCGCCGTAAAAAGTTCAAGATCAAGGCTTGCGCAATTTCGAAGAATGGAGGGGACTTATCCCTACGTGAAATTCTGAGAAATCGCGCGCAACGCAGATATCAGACTTTTTACGGTGCCACTATCCCCTTAACCGATAGAATATCTGCACACAGTATCTTTACGCCGGCGCCGCAGATATGCTATCGGTTTTTTTCGTGCCTGAACAATTGATAAGCCTGTAAAAAGTCTTTTTTAGAGGCAGTGTTAAAGTTTGAAGTGATTCAGTGTTATTAAAATCAACCGGAGAAACATATCCATGGAACTTACAGAAGATCCCCGAAACCCGGATCTGAAGCCCGGAGATCAAAAGGGTGGCTTTCGCATTGAAAAGGTGATGGAACTGCCCGAGATCAACGGATTTTACTACGAGCTCAAGCATCTGCCCACGGGTGCGGCCCACATTCATATCAGCCGGGAAGACCCGGAAAACGCCTTTTCCGTGGTTTTTAAAACTGTGCCCGCCGATTCCACTGGCGTGGCCCACATCCTGGAGCACACTGTGCTTTGCGGCTCACGCAATTATCCGGTGCGCGATCCGTTTTTCTCCATGATGAAGCGAAGCTTAAGCACCTTCATGAACGCGCTGACCGCTTCCGACTGGACCATGTACCCCTTTGCCACCCAGAATGAAAAAGACTTCTACAATCTCATGTCCGTTTATCTGGATGCCGCCTTTTTTCCACGAATTGACGAACTGAGCTTCAAGCAGGAAGGCCACCGGCTTGAATTTGAAACCGATCCGGCAGACGGCCGGCAGCACCTGGTTTACAAGGGAGTGGTTTTCAACGAGATGAAAGGGGCCATGTCCTCTCCCGACCAGGTAATGGGCCGGTCCCTGTTAAACGCCCTGTACCCGGATACCACTTACAGTAACAATTCCGGCGGTGATCCGGAACAGATCCCCCAGCTGACCCATGAGCAGTTAAAGGCGTTTCACGCGCGGCATTATCATCCGAGCAACGCCTATTTCTACACCTACGGCAATCTACCCCTGGCCCGGCACCTGGAATTTATCGAAGACACCGTGCTTTGTCAGTTCTCTCCCATTGATCCGGCAACCGGGGTGCCGTCCCAGCCCCGGTGGACCGATCCGAAAACCGCCGTGTATTACTACCCAATGGACCCGGAGGAAACCACGGAAAAAAAGGCCCAGGCATGCGTGGCCTGGCTGACCGCAGACATCCGGGAGGCTTACGAGGTGCTGGTGCTCTCGGTGCTCGAACAGGTGCTGCTTGGAAATCCGGGCGCTCCCCTGCGAAAGGCGCTCATGGATTCCCAGCTGGGTTCGACATTGAGCGACGGCAGCGGCCTGGATGCCGACAACAAGGACACCCTGTTTGCCTGCGGACTCAAGGATGTCAATGCTGAAGATGCAGAGAAAATCGAAAAAATCATCTTTGAGGTGTTCTCTGATCTGGCTGAAAACGGAGTCGAGCGGCGGCTGGTGGAATCGGCCATCCACCAGATCGAATTTCACCGAAAAGAGGTCACCAACACACCGTTTCCCTACGGTCTCAAACTGCTTCTTCGCTTCTGCGGCGACTGGCTCCACCAGGGACAGCCGGATGTGGCGCTCCAGTTTGACAGCCTGGTCAGGCGGTTTTTCCAGGAACTGGAAACCACGGATCTTCTGGAAAACCGGATCCGGAAATATTTTATCAACAACCCACACCGGGTGCACATGACCCTGGAACCTGACCCGGAGCTTTATGAAAAAAGACGGGCCCGGGAAGAACAACGTCTGGCAGCCATTGAAAAAGACCTCACAGAAGACGACCGCGAAAAGATCCAACAGGATGCGCAAAAGCTGGTGCAGCTCCAGGAAAGCCTGGAGGATCTGTCATGTCTGCCCATGCTTTCCAAAACCGATATTGCCCCGGATATCCGGGTCGTGCATCCCTCCGGGGTGGTTGAGAACCCTCCGGTGGAACTCTATGAACAGCCCAGTTCCGGGATACTGTACTGCAAGTCCGTATTCGGCATCCAGAACCTGGAGCCGGATTTGATTGACCTTCTGCCGCTTTTCTGCCACGCCATGACCCAGACCGGCACAGCGGACTACGACTATGTGGAGCTTGCGCGCAGAATTGACCAATACACCGGCGGGCTGGGTTTTTCCGTGAGCGCCTCTCGCATGTTTTCCCAAAGCAGTGCAGTCTGCCTGCCTGTGCTCCATTTTTCAGGCAAATGCCTGTCAAGAAACATTTCCAGCATGTTTGACCTGATCCGGGACCTGGTGAGCCGATACGCCTTTTCTGACACCGACCGGCTCCGGGATCTGCTTCTGGAAGTTCGCGCGGAAATGGAATCCAGCGTGGTGCATAACGGCCACCGGCTGGCCATGTCCCTTGCCGCAAGAAATTTTTCCACAGCCAGTGCCTTAAATGAAACCTGGCACGGGATCCATCAGATCAAAACCATCAAAAACCTCACAGCCGATCTGAACCCGGAGAAGTTAAAAACCCTGGCCGCCAACCTGGAGCGGATGGCCGGGACGGTTTTTCATGAAAACAACATGCGCACGGCCTTAATCGGTGAGCCCGCAGACCTTGAAACCGCACTCCCCCTGGCAAAAGACATCTGCCAAAAAATGCCGACGGCAGCCGGATGCGGTTTTGAGCCCCCGGATTTTACCGCAGATCCGGAAATTCCCCGGGAGGGCTGGGCCACGGCCACGGCCGTGTCCTTTGTGGCCAAGGTGATTGAAACCCGTCCCATGGATCACCCGGATGCGCCGGTGCTGGCGGTGATCAGCAAACTGCTCAAATCCATGTTCCTGCACCGGGAGATTCGTGAAAAAGGGGGGGCCTACGGCGGCTTTAGCCTCTACCAAATGGAAAACGGGCAGTTTTACTTCGGCTCCTACCGGGATCCCCACATTGTCCGGACCCTGGAGGTCTATGACGCAGCCCTGGAATTTATCACCTCAGGCGACTATGACCGGGAAAACATCGAGGAGGCTGTGCTGCAGGTCTGTGCCGATCTGGACCGGCCCGACCCCCCGGGCCCGGCAGCGTTTAAAGCTTTTTACCGAAGGCTCATCGGCCTGTCAGATGAGTTGCGCAGAAAGTTCAAGCAGGGGGTGCTCGAAGTGGACCTGGAGCAGGTCAGAAATGCCGCAGACAAGTATTTCAGCACGTCCGGGACCAATGCTGCAGTGGCGGTGATCTCGAGCCAGGATCTTATCGAGGAGGCAAACCGGCAGCTGGGGGACCGGGCCCTGATCCCTTACCGGATATAGGCGGCCCATACAAAAGATGCGACCGCCTGCGGCTCAGTCAGTGCTGCCGGTGGGGGCAAGGATTTCTTTTAACCGTTCTGCGGCCTGCTCTGATAACCCCCCGCCGGCCTGGGCGATTTCAATGGTGTGACGGCCCAACAGCCGGTAAAGCTCCAGCCGTGTGGGGGCTTTTTGTCCGATTTCGGCCAGATGCCCTTCCACGGTTTCCATATCGCCACGGGCAATGGGTCCGGTCAGCGCCCTGGGAATGCCGTTTTTTTCAATGTTGCCCAAAGTCCCGGTCACAAGGGGTTTTAACACTTTCCAGGAATCCGCAGGGGCCACCCCGGAAACCATGATCAGCTGCAGGGAAAGATTCATAAGGGTGACCAGGTAATTGGAAGCGGCCACAGCAGATGCGTGATAAAGGCGTTTGCAGTCGGTCCGGATTTCAAACGGGGCAGCGCCAAGGCTTTCGGCAATCTGCCGGGCTGCGGCAACAGCCTGTTCCTGGCCCTCAACAGCCATCATGATCCCGGCAAAGGGGTTTTGCTCGATGTTTTCATCAGCAAAGCTTTGGAGCGGATGCATGCTGCCGATTTTTGCACCGCAGTCGGCAAGCGCGGCCAGTTCCGTCGACGGCAGGGCCCCGCTGCAGTGAAGCACCACTGTGTCCTTGCCAACGCCCTTGTATTCTGCGATTTTTACCGCTGTTTCCCGTATGGCGCCATCAGGAGTCGTGATCAGGACGATATCCGCCCCGGGTGTGACATCCCAGGGCTGAACCGAAGCCGGCGCACTGGATCCGGCGGCTTCGGAAGCCCGTTTTGCTGAAGAAAGGCTGCGACTGGCAAATCCAGCAGGCTGGTAGCCTGCTGTTGCGAGATACCGGGCCATGGCGCCTCCAACCCTTCCGCAGCCCACCGTGGTAAAACTTTTTTTCATATCCCGGCCTCTCCTTTTATCAGGGTTTCTGTTGAACCGTGAACCCAATAAAAATCAAAATATTCATTCTCAAGTGCATTTCAAACCACTTTCAAAATTGATGGTACCGTAAAAAGTCTGATTTCAGATGGTGCCGTAAAAATTGCGGGCCGGCAGCGCAACAGCAACCTATCGGTTCTTTTGAATCTCCACGATCATTTTATAAACCCGGCCTTTTGGCAGGCGGTATTTGCGGGCAAGCTCTGCTGCAAGCTGTGAGGGAGAAACCGTTTGCGCGGCCAGGACGGTTTCAATTTCATATTGGATCTCCCGGTCCACTTGCCCGGTATCCCGGCTGTCCTCAGTAAAACCGGAAACCAGCACGGTGATCTCGCCCTTGATGGATTCGCGCTGGTTGATCTCATCGCGCAATTCGGAAAGGCTGCCGCGTAAAAACTCCTCGTAGCGCTTGGTGATCTCCCGTGCCACCACTGCCGGGCGGTTTCCCAGATAATCGAACAAATCCTGCAAAAGCGCCTCCACCCGCCTCGGAGATTCATAGAAAATCAGAGTCTGCCGGGCACCGGCCAGACGAGTGAGCAGTTCCTGTCGCTGCTTTTTCTTTTTGGGAACAAACCCGGCAAAGCAGAAGCTGTCCACGGCCAACCCGGATACGGACAGGGCGGCAACTGCGGCACACGCCCCGGGAATGGGCACCACTTTGATGCCCGCCTCCAGGGCCGCGGCCACAAGCCGGTAGCCGGGATCCGAAACCATGGGTGTGCCGGCATCCGATACCAGGGCAAGCTGGCGGCCGGATTCCAGTTTTTGCAGCAAAAGCGGAATTCTTTGGGATTCGTTGTGTTCGTGACAGGAAATCAGGGGGGTTTCAACGGCGTAACGGGCAAGCAGCCTTGCGGTGTTACGGGTGTCTTCGGCGGCGATCAAATCCGCATTTTGCAGCACATCCACAGCCCGGTAAGTGATATCGCCCATGTTGCCGATGGGTGTGGCCACCACGTAAAGTATGCCGCCTGCCGGGTTTGGCCGGGTTGGATTCATGAAGACCTATCCATAGGCCAGGGCAAAGGCATTGACAATGATTTCAACCTGGCAGTGTTTTTGCCCGGCATCCACACACACCACGTCAAAACGCGCCTTTTGGCCGGCCTGGCGCTTTTGCTTGAGATAGCCCAGGGCCACCCTGGAAATCTTCTGCTGCTTTATCCGGTCCACAGCCGCCTTGGAAGGCCCGAAGCGATCCGAGGATCGGGACTTTACCTCCACAAATACGATGGTCTCACCCTGACGGGCAATCACGTCGATTTCGCCAAAGCAGTTGCGGTAGTTTCGGTCCAGAATCTGATACCCGTTTTTTTTCAAATGGGCAATGGCCAGGGATTCGCCCAGACGCCCGAACTTTTGAGATTCAGTTGTCATCGCAGGCGTTTCCTGAAAAACCGGTAAAGCAGGCGGTTTTTTTTGGATTGGGACGGAAATACCGGTGATTGTGACAGCTCACCCCTTTAAAGCTGCGGCGGTGAATGGGGCACCACCCGTGCTCTTCCAGTGCCAGGGCATGGGCCCGGGTGGGATAGCCCTTGTGGCCGGAAAACCCATACTCCGGATAATCTTCGCTGTATCTTTCCATGATCCGGTCACGGGTGACCTTGGCCACAATCGAGGCCGCGGAAACGGAAATGCTGCGCAGGTCCCCCTTGACAATGGTCTGCTGGTAAATTTCTGCGCCAATGGGCCACTGGCCGTCGATCAGCAGGCAATCCGGTTCAGGCCGGAGATTGTCCACGGCCATGGACATGGCCTGAAGCGAGGCCTGCAAAATGTTGATCCGGTCGATTTCAACAGGGTCCACAATGCCGATGCCAACGGCCCTTGCATTTGCGTAAATCTCGTCGTGAAGCCGCAGCCGGACCCTGGGAGAAAGCCGCTTGGAATCGGTAATGCCGGTAACCGCAAAATCGTCTGAAAGCATCACCGCTGCCGCAACCACCGGGCCGGCCAGGGGGCCGCGGCCCACCTCGTCGATTCCGGCAATACGACAATATCCCTGACGTTGCGCCTGGTGCTCGAATTGCCGGATGGATTCGGCCATGGACAGTTTCCTGGAAGTATTTACTTGCGGCGCAGCTTCATTCGTGCCGCCTTTTCCTTCAGCCCCCGCAGGTAATAAATCTTGGATCGGCGCACCCGTCCTTTTTCCACCACTTCCACCCGCTCAAGGGCCGGGGAATGCAAGGGAAAAATGCGTTCCACGCCAATGCCGTAAGACACTTTTCGTACCGTGAAACTCGCGTTGGTCGTACCCTTTTTCATGGCAATGACCACGCCCTGGAAGACCTGGATCCGCTCTTTTTCCCCTTCCCGGATCCGCACGTGCACCTTTACCGTATCCCCGGGCTCAAACCCGGTGATATCCATTCTGAGCTGTTCTCTTTCAATCTGTTTGATCGCGTCCATAATCGCCTCACAAATAGGGTTTATCAGGCCAGCCCAAAAAAGGCCGGGACCTGAAACGGTTAAATTCTGATATTTAACACACTCGTAAAAAGTCGGTTTTCAGATGGCGCCGTAAAAAGTTCAAGATCAAGGCTTGCGCGATTTCGAAGAATGCAGCGTACTTAGCCGTACGTGAAATTCTGAGAAATCGCGCATAACGCAGATATTGAACTTTTTACGGCGCCATCAAAATTCGCGGCCCAGAAGCCGGTCAAGCATTATGGCGGCTGCCGAACGCACCGAAAGATGATTATACCCCGATCCGGTTGAAATCGGCGCCAGCCGGAAATCCGCCTCATCCATGAATTCAGCCGTCAGCCCCCAGGCCGTACCCAGGGCCAGGACCCAGACGGCATCTTGTTTTGCCAGGGCCTGGCTGAGTTCCGGATATCCGGTCTGGTTCGGGCTGTCTGCTGCACTGGTGGCCACCACCCTTACGGGTAGATCCTCCTGCCGGCCGATCTCTGTTGTCACCTGGTTTAAACTTTCCCGGATCCGGATCAAAGCCAGGGCCCGGCTGCGATCCGGGTTGTACACGGCACCAGCGCCGTCTGTCCAGTGGCCGATAATCTTTTGGGCAAAAGCCTGCTGATCCGCCAGGGGGGTGACCACGTAAAATCCGCTCACCCCGTATGTTCGGGCGGCCCTGGCGATGTCATGGAGATCAATGCTGGTAATCGCCGAGGCAATGGTGCTGCCGTCCTTGCTCCTGACCGGATGATGCAGCAGGGCCAGGTAAAGCTTAATCCCATGCAAGGGTTTCAAGTCTGCGGCACCATTTTTGAACAATCTTTTTTTCCGGCTCTGTCAGCCCTGTCTGCTCCAGTAAATCCGGACGCCTTAAAATCGTTCGCAGCAGCGCCGATTCCCTGCGCCAGTCCTCTATGGCCCGGTGATTGCCCGAAAGCAAAACCCCGGGCACCTGCTTTTGCTCAAAAACCCCGGGCCTGGTGTAATGGGCGTGCTCCAGACGGCCGGCCGAGAAGGAATCGCACTCTGCGGCATCCGCTGCTCCCAGCACGCCGGGGATATGCCGGATCACCGCATCCATGACCACCATTGCCGGCAGTTCCCCGCCTGTTAATACATAATCGCCAATGGAGATCTCGTCATCGACATATCCCTCGCAAATCCGTTCATCCAGTCCTTCATACCGGCCGCAGATAAAAATCATCTCTTTGCAGGCCGCATACTGCCGGGCCGTGTCCTGATCAAAGCGCCGCCCCTGGGGGGTGAGCAAAACCACCGGCGCCTCGGGCAATTCGGTTTTGGCTGTTTCAATGGCGGCAGCCAGGGGTTCGGGCTTCATGACCATGCCTGAACCACCGCCATAGGGCCGGTCGTCTGTTACCCTGTGCCGTCCTTCTGCAAAATCACGGATATTGACGGGTTCCAGGCGGATTTTACCGCTTTCCACTGCCCTGCGCATGATCCCGTGGCCGGCAAATGCATCAAACATTTCGGGAAAGATCGTCAATACGCAAAACCTCATCTTTCCCGCAATCCTTTCCATCACTATCTTCGGCACCACGGATTTTGCGCTTCCCGGTTAAAGCCCCTCGGGAAGATCCACGATCATTTTGCCGTGTTCCAGGTCAATTTCCCGCACTACTTGTTCAATGGCCGGAATCAGCCGCTCGTTTTCCCCTTGCCTGACCACGAAAACATCATTGCTGCCGGTTTCAATCATGGATTCCACCCGGCCCAGAAATCCGCCGTTGGTTTCGTAAACCGCCAGTCCGATCAGATCACACCAGTACCATGTATCCGGCTCTGCAGGCGGCAGGGCGGATCGGGGCATAAAAAGGGATGCGCCGGAAACGGCCTCTGCGCTGCTTCGATCGCCAACCTCTGTAAATCCAATGAGCAGGCCGTTTTTATGGGAACGGGCCGTCTCTATGCGGTATTCAACAGGCTGCCGATCCGGGGCGTCAACAATTACCCGGGAGCCGGGCTGCAGATGGAGTTGCTGGTCCACATATGCAGAAACCCGGACCTCCCCGCGAATACCGTGAGGTCGGGTAATTTTTCCGATCAAAAGAAGCTTGTCCGGGTCCATGTGCAGACGGCTTTGATTATTCCTCGATAATCTCAAGAACAGTACGCTTCTTGACCTTTGCCGAAGCGGCATTCAATATTGTCCGCATGGCCCGGGCAGTCCGCCCCTGCTTTCCGATCACTTTTCCCAGATCCTCCTTGGCCACTTTGAGCTCGAGGACCGCTGTCTGGCCGCCTTCCACCTCGGTCACGGTCACTTCATCAGGATTGTCCACAAGCGCCTTTGCGATGTACGTGATCAGCTCTTTCATTTGGCCCCTCTCCTTCATAGAATGGCTGCTGGAATGTTGGGATTCGCGGACAAGCTATCTTTTATGCTGATTTTACTACTTCATAAAAACCCTTTTGCTTTAAAAGGCTGTTGACGGTGTCGGTGGGGATGGCACCGTTATCCATCCAATGGGCAATTCTGTCGTTGTTCAGCGTTACTTCGTGGGGATCCACCATGGGGTTGTAGGTGCCCACAGTTTCCAGAAACCGGCCATCTCTGGGATAACGGCCGTCTGCCACGACAATGCGGTAAAACGGTTTCTTTTTCGCACCATGCCTGGACAATCTGATTTTTACTGACATTTTTCTGCCTTCCTTGTTAAAACGGCATCATGTTCCGGGTCATTGCCCGCATGCCGCCCTTGTTGAATTTCTTCATCATCTTGAGCACCTGGGAGTAATTTTTCAGGAGCTTGTTGACATCCTGAACCTTCGTCCCGCTTCCCTTGGCAATCCGTTTTCTTCTGCTTCCGTTGACAATATTGTGGTTGCGCCGCTCGGCCGGTGTCATGGAGTTGATGATCGCCTCGATGCGCACCAGTTCCCGTTCGTCAACGTCTAACTTGTTTAACTGCTTGCTCTTGTTTGCACCCGGGATCATCTTGATCAGGTCATTGAGCGAGCCCATCTTTCTGACCTGGGTCATCTGGTCCCGGAAATCTTCCAGGGTGAACTGGTTTTTCCGGAGTTTCTTTTCCAGGTCAGCGGCTTTTTTCTCATCCACCGCATCCTGGGCCTTTTCAATAAAAGAGAGCATATCGCCCATGCCCAGAATCCGCGATGCCATCCGGTCAGGGTGAAACTCTTCCAATGCATTGGTTTTCTCCCCGACACCGATAAACTTCACCGGCTTGCCGGTAACCGCCTTAATGGACAAGGCCGCCCCGCCCCTGGCGTCGCCGTCCATCTTGGTGAGCACAATGCCGCCGAGATCCAGGGCCTGGTCAAATGACTCGGCCATGTTGACCGCATCCTGGCCGGTCATGGCATCGGCAATCAGCAGGACATCCGAGGGCTCGATGGCTTTCTGGATCCGGGAAAGCTCGTTCATCAATTCCGAATCCACGTGCAGCCGGCCCGCGGTGTCCAGGACCAGCGTATCACAGCCTTCAGACGGCGCCTTTTGCCGGGCTTTCTGCGCGATTTCCACCGGATCCATTTCCGGGCTGGAGTCAAATACCGGCACTGACAGCTGTTCGCCGAGCTTTTTGAGCTGATCAATGGCCGCCGGGCGATAGACGTCCAAAGGCACCAGATACGGTTTTTTGCCGTTTTTGCGCAGGTGAACCGCAAGCTTTCCGGCCGTGGTGGTCTTGCCCGAGCCCTGGAGCCCGACGAGCATCACGGCCTGGGGCATGGCCCCGGAAAGATTGAGCGCCTCTTTTTCCGATCCCATCAGGGCGGTCAATTCTTCATTGACGATCTTGATGACCTGCTGGGCCGGAGTCAGACTTTCAAGCACTTCCTGGCCGATGGCCCGCGCCCGGATATCTGCGATCAACTGCTTGACCACCCGGTAATGCGCATCCGCCTCCAGCAAAGCCATGCGCACTTCCCGCAGGCCCTCGTCAATGTTTTTCTCCGAGAGCTTGCCGTGACCTTTGAGTTTTTTAAAAACCGAATTGAGCTTGTCGCTTAAATTGTCAAACATAGAGCTGATTCTCGTATCGCCGCAAAAATGAATCCGTTGAAATTAATATTTACATCCTGGAATGTCAAGTATAATAATATGTTTTCCAATGCCCGGAAAAACCGGATTTCTTTTAATTCATAATACATCCGAACCCGTTATGATTCAACCCCGAAAACCCGATAAAAAACCCGATATCCGCAATATCTCCCGAAACGAGCTGATTGCATTTTTTGCCGGCCACGGCATGCGCAGCTTTCGGGCGGACCAGGCCCTGCAGTGGCTTTATGCCCGGCGGGTGCATAGTTTTGAGGAGATGACCAACCTGGCAAAAGAGGCCCGGGGCCTTCTGGCGGATCATTTCACCATATCCCGCCCCGAGGTGCGCGAGGTGCAGGTTGCCGAAGACGGCACATGCAAATTCCTGTTTGGCCTGGATGACGGCCATTGCGTGGAATCTGTGCTGATTCCGGAAAAAGACCATTACACCCTCTGCATTTCCACCCAGGTGGGATGCGCCATGGGTTGCGCCTTTTGCATGACCGGAAAAACCGGTTTGATCCGAAACCTGAGCCGGTCCGAGATTATCGGCCAGGTTATTTCATGCCAGGACGAAGCCGCGGCCCGGGGGGGTATGCGTCTGTCCAACCTCGTGCTCATGGGCATGGGAGAGCCCCTGGCCAATTATGACAATGTTATTGCGGCCCTGGGCGTCATCACCGACGGCAATTGGGGCCTGAAATTTTCCACCCGGCGGGTGACCCTGTCCACGGCCGGCCTGGCAGAGCGGTTTGATGACCTTGCCGGAGATACCCGGGTGCGGCTGGCCGTGTCTTTGAACGCGGCAGACAATACCACCCGGGACCGGCTGATGCCGATTAACAAAAAGATTCCTATAGAACGGCTCATTGCGGCCTGCACCCGATACCCCCTGCCCCCGCGGGACAAAATCACGTTTGAATATATCCTGATAAAAGGCATCAATGACTCGGAAAAACACGCAAAGCAGCTTGCAAAACTGCTCCGGCCCGTTCGGGCCAAAGTCAATCTCATCCCTTTTAACCCGCATCCGGGCACAACGTTTCAGCGCCCGGAAAATGCGGCCATAGAGGCCTTTCAGTCCGTTCTCATAAAAAACAACTACACCGCCATTATCCGCTGGAGCAAGGGGTCAGACATTGACGCGGCCTGCGGTCAGCTCCGGGGAGCCCGCGACACATAAAAAGGAAAAATTGCCCCGCTCAAATGTTGATAAGCCTGTAAAAAGCTGTTTACCGCGTCCGATATTTGTCAGGAAAAAAGCCCTGCGCCCGGGACCGAACACTGCAGACAACTTTTTGCCGCATGCTTAAAAGCGCTAAAGTTTCCGGATTTTTAGATGGCGCCGCAAAAAATTCAAGATCAAGGCTTGCGCGCTTGCCGAAGAATGCAGCGTACTTATCCGTACGTGAAATTCTGAGGAATCGCGCGTAACGCAAATATTTGACTTTTTATGGTGCTATATAATGTTTTTATTGACAAACGCGTTTTTGGCATTTAATTTAACATAACATATTCGATTTGTATTCGAATATGGTACAAAGTTGGGTCCAGCAATTCGGGGTACGCGATTTCGTTTAAGCAAAGCCTTCCGAAGCAGCGCCTGAAAGTTTGTACGGATAAATCATGAAAGGAGGTGGCTAGTTTAATGGAAGGTCGAGTAAAGTGGTTTAACGAAAAAAAAGGCTATGGCTTTATTGAAACCGACGAACACGGCGATGTATTTGTGCATTATTCAAATATCGACGGTACCGGTTTCCGCACTCTGAATGAACTGGATCGCGTAACCCTGGAAGTACAGGACTCCCCCAAAGGGCCTCAGGCGATTAATGTAAAGCGCATCTAAGCAGCTTCACATAAATCAATAGCCCGAAAATTTGATTTTTCAAGCCGGGACCGGCAATGGTCCCGGCTTTTTTTTTTGCTTATTTGGAATCCGGATCCGGATCCGTATGGGCCTGATCCTCGAAACGCTGCTTGAGAAGGCGGCCCAGATCTGTTTCGGAAGACTCTGTGCCGGTCTGGGTGTTTTTTTTACCCTCCCTGCCCGCATGCGATTTTTTTTCATCCCGCAATGTCAGCCGGATTTTGCGATCCGACGGCAACACTTCAATGACTCTGGCCTCCACATCCTGACCCGCCCGGAAGCTCTCCAGGGGATTTTCCCCCTGACCGTGGGGCAGCTCCGAGAGATGGACAAGACCCTGGATGCCTTCCTCGATTTCCACAAAAAGTCCGAATTCGGCGATATTGACAACTTTTCCGCTCACGTGTGTGCCGGGTGCGTATTTTTGGGGAAGCTCCTGCCACGGATCCGGGGTCAGCTGCTTGATCCCGAGGTTGACGCGCTGATTAGCCCGGTCAATGCCGAGGATCTTGGCCTGCACGGTCTGACCCTTGCGAAAATGCTCGGCCGGCTTGACCGGCTGGGTCCATGAAATATCCGAGGCATGGACCAGGCCGTTGATGCCTTCCACGATCCCTACAAACAAGCCAAAATCCGTAACTTTTTTAATCCTGCCTTCTATCACCGTGCCAATGGGATAATTCTGCTCCAGGGTATCCCATGGATTGGGGCTCAGCTGCTTGACCCCGAGCGAAACTTTTCGGCCCTCGGCATCCACATCCAGCACTTTCACCGTAATGGCGTCGCCTGTTTCATATAGCTTTGACGGATGCTGGCGAACAGGGGTCCAGGACAAATTGCTTACGTGGACAAGCCCGGTGATGCCGCCGAGATCCACAAACAAACCGTAATCGGTGATATTGGTGATGGTTCCCGCCACCACGTCGCCGATATGGAGTCGCTGTATGGCCTCTTCCTGATCTTTGCGGCGCTGGGCCTCCACCAGTACCCTCCGGGAAATCACAACATTTCTCTCCGACTTGTCAAACTGAAGGATCTTAAACTCGTGGTCCGTACCGATCCATTCATCCGGATTTTTGGCCGGCTTGATGTCAAGCTGAGATGCCGGCAGAAAAGCCCGAATGCCGATATCCACAAAAAATCCGCCTTTGACCCGGGATATAATGCGTCCCTTCACGGTTCCGTCTGCTTCAAAAATTGCGCCCAGTTGCTCAAGGAGCTTTTCAGTGCGCACTTCCTCCCGGGACAGGATGGGATATCCGTCTTCATCCTTGCCGGCAAAATACACTTCCACCCGGTCGCCCACCTGCAAGTGGACTTTGCCGTCTGCATCGGCAAATTCCCTGGCCGCAACCTCGCCCTCATACTTGTAGCCGATATCCAGCAGAACCTTGTCGCGCTCCAGACCAACGACCTCGCCTTCCACAACCTGGCCGCTTTCCACCGGCCTGAAACTCTCCTCGTACATGGCCATCATTTCGGCCATGCCCGGACCTTCTTCATCCGATGTTTCGGAAGTATTGTCAGTATTCATATCTTTATCTTCATGGTTGAAATCTTCAATGTCATGATCATCCATTTTTTTGCCCGCCATGGATATATCCACCTCCAGAAAAAAATAATCCGATAAGCCCGGCCAATACCGGACCATGCCTTCAGACAATGTCCGCCCTGCTTAAAGCAGAAAATACAGCAGACACAACGGATAATAATTTTAAAGTAAACATGGGGTGTAAAAATGCAAGGCAATCCGCAAAGCTCTTTTGGATGCCCTTCAAAGTGTTCGAAATAACCAAACGGTATTCGGAGTTGATTTTCTTTTTAAAATATTATACGAAATATACGTACATAAAATCGGATGCCGCCATTGGTTAAAACGGCCTGGACAGCGTTTAACCCCGAATCAACATGGACAAAAACAGGAGGCAATGGAAGCGCAATGGAAACAAAGTTCTGGCACAAAAATTATGACTACAACGTTCCGACCTCGGTCCGGTATCCCCAGATTCCGGTTCATGAACTGGTCCATCTTGCCGCAAGCATCGTTCCCGACAAGCCAGCCACAAACCTCTACGGCTCGGAAATCACCTTTAGCGAACTGCGAAAGCAGATTGTGCGCATGGCCAATGCCCTTGCCGGGCTTGGGGTCAAAAAGGGCGACCGGGTCGGCGTCCATCTGCCAAACTGTCCCCAGTACATCATTGCTTATTATGGGGCCATGTCTCTTGGCGCAATCGTTGTCAACCTCAATCCCATGTATACGGCGGAAGAACTCAAGGGGCTTTCGGAAAATACCGGCCTGAAAACCCTGTTCACCTTTGACATGGTGCTGCCCAATATCCGGGCCCTTTGTCAGTCCGTGGAAATAGACAACATTATTGTCACCCGCGTCACCGATTATATTGACGGTTTTGGGGTGAGCACACCCCGGGAACTGGAACTGGAACAAGGCTGGTATCACTTTTCCCAACTGCTTGACAGCTGCACCAATACCGTGCCGCCGCGGATATCGGTCACCCCTCAGGATCCGGCGCTGATCCAGTTCACCGGCGGCACCACGGGGCTTCCCAAGGGCGCGGTGCTTACCCATCGAAACATTCTGGCCGCAACCATGTGCGCCAATCTGTGGGGTGCCCACCTGAATGACAACACCCCGGTGGAAAAGCGCAATGTACTGGCCTTGCTTCCGTTTTTCCACGTATACGGCGATATTGTGGTGTTAAACTGGGCCATGTTTGCCTGCGCCACCATGATCCTTGTGCCGCGCTTTGATATCGAGGAAATCATGGGAATGCTCGAAAACATTCCCAGAATCCAGTTTTTCCCTGCCGTCCCCACCATGATCGGCGCGATTTTAAATCACCCCAAAGCCGAGTCCATGGAACTGGACAGGAAATTCAGCCTGTTAAACAGCGGCGGCGCCCCCTGCCCGGTCAGCCTCATTGAGCGGGCCAGGGATTTAAACATTTCTTTCAGCGAAGGCTGGGGCATGAGCGAGACCAGCGCAATGGGCGTTGCCAATCCCAACCTTGGACTGAAAAAACCCGGCAGCATCGGCATTCCCATCCCGGACAATGATATCAAACTCGTGGATCCCGCCGACGGGGTCACCGAGGTCAGGCCGAGTGAACGGGGAGAACTGCTGATCAAAGGCCCCCAGGTCATGTCCGGCTACTGGAACAACCCGGAGGAAACCGCCAACCAGCTGAAAGACGGCTGGCTGTATACAGGCGATGTGGCCATCCAGGATGAAGACGGCTATATCTTCCTTGTGGACCGGACAAAAGACATGATCATTGCCAGCGGCTACAACATTTATCCAAGGGAAATCGACGAGGTGCTCTACCGGCATCCCAAAGTGGCCGAGGCGGCGGCCGTGGGCGTACCCGACGAATACCGCGGCGAGACCATCAAAGCATTTATCAGCCTGAAATCCGGAGAGACGGCAACTGAAGAGGAAATCATGGAATTCTGCAAAGACAAGCTTGCGGCCTACAAGCGGCCCAGAATGGTAGAATTTCGTGACAGCATCCCCAAGTCCGCCGTGGGCAAGGTCCTGCGCAAAAACCTGCGGGCGGAAGAAGAAGCCAAGGCCGGCAAGAAAAAATAATATCCCGCATCTGAGACAAAAAATGACTTTCAAAGCTGTTTGCTGAATTCAACAGAACAAGACGGAAACAGATCCCGATCCCTTTTCTGTTCCAAACAAAATTGCGCCTCCTGCCGAACTTGCCGCAGGGGGCGCAATTGATCTTTTTGCAGAAAAATTTACTCCGGGAAAATTTACGCCAGTTTCTTGCCCGCACCCGGACCCGGGGCCAGGGCGTAAATCTCATCAATTTGGATGATCACCGCGCCCTTGGATTTCAGCGGCGAACCCACCTTGTTGCCCAGTTCCTCGATCCATTTGGCGGTTTCTTCGAAGCGCTGGCCGGAGGTTTCAATGGTCGCCGATCCCTTGATCTGGTAGCCCTCATGACCTTCCCAGAAAGACACAGCCACCTTTGGATTGGCCTTGAGATTGGCCAGGGTCTTGTTGAAAAACTGGTCAGAGATCAAAATGGTTTCATCATCAATGATTTTTTTGGCCCCTACGGGTACGGCATTGGGAGCGCCGTCTGCGGTAGCGGTTGCCAGTACAGCGGTAGGCACCTTGTTAAACAATTCCTGCATCCGCTCTGTCATTTTTGCCATGATTGGTTTCCTCCTTTTTCTGGTTTCCTGTGACCCTCGTGATTGCGATACCCCATGAAAAAAATAAAAAGCATTTACTCAAAATAATATGGTCAATGATCCGGGATCTGTCAAGGTATGGATTGCGTTGCAATCCGAATTTAACCGTGATACAGGCAAAATCATACAGTAAGTCAAAAAAAATGCAGCCCGCGTTCCGCCAGGGCGCCCATATGAGGTACAGACAAACACCATGAGCCGGCCCAGATACCGAAATGAGCAATTCAGCCATATCAGCGATGTGCTCTCCGCACTGGTCGGACAGCTCCGCCGGGAATCGCATTCGGATTTGTCCCGGATTCAGCAGATCTGGCAAAGCATACTCGATCCCGTCCTCGCGGAAAACAGCCGCCCGGCCGCCCTGAAAAACGATGTTTTGCTGGTGCATGTGGCCAGCTCTACTGTCACCCAGCAGATGCGCTTTCTTACTCCCGGGGTCATCGAACAGATCAACCGGGTCATGGGGGAAGGCCGCATCCGCCGGATCCATTATAAAATCGGCACTGTGTCATCTTCGGCCGACTCATGAACCAGCCCGCTGATCTCACATCTGACACATTTTTCAACGGATCCATCTCGGTAAAACAGCCGCCCGACGGATACCGGTTTTCCATTGACGCGGTGATCCTGGGCAACCTGGCGGCAGTACAGGCAGACGACCGTGTCCTGGACCTGGGCTGCGGGTGCGGGGTCATCCCCTTGATCCTGGGCTACAGGAATCCCGGCATCGGGGAGGTGTTCGGCGTTGAAATCCAGGCGGAGCTGGCCGGCATCGCCCGATTAAATGCATCAGAGAATCACATGGAGAACCAAATCCACATCCTGCATAAGGACATGAAAGCCGTTGTTCCTGAAGACACCGGCGGCACGATGGATGCGGTTGTCTGCAATCCACCCCATTTTGCAAGGCATTCAGGCCGCATCAACCCGGATTCCCAGCGCGCCATGGCCAGGCACGAAATCGCGGTCGCCCTGGCTGACGTCACTGCCGCCGCCGCCCGGATGCTGGCCCCTGCAGGCCTGTTTACGGTGATATACCCTTGTGAACGCCTGGTGGATCTGGTTTCCGCCATGCGCGCTGCGGGCATTGAACCCAAGCGCCTGCGCATGATCCATCCCAGGCCCGGAATTGAGGCCAAGCGTGTTCTGGCAGTGGGCATCAAGGGCAAATATCCGGGCCTGAAAATTGATCCGCCGCTTTTTATCCGAAACGACGCGGATCATTATTCCCCGGAACTCCAAACCATGTTCGGGCCCTGAGCCGGTTTGCCAAAACCCCGCCAACTTTCCATTTGACAAAATAAGCAAATCCGGATAGTTTTCCGCATTAATCATTCCAGCGGCTTTTCCTGTCAAAGCCGTTATGCACAGCAGTTCGCGGAGAGGTGGCCGAGTGGCTGAAGGCGTCGGTCTCGAAAACCGGTGTCCCGTTTGCGCGGGACCGTGGGTTCGAATCCCACCCTCTCCGCCAAATATCCTACCGAAATTATTACATAAAACCATATCAACTGTAAATCCGGAACAATTTAAAATAATATATTGATATTTCAATAAATTTATACAAAGAATTTGTGCAAACGATTTGCAAACAAGCATGCAAACAAATATAGATGCCCGCAGAGGGGCTGTTTCCGACCTATAACCGTTGAATCTCTCTGAAATCATTTATAAAATTAAGAAAATGGATACTGGATGGATCCAAGTGTGAAGTGCCGGGACTGCGAATGGAACGACAAGGTCAAGCTTTGCAGCGCGGAGCATGGCTTATAGCAGGCGGCAGGGTATAACAAGGACAAGCCCTTCAACAAATTTGCGATTCAAATGGTTTTGTGGCAAAAACCTTAACTTTTGCTTCCGTCCTTATTCAATGTTAGTCCGCTACAAAACAGAGGAAAATCAAGAGTTGACCGAAACCATCTACCGACTCAGACAACCGGGCTTAAAATAGCAGGAAATTGCCAACCAGACCGGCGTGACCTATCAGATCGCCCGCCAGATCTACCAGCGGGAGTGCATCCACAGAGAGCAGGCTTTTTATTATCCCTTTATCGAATACCTCTCAACCCGCACTGAAAATGCTATCCGTAAAAGCTTGGGAGAAGACCTGCTGGCCGCCCCGGAAGGTTTCTCCCAGCCTGAAAATCTCAAAAAAATGATCTGCTGGCCCGGTGTGGGTTCCGTCGTCCTCCAAAACCTTGCCGACGGCCTTGACCAAGCCGGGTATGAATCATTTGACCCCAAAAAATAAAGAAACCCTGTTCAGAAAGCGTATCTGTCAGATGTAATCGGATTCAGTACTCAATTGCTGGGCGCTTCAAGCTATGCCGTAACCATTATTCTCTCCACTTTCATGGCCGGGCTCGGCCTCGGGGCGTGGCTGATCGGCAAAAAAGCGGATCAGTTCGCTGCAAAAAAACTGATACGTGCCTACATTGTTCTCGAAGTGGGCATCGGCGTTTATTCAATGCTGCTTCCTGTCCTTCTGGAATGGTCTGAATCGATTTACGTGGCATTCCAGCAATCTTATGAGCCCAGCCTGCTTGTTTTCAACGGATTCAAGCTGATGCTGGCCGCATTACTGCTGATTGTACCCACAACCTTGATTGGCGCTACGCTACCGGTCATCAGTCGTTATATCATTCGCCGTCAAGATCATATTTCCATTCCCGTAGCCCGCCTTTATGCCATGAATACACTGGGAGGCTTTCTGGGAACCGTATTGGCCGGTTATTATCTTCTGCCGGCCTTGGGAATTGTTCAAACGACCGGCATTGCAATCTCTATTAACTTTGCGGTTGCGGCAGCGTTTTGGCTTGTGAACATATTGATGCATCCTGATTCTTCCGCTCCTGCAGTACAGGGCGATTTGTCCGCGGCCCAGCCCGAAACCTGCATAAGTTCTCTGCAAAAAGCTGTACTTGGAGGCTTCTTTTTGTCCGGAATGGCCGCCATGTTCTATGAAGTTGCCTGGACACGCACCCTATCAATGATTCTCGGGACCACTACGTTTGCCTTTACCACCATGCTGGCGACTTTTCTGGTGGGCATTGCACTGGGCAGTTCGCTCTACGGTATCATCAAGCATTTTCTGTCAGGAATAAAACTCGTTGTCGCCCTTCAGTTTATTGTAGCCTGCTCGGTTTTGTTGTCAATTCCTCTGTTCGAATCACTTCCATTGATCTTTGTCATTCTTCATGACCGTTTTGTACAGGGATGGACAGAGATGCAGATGGTGCGTTTTTTTCTGGCCGGTTCCGTGATGCTGATTCCCACCGTTGCAATGGGTCTGCTTTTCCCGGCTGTCAGCGCGGTTTTTATTGACAATACCGGCCACCTGGGTCGCCGGCTGGGCCAGTCCTATGGCCTGAACACGCTTGGAAACGTTCTTGGCAGTGTGTTGTGCGGGCTTATTCTAATCCCGGCAATCGGGATGCAGAAAGCTATTATAGCGGGGGCTGTGCTGAACCTGGTTGCCGGCTGTATGATCCAGATGTCCCGGAAAGACATTTCGATCCCGAGACGGATGCCGGCCATGGCAGCGGCTGGGATAATCCTGTTTCTGGCTTTCTCGATGGTCAAACCCTGGTCTCCGTGGATTATGAACAGCGGGGTCTATGTGTATGCCCCCAGGTACGAAAAAATGCTCGAAAACTATCAGCGGTTGGCAAAAAGAAATGATAAGCTCCCCGAAGCTTCTGCTTGGGAAATTCTCAAATCATCCATGCATCAATACGAACTGCTGCATTACGATACAGGCCCCGCTGCCACGGTAGCTGTTATGGAAGACCGGGAGGGTACACGGTTTCTCAGTGTGGACGGCAAAACAGACGCGAGTACCGGGCAGAAGAGCGACATGGAAACCCAGGTGATGATTGGACAACTCCCTTTGCTATTTCATGAAAATCCCGACAAAGTCCTTGTGGTGGGTCTGGGCAGCGGGGTCACCGTGGGTTCGGCCTTGACCCACGATGTCCGTGTGGTTGATTGTGCTGAAATTTCGACTGCTGTTGCCGGGGCGGCTGAGCTGTTCTCACAGGCCAATCACAATGCCCTGGAAGATCCGCGCCTGAGGATTGTTCCCCGGGATGCCAGAAACATGCTCTTAACCTCGGAAGAACGCTATGATGTAATAATCTCCCAGCCGTCCAATCCCTGGATCAGCGGGCAGTCAAATCTGTTTTCTTTGGAGTTTTACCAGCTCGTGAGCAAGCATCTTAAGCCGGGCGGCCTGTTTTTACAGTGGACGCCGTCGTATCTCACTTCCTCGCGGTCTCTGAAGATCATCGTGCACACGATGCGAAGCGTGTTTCCCCATTTGACAGCCTGGACCAGCGGCTCTGCGGGAGATATGATCTTTATGGCCAGAAAAGGAGAGAAACTCCAGATTGATTACTCGGAATTTGTGAGCCGGGTCAGCCGCAAACCGGTAAAACAGGATATTGAGAGAGTCGGACTCAATCCGGAACTGCTGCCTTTTGAATTATTTGTTATGAATGAAGATGAGCTTCCCGTTTACATTTACGCAGACCTTCAGGCCCCGCTGCCACAAAATACCGACGATCGCCTGATTACCGAATTTTCAGCGCCCAGGCAGCTGCTCACGCGCAACCGGATTTCCAGGTTCGTGCAGCCCGATCGCCTGCACGGGAATCTTTCTTCACTGCTCCAAATACTGAAAAACGTACAGATCGAAGAGGTTAAAAGCGACATACTTTCAGAAAATACATAAATTCAGGTTTCCACATTCAATATAACGCAATAGCAAAGCATATTAGTCAAGCAAGCGGGGTAATTTCTTCCTGCCTGATGTCCTTTAGCGGGATCTCTCGGAAAACGTTTGAGGCGTTATAAAAAAATAAGTATTATAATATCCTGATTGTCGGCATTCCATTGAAAAAAATCACAGGAAGGATGTCTTTTGTATGGATCTTTCGGGCATCATTGGTATTGTGAACAATGCGGCACTTTTGCTTGCTCTGGCCCTCCTCTATGACACGCTCAGCCTAAGCCCACGGTACGATAAATCTCCACTTCGGCAGATAGCCGCTGGCATTGTGCTGGGTGCCGTTGGTATCGCAATCATGCTCAATCCATGGAATTTTGGCCATGGGATCATGTTTGATACCCGCTCGGTTTTGCTTTGTATTGCCGGTTTCTTCTTTGGAACCGTCCCCGTAGCTCTGGCAGCTTTGATGACCGCTGCGATGCGCATTTTTATTGGAGGAGCCGGGGTATGGACCGGCGTTGCCATTATTGTAGGTTCCGGCGCCATTGGTCTGGCATGGCGGCATTTGCGCCGCGATCGGCAAAAAGACCCTTCGATAGTCGAACTGTATCTGCTTGGCCTTGTCGTCCATGTTGTCATGCTCGTTTGCATGCTGTCTCTGCCCTGGGAGATCGCTGATGAAGTGCTCTGGCAAATCACCCTGCCGGTTATGCTGATTTATCCCTTAACCACGGCTGTGCTGGGTAATCTGATGGTGCACCGGGGCAGGCGAAATCAGATGGAGGCGGCTTTAAGAAAGAGCGAAGAGAAATTCAGGAACCTTTTTCAGCATCATGCTGCGGCCAAATTGCTCATTGATGCCGAGACAGGAAAAATCGCGGAGGCCAATTACGCCGTGGAAAAATTTTACGGATGGTCCGCTAAGGAGTTAAGAAAACGAAAGATTCACGATATCAACACGCTTCCACCAGATCGGATCGCTTCAGAAATGGACAGTGCCCGAACGCAGAAGCGGACCCACTTTGAGTTCCGTCATCGCATAGCTGACGGTTCGATAAAAAATGTTGATGTCTACAGCAGCAGTATTGACATAGACGGAAAAGAATATCTTCATTCCATCATCAACGACGCGACCGACCGCAAACAGGCAGAGGACACCCTTCGGGAGCGGGAAAAATTTCTCCAGTCAATCTTAGAAACCACGCCGGATGGATTTTGGGCTGTGGATCGCAAAGGGGTGCTAACAGAGGTGAATGATGCCTATTGCATCATGTCTGGCTACGGCAGGGACGAAATTGTCGGGATGAGCATTAGTGAACTGGATGCCTTGGAGTCGCCTGAGGAGACCGCAGACCATCTCCAGCAAATCATGTCCAATGGCTCGGAGGTTTTTGAAACCAGACACCGCCGCAAGGACGGCAGCATCTTTCCCGTGGAAATATCCGCCACCTACTTGGATGAACACGGGGGTAAATTTGTCTGCTTTAGCCGGGATCTCACGCTGCGCAAACAGCAGGAGGAACAGGTTGTCCTGCTGGGCCACATGTTGGATGCGGCGCCGGCGGCGATCATGATCCATGATCTGAAAGGCCATCTGTTTTATGCAAACGAAGTTGCGTTTGCGCTCCACGGCTATGAGAGCAAGGCGGAATTTTTGGCGCTGAACCTCTATGAGTTGATTTTCTCCGAAAGTGAAAAGCCGGTTGCCGCGTATTTCGACGGCGTTGCAAAGAAGGGTGAGAACAGGTTGGAAACGTTTCATTACCGCAAGGACGGTTCGACCTTCCCCTTAGAAATCATGGCAAAATCCATCGAATGGGATGGAAAGCCTGCGATCCTAAACATCGGCAGTGACATTACAGAGCGCAAAAAAGCGCAGGAAGCAATTGCGCATTCTTATGACCTGATGCAATATATCATTGAGCATGCCAACAGTGCGGTTGCTGTGCATGACAGGGACTTGAAATATATTTACGTAAGCAAGCGCTACCTGGATGAATACAAGCTCAAGGAAAGAGATATTATTGGGAAACACCACTACGAAGTGTTCCCTGACCTGCCCCAGAAATGGCGGGATGTCCATCAGAAAGCATTAAAAGGAGAGATTTTAAGGGCAGAGCGCGATCCCTACCCCCGGGAAGACGGCACAGTGGAATGGACCCGTTGGGAATGCCGGCCTTGGCATGAGTCCGACGGATCGATTGGCGGATTTATTGTTTATACAGAAGTCATCACGGATCGGGTTCTGACCGAAGAGGCCCTTCGGGAGAGCGAGGAATACCAGCGGGCCATTATCGAGGCCTCGCCTGTAGCGATCATCAGCCTTACACCCGATGGTTTTGTTCGAAGCTGGAATACTGCTGCAGAGCAGAGGAGGTTTTGTCAGCAGATAGACGATCCACAGAGATCACCCGCCAGTTGCTGGCATTTTCCCGCCAGCAGACGATCGTCCCCGAGTCACTGGATGTCAACGAAACCGTTGAGAGCATGCTCAAGATGCTGCGCCGCCTGATCGGAGAAGACATTGATCTTTCCTGGCAGCCGCGGGCGCGCAAATGGAAAGTATACATGGACCCGAGCCAAATCGATCAGATTCTGGTCAATTTGTGTGTAAATGCCCGGCATGCTATTGCCGATGTGGGCAGAATAATAATTGAAACCGAAACAAGGACTTTTGATGAAGACTATTGCGCCACAAACATCGGCTTTACTCCGGGGGATTTCGTTATGCTCTCCGTGAATGACAACGGCTGCGGTATGGACAAGAAAACCCAAAACCGGATTTTTGAGCCGTTTTTCACCACAAAAAAAACAGGGGAAGGCACGGGTCTGGGATTGGCTACGGTTTACGGCATCGTCAAGCAAAATGAAGGCTTTATCAATGTTTACAGTGAGCCTGGAAACGGGACCACATTCAAAATCTATCTCCCAAAGCATGAGACAATGCCAGAAGAGACAAAAAGTCAAGCCGCTCTTGAGCCTGAAATTAAGGGAACTGAAACAGTCCTATTGGTGGAGGACGAACAGCAGATCCTGCACATGACAACAATGATGCTCGAAAAGCTTGGCTATACCGTGCTGGCCGCCCAAACGCCCGCAGAAGCAATGGATACGGTCAAGGCGCATACAAGCAAAATTGACCTGCTTATGACCGATGCTGTCATGCCGGAGATGAACGGCCGGGAGCTTTCAGAGAATATCAAATCCCTCCATCAGGGTCTTAAGGTCATGTTTATGTCAGGCTATACCGCCGACCTGATTGCACACCGCGGAGTGCTGGACGAAGGTGTTAATTTTATTCAAAAACCTTTTCCAAGAAGGGATCTTGCTCTCAAGCTAAGAGAAATCCTGGATGAAGCAGACCAGTGAATAGGTATTTCAGCATAGCGCTATCACTTCCGATTTTTTCATATTTTTGTGCAAAAATCACAATATTTTTTTAGCATTTTCCTGTTAGCCGCTTTTATTACTTTGGCAGCCCCCCGTTTAAATCCGCATGTACAGGCTTTTTCCTGAAACATGGAAACGCATATGCCTCTCTGTTTTTTTTGGCACTAAAATTGCATTATACTGCCAATAAAAGTGGGCATGGCATTTTGAATACAGCTTTTAAATCACAGGGAGGCTGCAGGATTATATTCGTATGAAAATATCGTTTAAAATTTGCTTGTTATTTTTTTGGTTCTTCTTTCAGGCCGGGAATGCAGGGGCTTATGAATCCTTGCGTCTGTATCTGGACGCGGACATGTCCATCAACCACAAAGCCGGGGCTTCCATTGAAATGGGCATTCGCACGGCTTTAGACAAGCTGGGCTGGAAACTGGGAGGATATCCGGTAAGCCTTGAAGTGCTCGACAACCGCGGCAACTCTTTGAGAAGCCGCGAGCATCTGCATCAGTTTCTGGAAGATAAGGCTGCGCTGGCTGTCTTTTGTGGATTGCATTCACCGCCGGTGCTTGAAAACCAGAACCTCATCAACGAACACCACATTCTCATGCTCAATCCCTGGGCTGCCGCCGGACCGATCACCCGGCCCGAATCAACGGAAAACTGGATTTTCAGGCTGTCGATAGACGATTCAAAAGCAGGCGAGATCATCATCGATCACCTGCACCGCGTGCATGGACTCAAAAAACCGGTCCTGCTCCTGGAAGCCACCGGTTGGGGTGCAAGCAACGAAAAAACCATGAGACAGGCCCTGAAAAAAAGAAACCTCCGGGCAACCGGGGTGTTCCGATTCCCCTGGGGCACTACGCCTTACACCGCAACCGAAATTTTGCAGGAGGCGATGGCCGGTGATCCCGACAGCATCGTCCTGGTGGCCAATACGCCCGAGGGAAAAAGTTTTGCCAAAGCAATGAGCGATATCCGACCTGAATCCAGGCTCCCGGTGTTCAGTCACTGGGGCATTACCGGCGGTAATTTTTTCGAGGCTTTAAGCCCGGACATACAATGGGAATTTATTCAAACCGGCTTTCCGTTTGTGACACGGAATGGCGACCTGATTGTGAAGGAAACCGGCCTTCTATCAAAAAAATTGTTTTCTGACCTGGAGACCATGGCTGATCTTGGTGCGCCAGCCGGGTTTGTGCATGGATTTGATATCACACTGATTCTGGGTGCCGCAGCCGATCAGGCCGGGCTTACCGGCGATATCCAGGCCGATCGCCTGGCCGTGCACCAGGCCCTGGAAAATCTGGCAAAACCGGTTCCAGGCCTTTTAAAAACGTACAACCGGCCCTTTTCGGCCTACAATCGCCAAACCCCGGATGCCCATGAAGCCCTCGGCCCTGAGGATTACAAAATGGGCAGGTTCAACAGCCGTGGGCATATCGTACCCTTCAAATGGTAAAAGATACATGCCAACGAACAAAACATACAGTTCCGTAGGGAAATCCTTTATCAGTTTGGCCCTGGCCTTGTTTTCCGCTTTCTGCTTGCTGGCCTCATGGGTCTTTCTTGGCCCCCTGCAGTCCAATATAGAGCAAAACGTCAGTAAAAGCGTGGAAAAATACGTGCATACGCTTAGGTTATACGGGCACAACAACCTGCAGTCATTGGTGAACGTCATTGAAGATCACGCCCGGCTGCCCCATATTGTCCACAGCGTCATGCGCACCCACGTCCCGATGTGGAAACTGCAGCACCAGTTGCTCACCATGAAACTCATGGGCCGGGATGTCAATTACACTCTGCTGGACTACCAGGGCAACCCGATTGCATCGGAAACTGATACCTCCGCTGATTTTTCCGGCCAGACTCCCTGGGTACGTTCCATACTCGATGGCCGGCGGACCACCTGGATCGATGCCGGTTATCACGATACGCAGCCTTTCTGGCGTATTGCCGTTCCGATCCGCTACAATCAATACGTGGAGGGGGTGCTTGTCGCCGAATGCCCCGTGGAATCGCTCCTGGATATCATTATATCCGATGATGTGCTCCATCCCCACGTGGGCATCGAGCTTGTGCGCGGAACCACGGTGCTGGAGGAAAAAGGCGTGATTCCAAGTGACTACACAATGTTCCAAAGCTCATTATCCCACTCCGGCATTCAATGGAACCTGCTATGGGACCACGACGCTATCCGGAAAAAAATGACCATGATCTATATTCGCTGGCTGTTTTTTTTCTGTTTGACAGCTCTTGTCATCGTCTTTTTTTTCTATCTATACGGGAGTAAAAAAATTGTATATCCCCAGGAAGCGTTAAACAGGATCAATCAGCAGCTGTTTGCCCAAAAAAAAGAAATTGAAGGGCAATATCAGCAATTAAAAGCCGCCCAGCTCGACCTTGAAAAAAAAAACCGGGAACTGGCCGCGGAAAAAAACCAAATGGAAGCCATTATTCATTCGGTTCAGGACGGCATTATCACAACCGACGCCCATGGCACCATCCAGACAATCAATCCGGCGGCCCGAAAGCTTTACGGCCTTGCTGAATCAAAGCTGCTTGGCAAAACACTGGCCATCAATGCGGGGTTTTCTGAATTAAAAGATGCCTTGGAAAAAATGATTCTGGAAAAAACGGCTTACCGAAATCTGGAATTTTTCCTGAAAAATAAAAAAACAGACAGACAGCATTATCTCCGAGCCTCCCTTGCCCGTGTATCGACAGGGGCAATGGCTGAGAAAGAGGAGTATTTAGAATTTGTTGTGGTATTAATTGATCTGACCCGTGAAAAAGAACTGGAACACATGAAAACCGCCTTTATTAATACTGCCGCCCATGAGCTTAGAACTCCTCTGACCTCGATCCAGGGTTTTTCGGAATTGCTGGTAATACGCAAAACAGTGCCTCCTGAAAAAATTCATTTCTATGCCAAAAAGATTCATTCTCAAACCAAGGTGTTAAGCGCCATTGTGTCCCGGCTGGAAGATGTCAGCACCATAGAATCCGGGCGCACCATCAGCATTTTCCCGACCCTCCGGGATCTTCCGGATTTGATCCGGAAAACCATCGATCTGGCCGGTACCAGCTATGGTTCAGAAAGGCTGGAAATGCAGTGCCAGCCATGCGACCCGTTTTATTTTGACATCAACCGGATCCGCCAGGTCATCTGGGACCTGATCGCAAACGCCCTGATTTATTCCTCCACCAACGCCCGGGTCCGGGTCGAGGGCTGGATGGACATTGCCAGATATTTCGTGGTAATCCGGGACGAAGGTATGGGCATAGACACAGCTTTTGCCGCCCGCGTATTTGACGGTTTTCTGCGCGCTGACACCTCCAGCAGGGCACCGGGCGGCTTCGGGCTGAGCATTTACCTGGCAAAACACATCATCGATGCCCACCATGGCCAAATATTTATGGAAAGCGAACCCGGCAGGGGTACTGAATTTACAATCTGCCTTCCCAGAAATTGATATGAAATCCAATCAAAAAAAAGGTGTTTAAAAATGTGTGACGATTTTAATCAATCCCGATCAACTTCTAAATACCCGGCGGATTCAGGTCATTTAAAAAAGACCCAGCTACCCCCCCATGTATTGCTGGACTGTATACAGACCCAGATCTGGTTTTTAACAGACGAGGTGCATTATGGATTTGTAAACAAGGCGCATTCCCGATTTATCGGGCTTGAAAAGTCCAGGATTGAAGGCAGGAGTCTTTATAATTTTTTTTCACCAGAGGAAGCCGAGACCTGCATAAAAAGCAACAGGGTTGTTTTCGAAAACCAGAGCTTCGTTATTTCAGAAGAATGGATGAAAGACCGCACCGGCCAGAACCGGCTGCTAAAGATCTGCAAAACTCCGGTGCATGACCCGGAAACCGGAAAAACCTGTGTGGTCTGCTCTGCGGAAGACATCACCGAGCAGCGGCAGCTCGATGAGATGAGAGGCGAATTTCTCTCCACAGCGGCGCATGAACTGCGCAGCCCACTGACATCGATCATGGGGTTTGCCGAACTGGTCATGGCCCGTCCCGATTTGTCCGGTGAAAAACGAAACCGCTATAATGCCCACATTCTGGCCCAGTCCAAAATCCTTGAATCCATTATTGCCAACTATTTAAATGTCAGCCAGATCGAATCCGGGCGGGACCTGCCGTTTAACCCAGGGCCGGTTTGCATCAAAACCCTGATCACGGAAGTGGTCCAGCAATTCACAGACCAGAAAACAGACAGGGAGTTTGTCTGCAGCATCGGCAATGCACCGGAACTTCAACTGGATCGGGTAAAAATGATTCAGGTGATGTACAATCTGCTGTCCAATGCAGTCAAATATTCAAAACAAGGCTCAAGAGTAATGGTACATGGGCAGTGCCAAAAAAGCGGCCAGTATCATATCACCGTATCGGACAACGGCTGCGGAATGACAAAGCAGGAACAGGAACATGTGTTTAACAAATATTTCAGGGGCACCCGGGCCCGACATCAGTGCAAGGGCTTAGGCCTTGGCATGGCTGTTGTCAAATACATGGTTGACCTGCATCAGGGCCAAACCTGGCTGGAGTCCGAGCCCGGCAAAGGAACCACTGTTCATGTGCTTCTGCCATGTGGCAACTCAAGCTCATGCTTCCTGAGCAGCGCATAAAAATGAGACACGGAAACGCCGGCCTTTTCGCACAAATCCTTGACGGTTTTTTCTTTGGATGAAAAAATAAGCTGCTTTAAATAGATTTTCTCGGCAGCCCTGGAGCCTTCCGCCCTTGCTTCTTTGAGCGTTCCAGCTGGTTTTCCAAATGCGCACGGCGTCTGATTTTCAGATATGACCTTGTCTTCAGAACAGGTGGAAACAGGGCGCCTTTGGTGCTCCAGCTCACCGGCAGCTATCTTAACCCGCAGGTAATTGGGCAGTTGCTGGGGGTATAAAATAGGCTCGGGATCTGCAGAAACAACGGAGTGCTCCAGGCAATGGCGCAGCTCCCGGATATTACCCGGCCAATCATAACTTCTGAGTGTGGGCAGAAAGTCAGAAGAAATGCCCTTGACAGGCAGGTTATACTGTTGGCAGATGTTTTGCAGAAAAAAAGCCGTAAGGTGATCCAGATCTTCAAGCCGATCGCGCAGCGGCGGCACAAAAATTTCCTGCCCCATGATCCGGTACAGCAAGTCCTGGCGGAAGGCGTTTTTCTCAACCATGGCCGCCAGGTTTCGATGGGTTGCGGAAATCAGGCGAAAATTGCTTCTTTTTTCCTCCAGCGCCCCAACCGGCCGGAAAGTTTGTTCCTGGAGCACCCGAAGAAGGTTTTTCTGGACATCCATGGGCAGCTCCCCGATTTCATCAAGAAACAAGATTCCCTTGTCAGCGCTTTGAATCAGGCCGACTTTATCTGCATGAGCGCCGGTAAAGGCGCCTTTCCTATGACCGAACAAAATACTGTCAACCAGGCTTTCAGACAAGGCCGCACAGTCAACCACCACAAAGGGTCCGCCGGATCTGGGGCTGTTTGCATGAATAATCCGGGCGATTAACTCCTTGCCAACTCCGGTCTCCCCCCGAATCAGGCATGGCGCACCTGATGTTGACGCCTGGGCTGCCTGCTGCAGGCAACGGTGCAGGGTTGGACTTCCGCCAATTAGTCCCTGCCGGTTAAGGGCAACCACCTTTTCTTTTCCGGATTTGTCCTTTCGGTAGCGCAGGGCCTGGCGAACAAGGTGGGTCATGGAGCGGATGGAAAAGGGTTTTTGAACAAAATCCCAGGCGCCGCGGTAAATGGCCGTTTCAATACTTTGTTCTGAACCACCAGCGGTAATTACAATTACTTCCGGATTGGAGGGAATTTCAAGGAATGCTTCCAGCCATTCCAGGCCGTTTCCATCCGGCAGGGAAAGATCCAGAAAAACAATATCCGGCAGGACCTGCCGGGCGACATCAAAGCCCTGGCCCAGCATCTGAGCGGTATGAAACTCATGATCCTCCCGGTCCAGTGCTTCGCAAATCAACCGGTTGATTGTCGGATCATCGTCGATGACAACAAACAAAGCCATATAATCAGAAACATTTCATTTAAAATCAACCTTTTATTAAAATTCATATTATAGTCCTTATTCTCCACCCCGTCAAGAAGCAATTGCTGAGAGCCTATCGTGCCAATTTGCAAGAACACACGGCCTGAAACCAGGTTAAACTGATCTTGTTGTTTTTTTTCTGTTCCCGCCTTCATGATACTGATAATAATACTGGTAATAATAACGTGAGTCCCGGGTGCGCTTTACGGCATTTAGTACTGCGCCCAGAATTTTCTGGTGGACCGGTGTTAAAATTTCAAGGGTGTTTTTAACTTCATGCCGCCCGGTCTGCCCTTCCCTTAGCACGACCACGATGCCACCGCTAAGCCGGGCCAGAAGCAAGGGATCTGTTACCGCGGTAACAGGCGGTGAGTCCATTATGATAAAATCATAATGATCTGAAAGACTGTCAATGAGTTTCACCATGCGCGTGGAACTTAACAGAACCCAAGGATTCGAGGGAACAGGGCCGGCTGTGGCCAGATCCAGTTGCGGAATATGGGTTTCTCTTATGACTTTTGACAACTCAGCCTTATGGGCAAGAAAACCGCTCAGGCCGGGCTCACTTTCAGCATTGAACATCTTGTGAAGATTGGGGTTGCGAAGATCACAGTCGAGCAGCAATGTTTTTGATCCGTGCTGGGCCAGGGTAACAGCCAGGTTGACGCAGGTGATGCTTTTGCCTTCGGCAGGCCCCGGGCTGGTGACAAGAAGCGTTTTTGCCTCCCTGACCTTTTGGGAAAACATCACCGAAGTTCGAAGAGACCGGTAGGCCTCGCTGTAAAACGACATGGGCGAATACACTGTCACCAGTTCTTTTGGTTCGCCCTCAGGCGCGTAAATTCCGGAAAAATCATGGATGCCGGTCAAAAAGGGTATACCAAGATGCTTGACATCATCCGGGGTTTTAATCGCATTGTCCAGATGTTCCAGTAAAAAAGCCAGGCCAAGCCCTGCCATAAGGCCCAGGGAAAGCCCGAAAATCAAATTCCTTTTCGGCCTGGGCCGAACCGGACTGTCCGGTATCTCAGCGCCTTCCACCAGCCGAATATTTCCGCTTTCAATGTCTTTTCCAAGGGATGCCTTCTCGTAACGCTGCAGCAGTGTTTTATACATATTGCGGGCGCTTTGGGCCTTGCGCTTGAGCACGCTGTATTCCACGGCCTCGCGGTTTATGGACTGGGCGCCCTCCTTGATCTGATTTAAAGACATTTCAAGGGAGCGCTCTCCGGCAAGGGCCACCCGGTATTCACTTTCCAGAGAGCTGACAATGCGTTTCATTTCAGCCTCTTTTGCTTTGTTCAGTTCATCGAGCTGGGATTGGATGCCGACCATCTTTGGATGGTTGGCCCCATAAGTATGGGCAAGCTCGACCATTCTGCATTGAAGCAGCACCTCTTCCTGGTGGATCCGGGAAACGGTGTCGTTGCTGGCAAGTTCCGTGACACTGCTCATATCCGAAGTGTTGTCCAGCAGAGTTCTGGCCTGCTTGTACCGTGCTTCTGCTCCCACACGACGGGCTTTTGCCTGGGTCAGCTGCTGATTTAACTCGGAAAGGGTCTGTGCTGTAAGCTTTTCGCTCTCCTCGGAAAAAGTGGTTACAATGCCATGCTTCTCCTTGAACTGTTGGAGTTGCCGTTCGGCTTTCTCCACACTTACCTGGGCTTCATCAAGGCGTTTTTGAAGCCATTGGGCCGCATCCTGGGCTGCTTCGATCCGATTTTCCAGGTTAAATTCAATGTAGTTGGTCACAACAGAATCCGCTGCCTGCCGGGCCAGCACAGGATCTCTGGCATGAAAGCTGACCTGCACCAGGCGGGAATCGGAAACCGGCTCCACATCAACCCGTCCCAAAAAGGCGCTGGTCAGTTTTTTCATCCTACGTTGCTCTTCGGTTTCCGCTTGGACCCGGCCGGTTTCGATCGCCTCTGCTTCACGATCACTGCCGGTATCTAAAAGGGATACAACGGATTTAACCCACCCACTGAAAGTGGTTGAAATCGCATGCCGGACTTGCGTGATAAATCCATCCGGAGCTTTGGGAAAAAACTCCCGGCTGTCGAGTAAATCCAGCTTCCGAATCACTTTTTCGGCAACCTGACGACTTTTTATTATCTGGTACTGGCTGTTATAGTACTCCCTGCTGGAATTGTCAGTTGCCAGCATTTCCTCGATGGAATAAATTTTGGGCGCTTTAGGCTCAATCATCAATGTGGCGGTGCTTTTGTACACCGATGTCTCGGTAAGGGCCAGCAGGAACGAAGAAACTCCTGCCAGCAGCACACAGGCCAGAATTGTCCAGCCGTGACGCTTCATAACAATCCAGTAATGGCGGAGATCAACAATGTCCCCGGAAGCCTGCGAATCTTCCCAATTTCTATCCATGACACTCCTCTGAAAATAATGCATCCGTCAAAACACGCATTTAGACGGTGCAGATATTGGACTTTTACGGCAACATCAAAAATAGCTTTCCGGTACAACAATTAAATCATTTGGTTGCACGGTCACATCTAAATGATCTGGTCCATCATTAATCATCTTTTTCACGTTGACCCGGATGACCTTTTTTTGGTTTTGGGCCATTCGGGTGATATGGACCCGGTTTGGCGCGGCAATGGAGGTAAAACCCCCAGCCATACTGATGGCTTCAGCAACACTGGTGCTATTTTTAAGGATGTATCCGCCGGGCTTCTGGACCTGCCCTATCACGAAAAATTTCGATGCGCTGGGAATATACACGGTGTCATCGGCCTGCACCCTAAGGTTGGCCGGCTGATCCGTGCTGCCAAGAAGGTCTGAAAGCGGTATCTGAACCGCTATTTTCGGCTTTCCCTCCAGCTCATCTTCCTGGCGGATGAGAATAAGGTGCTGGCCGGCCTCCTGCTCCCGGATTCCGCCGGCGTTTGACAACATGCCCAGAAGCGTTTCCTCTTTTTTCAGCGCGTAGCTGCCCGGGCGATGCACAGCACCCAGAAGAACGACCTGTTGGCTGTTGTAATCAGTAATCTTAACGCTGACATGAGGGTTGACCAGAAAATCCATTTCCTTTAATTTTCCGGAGATCATATTTTGAATTTCGGAAACGGTTTTTCCGGCAACCTCCAGGGTGCCGAGAAGCGGATACTGAATAACGCCTTCGGCGCTGATCCGGGCACTGTCGAGACTTAAAGCCTTGTCCTCGTAGACAGTTATCCGCAATACATCGCCAGGGCCTGTCCTGTATTCTCCCGGGCTGTTTTTTTCCTCAAGCAGCTCCAGATACTCCTGGACGCTCATGCGTTTTGCTTTCCCAACCGTTTCTTTAAACCGGGTATCGACTTTATCCCCGAATTCCGTTTTCGCCGGATCTTCCACCTTTCTGAGCAGTTCCTGCTCAGAAAGCATCCCGGAACGGCTCTCCTGGTTGTCCATATAGACCATTTTCTGGCCTGAAGCGCATCCCGGCCCTCCTGCCAAAAGCAGGACCATAAAAACAACATAGATCAGCATCCTGTCCCTGAAATTTCCCATTGGCTCCACTGCCTTAAAATAAATTGATTTCTCAGATCCCATACCTAGAACCGAAGCTCTGCGGACACACCCAATCTGTTGTTTGAAAAGCTGTTATCGTCTATATTGCTGTCTTCTTCCACGTAGAGATAAGAAGCATTTACAAAGCACCATTGTTTCACAGCCAGCTGCAGCCTCAGGCCTGCACCGTATTCCTTGTCCTTGCGGTCCTGCTCATAATCGTCGTGTTCGTAATAAAGATTGCCGAAAAATTTCAGGCGGCGGGTAATTCCCTGTTCAACTCCGAGCCCTACCCTTGTGCGGGTATATGCTGTGGTCTCCATATCTGCTGAATCCATATCCCCCCGCATCAGGGAAAAAGACCATTTTGTACGGGCAAGCATCTGGTAATACAAAAATGTTTCGGCAATCCAGGTGCTGGAATCATCATAAGAAAGAGGGTTTCCTGAAGCGTCCGTGCGAAAGCTTAAATCATTTTCAAAATCCCTGCGCCCCCAGCCGATTTTCATCTCACCGTTTACCTTGGCGCTCGGATCAAAATTAAGGCCGATAAAAAACCTGTGATAATCAAAATCCTGGCTGCTGCGCCGGTCTGCCCCATAGGAGTTGTCAGAGGCCCTTTGCTGTTCGTCATAGCTCCTGGTCTCCCACCTGTATTCAAATAAAGCCGAGGTCTTGGGCAAAATCCGGTAAAATATTTTCAGGCCCGGCTCATGGACGGTATAGTTCTGCCAGTGGTCAATGAACCGGTCGTAATCCTGGATATAGTTTCTGTAGTGCAGTTCCGCGCTGAGCTTGTTTGGAAAATTATAGCCAAAAATTCCAACAGCCGTGTTATGCCAGCGCTTCGTCTGGGGCACTCCCCGTTTGTACTCATTTAATGAACCATAGGGATCGCTTGTATCAACAAACTTATCCGATCCTTTAACATAAAAACCTGTCGGGGATGCGTATTCAAACTCGAGATCGGCCTGGTGGGTTTCATAATCAATCGGACTGTAACTGTCATAGCGGACAATATCTGCCTGATATCCCAGCCGGACCGAGTTGTTAGTGTCCTTGCGCCAGTCAAGGGTCAGGGACGGAGACAGGGTGTGGATATAGTCGTCCTGCTTATTTTTGTCTTCAAGAAAAATATTATCGTTTTTTTCCAGTTTATATGAGATTTCTGGAAGCACCCGCATGCTGCCCACCCGAATGTTTCCCTGGCCCAGCGCCGTGCCTGAAATAAAGCAGAAAATGGCCAGCATCAGAAACGCCATTGATTTATAGTGCCGAATGAACATGACTGCTCCTGTTGATTTATTGGCTCGGGCTTGTCTGGCGCTCTCTTCTGTAATCCTCTCCCGGCCTTGTATCGATGCCCTGCTCTGTGTAGACGCTGTCTCTGGTATCTGCCTTTTCAACAACAACTTTATCTTTCCTTTCACCAATGGCATCATTTATTCCGTCATCAGCTGCAAGCTGGATAACTGCAAGATCCTGGCCCGTATTCAGGCCGCATTTGCTTACCCCTTCTTTTACTCCTGCAATGGCGGCCTGGTTGATTTCATCGGAATCAACCTCGTTTCCGGCTTTTATCAGAAAATCTTCAACTCCCGCCAAAAGCCCCCCGCTGGTTTCACGCACAAGGCTGCTTAATCCCTCTGTTCCCATCAGAAGCGATGATGCAGCAAGAACCGATCCGCACGATGCCCCCCTGCCAGCTACCAGGGCCAGGTTTTTAAGCTCCCCGGAATCAAGGCCCCGGCCTGCACCTGCGGCCAGGATGGAATGGATAAGCCCCCTTGACATGGCCCTGGCATAGGCCGGCATATCCTCATCTGATTTGGATGCTTGCACCAGTGCAACATGGGTTACACTGCAGGTGAGGTCTTCGGCGTTTTCGGGTTTGGCAAAAATTTGTTTTATAAGGGCTTCTATTTTGATGCTGTTGTCCTCATTTAGATAGGCGGCTCCGTCTTCTTCGGTCAGGCCGGGGGCTGCACCCGGCAAAATCAGAAGTACCGCAAGGCCTATCAATAACATCGCCAATATCTTTGCAGACGTTTTAACCGGCATTTGAAATGTTTTAAGACTCATTTGCTTCCCCCTTTTTTTTTGATCTTCAACCATCTTTGCAACGCCTTTTTTATTCCTGGATCACCCTCCGCAGCAAGCTCTGAAACCGCTTCCGGGCTGGGATCATGATACCATAGAAGCTCTGCAGCCCGGTGCAGAAAGCCCCGGTCCAGCAAAACAGCTTTTCTCAGTAAGCCAAGTCCCTTTTCACGGGCCCCTGGAATCGAGCCCGGAATTTTGGATCGCCATAGCCAATAGCCGCCCAGGCTGTAAAGCAGCCCGGGCCCATAAGGCTTAAGATCATATGCAGCCGCCATTGCGTGGTCGGCCTGCTGGAGCCGCTTCTGGTAGGACCATTTTTTTTCCCACGTGACAAACATCCCGTATTGGTACCAGTATTGGGCATTGACCGGGTTGGACAGCAAGGCTTTCTGCCATCCCAGCCGGATTTTTTTGTGTTCAGCCGCATTGTCACCGCTTCCTGGCCCCTGGGTTTTGAGGTTTATCAGTTCCATCATCACGCTTTGGGACAATTTTGCGTGATACGCCCCGTTTGCCGGATCCAAAAATATAGCCCCCTGGATGTTGCGGATCGGCGGCTGAACATTTCGCCGCAGGGTTGCATTCACCCGGGTGGCGCAGGCGGCTTCGGCCAGAAAATGCCGCACGGTTGCACAGCCCGCCCAAAACAAAATAACCAGGCACACCAAGGCGGCCCCCGCAGATACATAGCTTCCGGGACAAAGCCGTTGCAGGCTACTAAACTTTTTCACAGTTCCTCCGAAAAGAAGACCAAACCCGAAGCCAAAATATGAAACCTGAACATTATGCCGGAGGCCCTGCAATGCGCCTGTATCCTGTAGAAAAAAACCTTTTTAAACGATCGGCCATGCTTATTGTTATGCTATCTGCGCTCTGCGCATTTGCCGGTTGTGCCTCGGATCTGGCCCTTAGCCCCTCATGCCGGCACAAGGCCGTTTATTGCGCCATCACCGCACGGGAATATATGCCCGTGCGCATTGCCCGGGGCACCTTCAAAGATGTGCCCCATGCCCAGGCCCAGGGGTATTTCAACGACCAATGGCAGAACATGGAAATTGCAGGTGACTGGATTGTCTTTATTGAATTGCCCGGATTTAAAGCCAGTAAATTCAATACCATCACTGATTACCTGCACTATCTTTATACCATTGACCATCCGAGCAAACGCATGCGAATGGCTCAAAAGGATTTATCCTGACAAAGAGCGTTCCACCCCACTGCGGCAACGGTGACAAGGGTTAAGGCATTTGCCGGCATGCGCAGGGCAAACTCCCCGAATGAATGAAGGCCTATGGCCAGCATGCCGGCAATGGCGCCTCCGCCCAGGCCTATGGAAAAATGGTTTCCCCGGCCCATCCAGGCCCGGATATATTGAAAAATCAACGTGACAAACCCGATTGCTGCCGCCCCTAGCCCAATCAGGCCGGTTTCCACGCCAAGTTCCATCCAGTCGTTGTGAAGATGTATCAACGCCATGCCGCCGGCATGGTGGGCCACGGGATAGGAATGGTAAGCCTCCCCAAAAGTGCCCATGCCCGTGCCAGAAACGGGATAATCCCGGATCATAGAAGCAGCCGAAAGGGTATAATCCAGCCGGCTGCTGTGCAGGCCCGTCTTCTGAAATTTCTCCAGGGCGGGTTTAATGCCAATAAAGCAGCTGCAAGCCAGAATGACCAGCAGCAAAATAAAGGCAACTTGTCCAAACCCGCGAAAACGCGGCCGGGCCATAAACATAGAAATCATAAACAGAGACCCTGCTGCAAAAGCCACAATTCCTCCCCTGGAACCTGTCGAAATCAGACCAAATCCAAGCAATGCTGCAAGGCCCGCAAAACATATCCGGAGATTTCTGTTTATCCCTGTCACCAGCCATTTTTTGATCACGTCCGGCTTAAATGGCCGTATCTTCGGCAATCCAGGGCGCCCGGGCCAATAAGCAAAAACCATACCCACGCACAACGGGCAGACCATTGCCAGGAAACCGGCCAGATGATTGAAGTTAATATATGTCCCATTTATCAGTGAGGAGTGTTTTGACACCGCATACCACCAGATCCGATGTGTGTGGCTATAGGCCTGGGCCGCACCGTAAATCACCTGAAAAACGCCCATGCCTGCAAGGACCCCGATAGCCTGCAGCATCTGTGCCCTGTGCCTGGTCAGCCAGGCCATTAGAGCAAACATGCAGAAATAGCTTAAAATACGAATAAGAGCCAGGCGTGTTTCAAACGGAATCAGGCTCAGCTGCATCCAGCCGGGCGGATCAGCCCCTGTTGCCTTGGCTGCTGCAATTTTAAGATCAAATGCCCTTGGGGAAATCAATTCCACCAACCAGAATGGCATGGGAAGAATTTGTAATCCGGTGATCAATAAAAAAAGCCCAAGCCACAACAGGGCCGGATTCAGTAACCGGATGTCAAATGCCTTTGTATCCCCGGGCCAGTTCACGCCCCGGGCCAACCAGAGCAAAACCGCTACACCAGAAAGAGTGAAAACCAATAGTTCCATCAGACAATAGGCCCAGGCATGGACCCCGCCAAAAGCCAGCTGGGTAAAAACCAAAACCCCCATTAGGGCCCGGAAAATAAATTTTTCACCTCCATTTTCCCCGGCCAGATCTGTCCGGTCCCCTGCCCCGGACAAAAACAATCCCCTGTCCCGATAATGCTGACCTGTATTGTGTGGAGCCAGTTCCATGGAGCCGATGCCTTATATATGGAATGTTTTCCATGTTATTTTAATCATCAGCCAGACTTACACTGCCTGGCACTGCCGAGCTTTACCCCCTTGCAGCAACCTGCTGACAAACGGCCTTCTGCCCCACTGCCAACCCGGGACACAGACCTTATTTTGCAACAGCCATGCCGAATTCCGTGAATTTTGAATTCCGGGGACTGAATTCCGGGGACACAATACCTTTGAGTTCCGGGTAGAGTAGAGGGCAGGATAGCCTGTCCTCTACTCTACCCGGAATCCCGGAATCCGCGCAATCCGCATCAATGATAATGCGGTTGCAGGGCCTTCAGATCAGAATCGCTGTTTAAGCCGCCTGAATCAAGCCACTCCGACACTTTCTGTTCGGCCCGGGAAATCAGCTCCGCTGTCCTTGAAAAGTTGAACATGGAGGCGTCGAGGGGGCAAAGCGTCGGCAACGAACGGATCTCCACTTCCTGCCTGAATTTTTCAATATCCATGGCCAAACGATGGGAAATGGCAATGCTCATGGCCTGTAGAATCATTTCCACAAGGCCCTTGGGCGGAGCCTTGCGGGCACAACAGATACCGGTGGGGAAAACAAAGATGCGGCTTGCCCCGTTCATGATAGCAGTGGAAATCGGCGTATTGTTGGTTACGCTGCCGTCTATCAGATAAAGCTCTTCAAACTTTACCTGTGGTAAAATGCCCGGAATGGCAGTCGAAGCCAAAAGGGCATCAAGCACGCTGCCCTTTGTGAGCGTTACCTCGTGGCCGTGGAACAGGCTAGTGGCAATCACCATGCAGGGCAGTGCGCAATCCTCCAGGTACTCACCAGGAAGGCTTGTCCGGATCAGTTGAGTCAAGGGCTTGGGGCTGCAGATGTGCTTTTGGGATTGGACCAGTCCGAAAAATTTCCGGATTGGCGGCAGGGGGAAAACATCTTTTCGCTTTATTCCGAGCCAGATTTTTTCAAGCCGGGAAACGCCATCCGGTGTGGGGTCAAAGGCGAAAAAAACAGCATTTAACGCCCCCACCAAAGCGCCCACAAGAAAATCAGGGATTATGCCGGTGCGGATAATGGCCTTGAGCATGCCAACCTGGATGGCACCCAGGCTGCCGCCACCGGCAAAAACAAATGCTGTTTTTCCATTATTTATTTTTTCCGTTTTCATTCCATAACTCCTCACAATTCTGCAATTCGTATAATTCGGGGGACAATAATTCGGGGGACACAATACTTAATTCGCATGAATTAAGTATTGTGTCCCCCGAATTGAGGAGAACTTTCTGGTGGGCATCTAAGTCCGCCAGTTTGTTTGTTACCGTCCATCTGAGCTGCTCCAGGCGGCGGAGCAGAAATAGCGGCATTTCACGTTTTCCGGCATTTTGCAGAATCTTTAAATAGCCGTATCTGTCTCCGTTATTAGCCAGGGGCAGCCGCAGATGTATGACCAAGCTGTTGTCTTCAAAACTCTTGCCGGTCCCGGGGTTTTCATACCGGCGCACCGGCGGCCAGGGCTGATTTTGTGCTGGTGTGGTAAACCTTAGCTCCAGAAAATCAATGCCCAGAAATTCGGCCGCATCTGTAAGCCTGTGCCACATTTCGTTAATATCACCGGCGCGGGAAATCTCAATCTGATGATCAAAAAACCGCCTTCGCTCAAGGCTGATTCCGGATTCATCACCCAGACAACGAAGCCAGGTCCTGAATCTCTCACTGCTGAGGTATTCAAAATAGCCCAGTCTTCTGACCATGAAAATGGCACCTGCAGCTATCGCTATAATTATAAGCCCTGCCCTTATATCGCGCAAATTTACTGTTATCAGAGCCGCAGCACACAAAAACACAGTGATGCCATATAAGGTTGAAACTGCCCGAACCGTGGAAAAGCCCATATTTTTCAACCGGTGATGAATATGGCTGCTGTCGGGCTGAAAAATTCTCCTTCCCCGCACGAACCTGCGAACCGGTGACAAGATGGTATCAAAAATAGGAACTCCCATGGCCAACAGAGGAATCAGCAAAGCCGGGGCTACATGGCTTTTCACTGATCCGATGATGCTGATGCCCGCAATGGCATAACCCAGAAAATAGCTCCCCGAGTCGCCCATAAATATGGTGGCCGGGTTGAAATTATAGCGCAAAAATCCCAGAACACTGCCTGCAAGCGCTGTAAACAAAACAGCAGTAAACATATCGTTGTTTAAATAAGACAAAATCACCATGGTAATGCCTGCAGACGAAACAATGCCCCCTGCCAGCCCGTCGAGCCCGTCAACAAGGTTGACTGCATTCATAAACAAAACAAACCAGAAAATGGTAACCGGCGCTGTGAGGAGACCAAATTCAATGATAAATCCGCCCATCTCAAACTGGGAAATTTCAATGCCCCCTAAAAACGCCAGCAGCCCGCCGGCAACCTGAAAAAGCAGTTTCACCATTGCCCTGGAGCCTTTCAGATCATCAAAAAGCCCGATACCAAAACACACCACCCCACCGGCCAGAAAAAAAACAAGGCTTTTATCCAGAGCCATCACTTCTGATTCATGGATCACCGGCAGCAGCCGGCTGATGGCCAGTACCGCCAAAAACGCGGTAAAGATTGCCACCCCGCCGGCCCTTGGGATCGGATGCCTGTGAACCTTCCGTTGATCCGGCACATCAACAATGCCCCACCTGAGGCAAAGCCTCCGGATCAATGGCGTCAGCACCAAGGACAGGCCCATGGAGCAGGCAAAAATGAAAATCAGTGTTTTAATGGCTTATCTCCGCAAAAGGTTTATCAGCTATGATTAGGATATGGACATAAGCAAAAAACAAGCCAAGTCCCTAATTCCAGGGAGGCATTCCCGGGGCCCCTCAATTCCGGGGACCAATTCCGGGGACATGAACCTTAATTCGATAGAATTAAGTTCGTGTCCCCGGAATTACGGAATTACGGAATTAATACCCGGGAAGCAATCCCGTGGTCAATTCGTGTCTCCCGAATTGAATTTGACAAACCAAATAAAACGCAATACAATGTCATACACTCAAAAAAGCTTAAAAGGATATCAAGCCGTGATTACTGTCCGTTTAAATAAAACCATTGAAGAACAGCTCAAACACCTTGCTAAAATCCGTGGCAGCAACAAAAGTGAATTGATCCGCGAGGCAATTGTCCGGTTCCTTGAGGATAATGAGGACCTTGAACTCGCACAAGAAGCAAAGGCGCAAATGCAAAGCAGTAAACCGCTTAAGGAGTTAAAAAAAGAACTTGGCCTGGATAGTTGAAATCAGTGATGTTGCAGAACGCCAACTTAAAAAACTTGATCGGCCGGTTCAAAAAAGGATTCTTGGCTGGCTGTCGGATCGCATAGATGGATGCAAGAACCCAAGACATTTCGGGGAGCCATTAAAGGGCAGCCATTCCGGATTCTGGCGATACCGGGTCGGCAGTTACCGGATAATCTGTGAAATCAAGGATGATACGCGTCAATTCCGGGGACATGAACCTTAATTCGATAGAATTAAGGTTCATGTCCCCGGAATTAGATTACGGAATTAAACTGATGATTTTGATGCCTGAAATATTAAAAGGATTTGCAACAAGCAAAAGGAGGGACCCGGAGGCAAGCCTGCATCTTAAATCTTCGGGCATGAAATGGTTAGACGGTTTAAAACTTAAGAAGCAAGCATAGTAAGTGTAAGGCGGATAAGCGCCGGCTCATCCGCCAAAAATTCTGTTTCAGCCGAGGAAATACTGCCTGCTGATTTCAAGGGTTCTCTGTTCCCGCAAACGGTCCTTCTCAACGTTTTCCTGAATGTTTTCTTTCAGCTTGCGATCGATGCGATCGAGCTTTGCTTGAACACCTTGATCCTTTTTCATTTCAAGACTTCTGTTGCTGGCTTCCATCATTTTCTTCATCCATTCCATGATAGGCCTCCGCTAAATTGTGCCTGTAAATTGGATCCCGCACATCATCAAGCTCCACCGACTCTCCTTCGCAAATGAACAAGCTGCCAATTCTGGCCGAAATCATCATGTCAATCCCAGCATATTCCATTGCCGTAGCATCGAAGATAAATCTTGACTGTACATAATCAGGGTATTCCGATTCGGCAATATATTCGGCAACCCATATAAATTTGGGCATTTGCTGCAAAAGCAAATGATATTTATAATAATCATCGACAGCATTGTCAAATATAAATTGTTTAAACGATTTGGATGAGGCCATGAAAACCCGGCGGTACATGTTTTGCTGTGGCAGAAAAGAATCTTCTATTTCAGGTAGTATCCGGCTCAGGAGGGTTAACACATCAAGATACATCTTCTCATATAAAGGAACAATGATTGAGTCAATGTCGCAAACTGAATGCATGCCACCGTTTCCGACCACAGAATATGGCAGACAATTGTCATCGACGGAAAAATAACCTTCTATGAGATCTGAAATCGGAGTTATTCCGCTTTTAACATCATTTTCAGGCTCTATTTTCAAATGCCCTATTATGGCGATGGCATGCCTTTTACCTCTTAATCCTGCCACAAAAGGAATTCCGGATTCAACAAATATATATATGATTTCATTAAAAATTTTTCTGTTATTAACAATTTCACTGAAATAAATTTCCGGGTAGAACCCAATCAGGCTGAAAATGCTTGATATGTTTTCTATTGTCAGCCCTTTTGATGGGATCTTGCGAGTGTGCGAAGACGCCAGATCAAATATTTGTTGAATTGTATACTCTGAGTAAATACTATATTTTTCACTGTAATATCTGGTAATAGCCCAAATCGAAACCTGTGCGCAACGGGAAATGTTTGCATCCTGCTGCATCCACGGAAAAGCCTTAACAGTGAGCGTTTTACCTAAAAAATGGCATTCAAACCCGGCAAGCAGCAAATGGCCTTTCTGCCTGGCAAAGGCATCTGGGGCGATATAGGCCCGCCCCAGATTAAATGGGGCAGTGTTTCTTAACGTAAAAAACCCAAAGTACTCTTCTTTGCCGAACAAATGAACTCGATACGAATTCCGGTCAATTTTTTTATGTCTTTTGGAGAAGTCACTATAGTAGGTACTCCTGAAATCTTTGTCCACATAGGGATACTCCAGAAGCATATACTGAACATTGTCAGACAGGCTTTGCTCCAGCAAACACAGCGAATGATCGGACAAATAGCTGTTGCCGACTTTTTCACGAAGTTCGGATAAGTCTGTACATACTGAAATCGCTATTTGATTTTTCTCTGCTTCACACATGATCTATTTTGTACATCAAAAATCATATTTTTCAAGTTGTTTCTTTCTTGTCTTTCTGTCGTATATCTTCATCCATGCCATTATCCGGCTATACCAATATACCACCCCGTAGGGCGCGCAATTCCGGGGACATGAATCTTAATTCGATAGAATTAAGTTCGTGTCCCCGGAATTGGGAATTACGTGTCCCCGGAATTGGGAATTACGGCCTTACTATCTGCCAGCTTCACCATAGCATCGCTTAAATCTTTTATTCGCCCTGCCCGGGCAGCCAGCCCGAATGGTCTGGAAAATTTCCCGGTGACTTCTGTATTTGCAACAATCACCGGTTTGCCCCAGGCCATGTCTTTGATAATTGCCAGCTGTATTTCTGAAGGCATCATCGCAAAAGTCTTCACAAAGGCAAAACAGTGGCTTAAAAAGGCATTCAATGTTGTTTCATCCACCAGTTCCAGCACCGGCCAGACTCTTTTTTGATGTTTCATCCTGTCAATTTTTTTTACGATCAAATCATTATCAAGACGGCTGTCAGGACGAAACAGGCAAACCAGGCAAATATCCGGATGCTTTTCAGCCGCCCGGTCAAATGCATCAAGTATTTCAAGCACCCCCCGGATCATGGACGGCGGCCCCATGAACAAAAAACACGGCCGGTCCTGGAGCCATGGGTCAAAAGTTTCCGGCAGTCCGTTGTTTTCAAAACAATCTTTATTGTTTTTACCCGGCTGGCTAAAATGCACCCTCGCTTTTTTACAGCCGGCGGGCAGCGCCCGCCGGCCTGCAACATCTGTCATGGCAATAATACCGGAAAATTCTGCTATTTTAATTTTGGCAATTCCGGGGACACGAACTTAATTCTATCGAATTAAGTTCGTGTCCCCGGAATTGCGGAATTGAAATGGTCAAACAGCACTTGAACAATCCGTTCTGCGGCTTTACCATCCCATTTTTCAGGGATACGTCCCTTTTTCACGTGCCCTGCCAGAATTTTTCCGGCTGCATCTATAATTTGAGCCTTCTGGTTTCCCACCAGCACATTTGTGCCTTGGGTGCAGGTAATGGGCCGTTCGGTATTATTTCGCAAGGTCAGGCAGGGAACCCCCAGCACTGTGGTTTCTTCCTGAAGCCCGCCGCTGTCTGTAATCACCATTTTGGCAAACATGGTCAGGTGTAAAAATTCCAGATACCCCAAGGGATTGACTGCAAAAATACCGTTTTTCCCTGGCTCTTTGCTTAAAAAACAATCCAGGCCAAACCGGGAGATCATTTTTTTGGTCCTGGGATGAACCGGAAATATAATGGGTGTGTTTGAAGCTATTTCTGACAACGCCTCCAGGATCTGTTTAAGGGTCTGCCGGTCATCCACGTTTGAAGGCCTGTGCAGGGTCAATGCAGCATAGCGTCCTGGCAAAATCCCCAACCTGCTGACCAGATCAATTCTTTTTGCTATGCTCCTGTGCTTTAAAAGGGTGTCGATCATCACATTTCCCACAAAAAAAATTTTTCCCGGGTCCCTGCCTTCTTTTTCCAGATTTCTGTTTGCCAGAAGGTCTGTAGTAAACAGAAAATCGCAGAGCACATCTGTGCACAAACGATTGATTTCTTCCGGCATTGACATATCACCGGAGCGCAGACCGGCTTCCACATGAGCTACCTTGATACCAAGCTTTTTGGCAGTAATTGTACACGCCATGGTGGAGTTCACATCCCCTACCACGATCACCAGTTCCGGCGCCTCTTCCAGACAGATTTTTTCAAACGCCATCATGACGTTACCGGTTTGTTCGGCATGACTGCCGCTGCCGATACCCAGGTCAATATCGGGTTTCGGCAGGCCCAAATCGTCAAAAAAAGACTTGCTCATGTGCGCATCATAGTGCTGTCCGGTATGGATCAGCAAATGATTGATCTGCTCCGGGTAATTATCCATGGCTTTTATAATCGGCGCCATTTTCATAAAGTTCGGTCGGGCGCCGACAACATTTAAAATCTTCATCCTTTAAACAAGCCTGCGTTTATAATGTTTTATGAAAAACCGGCTTTTGGCATGGCCTGCCATTTAACAAGATTTTTAACATAAAAACCGGAAGGGCGGCTTGCCGGCGAGCACGTCTGGGCTCGGCAACAAGCCGGTAAAACCATTCAAGCCCAAGCCTCTGAAACAAAGCCGGGGCCCTTTTCATCTCACCGGTTATGGTATCCAGAGTCCCGCCAATGCCCTGGCAGATTTTAACATTAAGGTTTTCTATATGCGTGTCTATCCATTGCTCCTGCCTGGGACTGCCAAGCGCAACAAATAAAATATCGGCCCCGGAGTCATTGATTGCCTTAACAAGATTTCCCATCTCATCTTCCCCGAGATAGCCATGGCTGCGGCCAACAATCTGAATACCAGTATAACGCGATTTTAAAATCTCCACGGCTTTTTTGTTAACCTCTTCCTTAGAGCCGTATATATAAATCTTATAGCTCTTTTCAGCAGCAACGTGGCATATCTGCTGCATCAAATCTGCACCGGCCACCCGCTGCGACCAAACACCATAAACCTTTCGAACCCCCAGCACCACGCCAATGCCGTCGGGTATCAGCAGGCCTGCGTGTTCGAACATATTTTTTAAAAAAGGTGCTTTTTGTGCCGCCATAATTTTTTCCGGATTTACAGCCATGATATAACTGCCGCACCTTGTGCTTCTTATCCGCTCATCGATATATTCCAGCGCGGATTTCATTGTTATGCAATCCACCGGAATACCCAAAAGCCTAACCCGCTTCATTTTTATCCTCATTTTCTGTGTTGATCCTGTATTCTGTTAATGCATGCATCGCCCATGCCTGGCCCCAGCGCATATACGGGATACGATTGGTCATCCAGCGACTTTTCCGGAAATTGAAATACCCTTTGGGGTTGCACAAATGATTGCTCATCCAGCCCAGCACCTTGTCAGTCAGCGCCTTATATTTTTTCCCTTCACCGGAAAAAAAATACACTGCCTGTGCCGGGCAATGGATGTCTATAGGATAGGTCTGGTTATGATAATATTTGGGCATACCGTCTGGGCCGAAAAAGTTTTCCGCGTAGAACCGCACGCCTTTTTCATATTGCGCCCGGTATTCTTCGGCCACACCGGCCTTTAAAAAACAGCGTATGGCCTGAAGGTTAAATCCCGTGTGAAAAGAATCAATCCAGCCTTGAAAACCGGTTTCCGCATATTTCCAGGATCCGTCTTCATGCTGGTGATCCATGGAATATTTCAGGCTTAAAAGCGCCAATGCCTTAAGATCTTCCTGGCAGGTGCGTTCATAGATCCGGATTAAAAGAGACGCCCCCAGCAAATTGGCATTGTGGACAAAATTAAAATCCTCTGGTGTATAACTGAAACAGATACCACCGTTTTTCTTTTTTTGATTCAGGTCCCGGCATATAAAATTTCCAATGGGAACAGCAAGCTGCAGAGCATCCTGATTGCCTGTGATATCAGCAGCATCCAGCAGGGAATGTCCTATAAAGGCGGAATTGACAACCGTGGGCGTATAAGCCGGCACAAAAGCAGCCCGGGACTGCCAGTCAAAATCATAGCCCCAGCACGGCCCGGCATACCCGCCACTCATGTTCTGCCTGAGCAGATCCAGCAAACGGTCAATTTTTTGTAAATATTCTTCACGATTTTCCAGGGCGTACAGCCGGGCATAACTCCCCAGAAAAAGCCCAAGCGCCTTGGGATTGTGCCCCTTGGGCACGCCCAAAAGCGGCCGAAGATTGATGGGCAAATGGCGAAACGCCTGGGTCCAGGCAATGCGGCCGTATTTTGCCCCAAATGTCAATCCCCGTACAACCGGGCTTTTCAAGGCGTCATAGGGGTCGTAGCCGGCAAAATCGCAGACTTCCACATATTTTCGCAATGCATCAATATATGTTGCAGCATTCATAGAAGGAAAACTTACGAATTTCGGGGACACAATACCTAATTAATTTAATTAGGTATTGTGTCCCCGAAATTACGGAGGTATTGTGTCCCCGGAATTACGGAATTCAGGAATTCACAATTGTCTGACCGGTTCGAATGGATTCAAGGATTGAAAAACAGACACGGGAAGCGCTGAAAATCTGGTGAATGGGAATCGGCGAGGGTTTGCCGTTTTTTACAGCATCAATAAATTGGCTCACCTCCGCCTTCTGCCCCTTGTCCTGGGAGAGGTATTTTTTCGTCTTTTTTTTGCCGCCCGCATAAATGTCCAGGCGTTTAAAATCATCTAAAACCGCCGTACACCCATTGGCAAAGACTTCCACCCGTTCTTTGCAAAGGGCCTTATCGCCGTTTGCAAAATAGCAAATTGTGCCGATGGAGCCGTTTTCATATTTCAGGGAAACAACCAAAACGTCATTTAAATGATTGACATCCTCCATTGCCTGGGCACTTACGGAAACCGGCAGGGAACCGTTTAAAAAGGTTAAAAAATCCACAAAATGGCAGACTTCGCCGATTATGCGCCCCCCGCCGATCTCTATATCCTGTATCCAGGAGTCTTTGGGAATATGGCCGGCATTTACCCGATACACCATGGCCAAAGGGCCGCCAGGAAAATTATTTTTTATCTCGCGGCCAAGGGGAGAAAACCTGCGGTTATAGCCCACCATCAAAAGCGGTGTTTGCCCGCCGGCGGCCTTGTCAGCTTGCTTTTTTGACAATGCTTTATACAAATTTTCAATTTCATTTAGCTCACCTTCATGGAGGCACAAAGGCTTTTCCACAAAAACATTTTTGCCTGCCTTCAGGCTTTTTTGCACAAAATCGGCATGCGTATTATGCCGCGTGGCAATAAAAACCGTGTTAATGGCATCGTTTTCAATGATTTCACTTTCAAGATCAGTGCAAAAATCAAACCCAAAGCGTTCAGCCACTGATCGCGCACCTGTTCCGGTGGCGGTTAAAATCCCCTTTAGTGAAACGCCGGCGTTTTTGGGGATATTGGGAAGCAGTTGGCTCTGGGCATAGCTGCCGGCCCCGATAAATCCGATATTAACAGATGAAACCGGTCCGCGGTCATGCCCTTTAATTTCAATCCTGCCTCTTTTAATGGTTTTACCAATATCATAGGCAATAAGGATGCCCATAAATGGCTCAGAGCGTTCCATCATCATGTCATAGGCCCTGGGCGCATCCGCAAACTTGAAAACATGGGTGGTCAAATAACTTAAATCAATCCTGCCCCCGGCGATCAAATCCTGGAACGCCTCCATATTCCGGTTCTCGGTCCAGCGCACATAGGCCGGCGGATAATCAAGCCCATGTTCTTCATACAGGGGATCGTAACGGCCCGGCCCGTATGAGCAGGACATGCGCAAATCAAGCTCTTTTTTGTAATAATGGGGCTCCCGGTCAAACCCTGTGGGCACATCTCCCACGATCACGACTTTCCCTTTTTTCCGCGCAACCGCACCGGCCAGGTTAATTGGATCATGGCTTGACGAGGCTGCGGTTATAATCACCGCGTCAACGCCCATGCCCCGGGTAAGCCGGTGTATTTCTTCCTCTACGGCATGCCCGGTTCTTAGAAATGCCGCATCACAACAATGCTTTCTTGCCGTTTCTGCCGCTGCACGGTCAATATCTATCCCGAAAACCCTTACCCCGCTTGCCTTCAGCATAAGGCAAGCCAACTGCCCGATGAGCCCCAGGCCGATAACCGCACAAGTTTCTCCCAGCCGCAGATCAGCCTGCCGGATCCCCTGCAGTGCAATTGCCCCCAATGTGTTGTAACAGGCAAGTTGTAAATCTGAATCCTGGCGCAATCTCACACACAGGTTTTCCGGCACGGAAATAATTTCCGCATGATTGGCATAACCCGCGCCGGCACAGGCGACTTTATCCCCCACGGAAATATTTTTTACGCCTTTTCCGACATCAATGACAACACCGGCGCTGCTGTATCCCAGCGGTGAATAGGCGTCCAGCTTTTTCATCACCGCCCGGTAGGTTTGGGCCGGCCCCTGCTGTTTTAAAACGTCAAAAACCTGCTTGACCTGCTGAGGTCTTTCCCTGGCCTTGCCAATTAAGCCTTTTCGGGCAGCCTTGACCGTTGAGCCCTCTGTGCCGGCACTGATAAGGGAATAGTGGTTTTGTACAAGCACCGTGCCGGCAGAAACAGCCGGCAGCGGCACTTCCTGAATCGTCATTTCACCGGTTTTTAATTTTTGAGTTAGTTGTTTCATATTTTCAAGTATTTGTTAACAGTCCTTAATTATTAAGGTTGAGGAACTAATTGGTTTACCCGTAGCCTAATAGCCGCATTTCACGCCCCAAGAGCTTTCTTATGATTCGATCGGTGTAAGGTGAAATGACATTGCGCCATCTTTCTAATGTACACACATCAAAACCATAAGTTATTTCCCGTTTACGAAAAGATGAATCTTCCATCCGTGGCAGTAGCATCCTTTTATCGAAGGGTACTGCAAGGAAATTACAAAGCTTCTTCATCTGATCCTCTGGTGCTTGGATCGTGTCCTCGAAGCGAAACAAGTGATACTTTTCGTTATGAGCCATCATGGCATGGACACGAGCGGCCCAATGGTATTGATGGACAAGATATGTCAAGCGTTTTGCCGCCAAAACGCACTGCCGCCATCTTGGCAAACTTTCACAAGTTCGAATATCCATTAATTTCATAGATGCATAAATGGCTCTGGGATCTCTCGTAATATGAATATAGCGTGAGTCAGGAAACCATTGATGGAATTTCGGAGTGCATGCAATGTTGACTGGAAATTTTGCCCCCCCCTTCTTTTTTTCTTAATTTCAGCATGCATGCATAACAAAGTCTCAAGAATTGTTTTGAAGGCAAAATTCGTCTCACCCAGTCGACTTGCAAGCACATCACGATCTAATTCTTGGATGGAATTCTCATTGCCCTCAATCTCATCCAGACTCATCTGCCAAAATGTCCCATTAAATTGTTTCTGAAACATTAAATTGATCAAAGCCTCAAGGTGCTCTCCACGAAGAGGTTTTCCAATAGTCTTTGAAACCGACATGCAAAAGTCTTTTCGTAACCAGCGTGGCGATAGATAATGCATTTCATTTAGAATATCTATATCCGTATAGCTGTTTATGCTATTCTTGTATATCTTCGACCCGGTTCTGGCTACTCCAATAATAAAAACAAATTCCACAGTCAGGCATTCCCTTTAATATACCCGGCAACAGGACTTTAAAATCCGTTTTTCCGTTTCCAGACGGCTGTTCAGTCGGAGAAAACTGGCCACACAGCACGGAGATCCTGGGCCAGGGTTGCTAACGAATATTTTTCTGCAATCTGAAGGCTATAGGTTGCAGCATCCTTTATATTCAGTGCGCTGTTGATTGCTTTGGCAAACACCTCAGGATTGCGTGTATCCACCACATAACCGTTAAATCCATTACAGATCAAGTCCCTGGCTCCGCTGACATTGGTTGAAACTATTGGCAGGCCGCATGAGATGGCTTCAACCATTGCGACGGACCAACCTTCCTGAAACGAACCAACAACGAGCGCATCAGCTGCATTCATGTACAACGCTACCTCTCCAGATGGCACTATACCTGCAAATATGATATCTTCAATAATACCAAGATGGTAAGCCATGTTTTTTAATTTTTCCCGATCTTCGCCATCACCTACCAATACTAATTGCAAATGGAGTCTTTCGGTTTTAAGTCTTTTAAAAGACTCTAAAATAAGCTGCCAGCCTTTAATGTACATAAGTTTGCCGCAAAATAGCAGGATTTTTGCCTCTTGATTTAATCCCAAAGAGGCACGTGCTGTTTTCCTATCCTTCGGATAAAACACTCTGGTATCCGCACGTGTAGGACACGGGACAATTCTTGACCGGTTCACCATACCATTGCTTCTTTCCACCATGGCTTCAATTGCTGTCGTGTCTGCTGCGGCCAGAATCAGGTTTGCTCTTCTTAAGGCTTTGAACAGTATCCGCTCATACGGACGCTTTAATAAACGTGCCCAGCCATAGCGCGAGTGTTCAACTTCATTTTTTACGCTTGGGAAGCAATAGCAGATGCTGTTCCAGTCGTACTGATGTATCGCCAGCATAACCTGAGCACACTGGGTAAATACATTGCTGACCCCTAAACTTCTAATTTCTTGCATATACTTTCGCACGGCAAGATAATGGCGGATACGCAAAGGAATAAGCGGCCGGCCTGTTTTAGTCTTATCCACTCTGCGCACCCCAAAAAAATGATATGTTGTACCGTCTATTTTACGAGTAACCCAACGGCCTACAGGGGTTTCATCCGTGGAAACACCGACTAAAGCGAAACGATTGCCGAAACTCTGGAGAAGCTGCCGAGCAAACGCAAGCTGGCCCCCGGCAGGATGACTTTCAAAATCGCATCCTTCGATCAACAATACATCAGGTATCGTTATTTGGCATTCTTCCTTGTACTTTAACCTTTTCATCTGCTGTCTTTTTTTCAGATAATTTGATTCCCTGCAATCAGCCAAAAAATTTTAAAAAAGGCCGATAAAACAAATATTTTCCAACCCGAAAAGCAATATTATTTAATGTAGAAAAACGGTAAGTCTGACATGCCTTATCCAGACTTTCTGCTTCATTTAACAAACGGCTGGTGCCGTATTGCGCCCTGTGCCTGTTAAAAATTTCCTGTTCAGCAAAGTGGTAAAGCTGAATATCAATCTGATTTGCCTGCCGCACTGCAGCGTCATCTTTTTCAGACAAGCTCAAGGTTTTTGCTGCTGAATCCGGTTTTACATTTTTGGGCTGGTAGCGTATCTCAAAATTCGGCAGGCCAAGTGCATGGCGCATTAATAAAAGGCTTTCATTAAAGCGTTCAACTACACCGACAAATTGAAATTCTGTTTGCAGTATTTTTTTTGCCCTTTCAAGCTCTGCCGCCCCTGCGGCAAAACTTCTTTCCTCAAGTGACTTGCATCCCAGAAGAAATTTGGTCTGATAATCGTGTTCGCCCACTATGGAGCAGCGCTTTTCAAGGCTATCATCATGGCTGCCTGCTTTTAGCCCATGGTTATAATGGGAGATAAACCTGGCAACAGGATTTCTGATAAATGTCAAAAAGAAGATATCATTGGCAACTGCCCGCAGCCCATCATCAGGCCTTAGCCCGTGGCCCCCTATTGCCTTGACCCCCCCCCCCCCCCCCGCAAATTTCAAAACACGCAAATCCCGTTGATTAAAAGATGGTTTGTTGATTTCAGCATAGCCAAAACCATAATTGTTCCGGAATATATAATGCAGGGTTGTGCCTGCGGTTTTAATCATATGGCAAAAACAAATCATGTCGCTCCCCCAAGTCTTGCCGGATGCAAAAAATCAATTTTGGTCAACGGCCGCTGGCTTCTTCCTGAATACTTTTTTCAGCATCTCCCATAAGCCGCATGCCTGAATGGCGGCCTTGTGCGGGCCGGCCTTGTCATCTATGCCGAAATTGGGAAGTGAAAACGGGTCACTTGCCTGCGTCACCCAGCCCGGCGCAATGGTCCGGCAGGTCCGGTAGCCGGCTTGTTTTACCCATTGCCGGCAGACCCGGGCGCCCCTGCCACCTGGCAGGGCAAAATGCTCCACAGGGATTTCCAGAATTTTTTCCAGGCGCTTTCTGGCTTCAACGCATTCCCGCTTTCCGGTTTTTTCATCGCATTTATCCAGCATGGGATGAAATAAGGTATGCGAGCCAATGTTTGCACCGGCGTCCGCCAATTGTTTTAATTCATCAATTGACAGGCAGTGACGTATCTCATACTCCCTGGTGTCTGTATGGCCCGTTTTCTTTTGGAGCAGCGCCCGCCGTTTTTGATCCGGCACCTGCTTGAGTCTTTCGAGCAGTGCGGGATCATTTCGTACCATTTCAAACCAAAAAACCCTTTTGGTGCCTGCAGTGCCGGCAACTATATAAAACATGGCCGGCACATGGTATTTTCTTATCGCACCGACAAGATGGGCGTTTCCGGCATATCCATCGTCAAAGGTGATCAGCATGGGCTTTGGGGGCAGGTCTGAAAAATCCTGCCAGTCTAATGCCCGGGCAACTGCATGAGCAGACACAAACGAATAGTGACGGGAAAAGTATTTTAAATGTTGCAAAAAAATATCCGGAGACGGGTTGTGGTAGTTGATGATGGTAATTTTACGCCTTGCATAAACTTCGCGCAGATACCAGGGAATCCCGGTAAACCGGAGTGCCAGACAGAAAAATTCCTCAAATCGGCCGCCGGCCATATCACAAAGCTCCGGGATGATGCAGCAGGGCTTTTCTAACAGGTTCTGCTGCAAAACTATCAGAAAAAGAGGCGACCCGCACCCGCCAGGGCTGCCCGGCCCACTGCCACTGCTTTAAAAAAAGCATTTTTTGAAAACCAAGTCTTTCCCAGTTTCGGATGGCATATCGGTTCTCCGGGAGGATAAAAACAGCCGGAATAAGGCCGGCCGGAATGATGGAAAGGCGTGCCAGGTTTAATTGCTGCCCGATTTTTTGCCCCCTGAAAGCAGGCCGCACGTAAAGGTTTTTCACAACAGCATATTCTGGCGGAATCGGCATTCTGACATGCGGGCCCACCTGATATATCCCCGCATACTGCACCCAGGCATATCCGGCAACCCGGCCCTTGATTTCAGCAAAAATCCCCCTGCTGCCTTCAGTCAGAAATTCCTGAAATAGAGAGTTTTCTGCACGGGTTAACTCACCGGCTTTTGTCAAATGGCTGATCCGCTCCTTTGTCAGTTCTTTGATGCATGGATTGTCATATTGGCACCCGCAAAACACCGGCATTAAAAAAAGGATGTCATGCTGGACCCGGTAGATTTTGCGGACTGCTGCCCGCATGGCCTGCAGGATTGAAGCCTTAAACCCGTATTGTTTTAAACGTTCTGAAATTTTTTGGCCCGGCATATGGAAAAATCTTATTGAAATGCTATGAGTGATTGGAAATCTTTCGCCAGACCAGAATCGCGTTTCGCGAAACGGTCCGCAATGCCTTATATTCCATGGCCTGGTGATAATAGTTTTTTATTTTGTCCCGGATCTTATGGTGATAGGCATTTAGAATAGTGGATGCGATGCCCCGGGACGGGGATGTAAACATATAATTGTCTGTTTTTCGCTTATCCCATGACCAGTCATACTTCCAGTTGTAATCTCCGGCCATAAAATTGATGGTATGGATGCCCGTAGCCATAAAATGACGAATCATATAGGCTAAAATCATAATGCCCGGATAGTACCTTTTAAAAGCCGGGTTAAAACTGGTGTGCCAGGCATAATAAACCCCCTGATGCACAAACCCCAGGCGGTATGCGGCCGGTTTGCCATCAAACAAAAGCTGATAATAGACAATTTTTCCCTTATTAAACTGCTCTTTTATGGCCTCCTGCCAGCAGGCCAGTTCCTGATCGCTTTTGGCAGGCGATCGATCGTCCTGCCAGCGCGCCCGGTATATGCTGACCATCTCAGTGAATTTTTTTTCATAATCCGCCCATTGATTTGTAGCCCTCAACGCTGCATCATGGTCTGAAGCAATTTTTTTCATGCGTCTTCGGATTTCTGCCCGAAAATTTTTTTTCAGTTTTGCTAAATAGCCATCCCAGTCCAAACCCGAAAAATCAGCTATCACACAAGCCGTCATATGCTTGGCAAGAAAAGCGTGTTCAGCAAAAACCCGTGCCAAGACACTGTTTTCAGGCACCTGTTCCAGGCGTGCCCATCTCCATTGCTGATTTGACCGGATATATGTAATTATCGCTTCAATGACCGGTTTCTCATGCGCCCCGTTTTCCAGGATAAACGTATAAAAATCCCCGAAATGAACAGGAAATGATCTTAACACACTGACGCCTAAATGGCGTTCAATGCACAGGGGCGCTATCCCCAGGGCTTTGCCCTCCTCTCCCAGCACCATCACCACATGCAGTTTTCTGTGGCCGGCCAGGTGTTTCCACCATGTGGCGCACCAGTGATAGGTGCTCTGGGGAAAAACATCGGCCGCCTGCTCCAGGCGCTCCCATTCGGATTTAAGAAAAGGATCATCTATATTTTGAAATATGCGGATGTTAAAATGCATTTTATGTTTGCGCTTTTTCGTTCTTTGCATGCAAAAACCCCAGGGCCAGGATAAAGTAGACCAGAAATGTGCCCAAATCCCCCATAACCAGGCCTGCATTATAAAAACCGGAGATAAACAAAACCACCATCATATGGCAGGCAACCCCTAGACTGATCGCCTGCCAGAACGGATCATTTTGCAAGGCGGCTGCCCTCTTGAAGGTTCTGAACATGAAAAATAAAAATGTAAACCACAGAAGGGTACCGGGATAACCGACCTGCAAAAGAAGCCATGCAAAGCCGGTCATTCCATACACTATACCGGTGCGCGGATCCACACCTCTCCAGGCGTGTCGCCCACTCTGTTTCCTTTCCATCCCAACCCCGAATCTGGATTTCATCATGGAACCCGGGCCAAACCCGAAAAGAGCCTTGTGAAATGTTTCTGAAGACAGGCTTAAGGCCCGGATGGTGGTAGACATCCGCCCTGTTGTTGCCCCCTCCTGGCTTTGGCCGAAACTGTATTCAAAAGCATGGTCTGCGGCATAGCTGATATCAACCCTGCCTTGAACCCGGTTTTCCGGGTTAAGGCTTGGCAAAAATTTCATTGCTGTAAAAGATATAAGCCCGAGAATCACAAGGGCGAAAATCTTGTTGCGCACGGAACCGGTTTCAATACTGCCGATGCTGTGTACAACATATAATGCAAAAACGCCGGCCAGCGGGACCGTTAAAAAAGTGGCCCGTTTGCCCCCGATAATGCCGAATGCGGCAAAGGCCACAATGCCGATAAGATATGGCAGCCATCTGCGATAGGCGGTATAAAACACCAGCAGATAACCGGTCATGAACATGGGAATGGCCGTTGACAGGCCGCCGCCCCCATAGGTGTAGGTCCCCACTGCCTGTTCACCCTGGCCCTCCCAGATCATCCGCACGGCTGCCACCGGCACCTGAAGAAACAGGAGAGCCGCCAGCACGGCAATCCATATTTTTATTTCCCGATCGCTCATTTCAAGGTTAATAATGGCCAGAAACAGCACATAGAAACGCAAAACAACCCGTAAAAAAAGAACAACCGTAATTGTTGACTGGCCCGTGGCTATTCCGGCCAAAACAGTCCAGCCAATAAAGAGCACTATAAGGCGGAACCCGGCCACCCTTATTGTGCCCGGCTCCCGGTCCGGCCGCAGAAGTGCGCAGCTGAAAAGAAATAAGATCAATATTTCAGGCACAAAATTGACCGCATCCGGCAAAAGTCCGTAATGAATCAGCAGGCCTGAAAAAAAGAAAATAAAAACCAAAACAGCAATTGTGAAATGAACCAGCTTCATGTGATGTTAGATTGGACTTGCCTTTGACCGGTTATTTGAAATTCAAAGATAAGATCGTAAAAAATTGGAAAGCCTGACTGCCTGGCTGTTCCAGGTATGTTCTTCAAGCACCTGGGCCCTTGCTTGATTCCCCAGCTCTTCAAACCGTTTTTTTTGGGAATACGCCTGCCGGATTGCCGCGGCAAGGGCCTGGGGGGAGGCGTCTTTGGCAAAAAAAGCAAAGGGCTTGCCGTTTAAAACATTTCTGTGCGCAGGAATTTGAGTTGCGATCACCGGCAGGCCGCAGGCCATGTATTCAAACAATTTGATGGGAGAGCTTGTATTCCACATGTCACAGTCCGGAAACGGCAGAATGCCCGCATGATGGGCCTGAATCTGTGCGGGGATCTGGGCATGGGGGATCGTATCCACCAAAGTGACCCGGTCCTGGAGTTTTAACCGCTCAATCCAGCAGATGGCTTCCGGCTCCCGCAGGGAACTGATCAATGTCAGGTGAATATCAAGGTCCTTTACATAATCCATGGCCTGGATCAACCGGTCCAGGCCCCGGGCGGCGGAAATAATGCCCCCATGATAGATCAGGCGAAAAGGCGTGTCTGCAGGCTTTAAATCAGCCGGCCTGAACGTGTCCGCATCAACCCCGGAGGTCCAGACCGCACTTTTGTGATCCGGCAGACCAAAGCGCTTTATACAGTATCTGCGCATTTCTTCCGTAATGTAGGTCACCCCGGAAAAGTGCCGGCTGGCAAACAAAAGCCGGCTGCTGAAAAGTTTGAAAGACCTGGAATTATTTTTCGGCCCTGGAAGGGTCCGGACGTCAAACACCACTTTTGCACCATATTTCCGGGCATTTTTTAAAATAAACCGCAGCATCCGGTTTGAAGGCCCATGGGTGACAAATATGATTGCCGGTGGCTCGCTGCGGATCAACCGCTTAATGACGCTTGGTTGACTGATATATGCCCTGAGCCACTTAAGGGGGATGCGGCCATGTCTGTCATAGTATTCCACAGGGCGGCCGCCTGCTTGTAATTCAAGCGCTTCCTTGCTGTAACCGGCGATCAGGCGGACATCAAAATGTTGATTCAAGCGTTCAATCATCTGAAGAAGAACGACCCGGTTTTCTGATTTGTCGATGAGCTTGAAGGCTATCCAGAGAAGACGCGGTTTTTGCATATTAATATCTATCCGTTACAAAAATGTGAGTCTGCAAAATCAAGATTTGATAAAATATAAGAGACGGTTCTTGGCTTTTTGGTTTATTGTACTTAATTCATATAGTTTTCTGTTACTATTATGAGCTGATTCAAAAAAAACAGATTTGCCATTTTTTGACCATTTCGGGTGGAGGTCAACTCTCATTAATTTTTTGTATTTAAGAGGCTGATAAAATCTTCCAAGGTGTATAATATCATCAGTAAACATATTATAGAGATATAAATGCGACATTCTGCTCTTGTCCGGGTAGGTATCTGTCACAAGCCACTGGCCATTCGGAGAAACAGAAGGGTGCCCGTCAGTCTTTGGCATTTTGGCAGACAAAAACCTGACCGCCTTTGATTTATCATTAAATTTGAAATATCCTCTCTTTTCATTGTATTGGCAAAACGCTATAATTTCATTATTATCAGCCCAGCAGCAATGTGACGTCATTTTATCACCATTGAGGATACAAAGATTGCTGCCATCCGGATCAGCGGTAACCAGCCGCATAAAGCGCCCCTGTGGCCCGACCCATCGATGAAGGAACATAAAACGGGTGCCGTCCGGATTGATATCAATGTGATTGACCTTGTGGCCCGCTCCATCCATTGTTGGGACGTAAGCCAGGTTTTTCAGTGACTCCAGGGAAAGTATCAGCTTGTAAGCGCCGGTTTTCAGATCCAGATACCAGATGCCGTCCTGATCATCCGGCGGCAATGTCTGATCTTTTTTATTGAAATACCCGTAATCAGGCCTCATTTTTGCCAGGCGGTCGTAATTAAGACTTAAAGCAAAATTTCCGCACTTGCTGACGTTGTTTACCGGGATATCGTAGCGGGCTACAGGGTTCCCGAATTTATCAATCACTTTGGCGATGTATCGGTCTGTTTCAGGATCATAATCATTGAACAAAATTCGTCCGTCAGCGCCGGGGGCCCATTGAAGCATGCACCCCTGCTGCCAGTTCCAGGCTTTTGTTTCTGAAATTTTAGAGGTGCTTCCGTCTGGATTTTTCAACATGATGCTTGCTGATTCAAAAAGGCTGCCCCTGGTTTCTTCCTGATTAACTTTCAAATACAGAATCTCACCTTTCTTGTTTTCAGGTAACATATTGTAATATCCGAAGAAATTTATTCCTGGATCAACAGGTTTTAAGTCAAATCCTTTTGCTAATTTATCTGAGGTTAAAACCCTTTTGATGGCGTATCGGTTAGCCCAATATCTCAGATAAACCAAAAGAGGGAATAAGGTGCTGTTTTTAAGTCTGTTTTTTATGCTCATTGATTGCGTCTTTTATTTTTTCTACCATATTTCCGTAAACCAAATTGATATCGTATTTTGAAGCTTCTTTAAAAGCGTTATTGCACATTGTTTGGTGCATTTTCTCATTGTCTTTTAATAGCTTAATGGATTTACTCGCCTGGAGGGGGTCCATGTCTAACAAAAACCCTGTTTTGCCATCTTCAACAAACATGCTGTGGGTCTGTACTTTATTGCAAATAACAGGTTTGCCGGCAGCAAAATATTCAAATAGTTTTTGGGGTGGAGACACCTGAAAAGCCGGTACATCTGAATCCAATAAACTTAGACAAACATCAGAATAGTATAAAATACCCGGAATTAAAGCGGAATCAATAACTCCGTAATTAATAATATTATCCTCGAGGTTATTGTTTTTCTGAAAGTCAGCAATGCATTGACTAAATTTCGCATCGGCACCGGCTATTACTAGGACAATCTTATCATCTTGGATTGCGGCTTTTTTGATTGAGTCCATCATTAATTGATAACCCCGATTTTCGGTTACCCAACCGGTATAACTGACAATAAAATATCCTTCGTCCTTTAATTCCTTCAGTTTTTGATGCTCTTTTTTAAACAGAGGCTTTTGAAACTTGTCAATATCCATAGCATGGGGTGTATATGCCATATTGGTTAGCCCCTCTTGTTTGAAGAGGTCGATTAAAAAGGTGGACACAACAAAATTAATTCTGGATTTTTTTAATCCCCTAAGTGTTTGGCGGTGATTTACTTTTGAAATGATTTTTTTGATATATTCTTTCGGAGATCTAGTTTTATTATTTCCTCTGTTACCATATTGGTGAATGTATTGGAATACAGGTGATTCAATCCAAATAGCAGCCGGTGAGTCTTCATGAAACAAAAAAACCCCATCGCTTGAAATCTTATTAATCTTCCTTGCCAATTTCTTTTGATATTTATAATGTTTTACTATTGAAAGCTTGCTTTTTTCATTGGAATTAAAGGGTATCACCAATTCATTTGGAAATCTGTTTTTAATAAATTCCGGTTGGTTTGTAATAATGGTTACTTCAAAATATTTAGTTAAAAATTCAACCATATCCAGGCGGCAGGCATTGCCGAGTGTATCAGCATGGTTTGTTGTAAATATTATTGTAAGTTTTTTCATTTGCTGTATATATTTCCTACTGACTAAAGTAAAGCGTTAGTTAAAAAATTGAACGACTCTTTTCTTAAAAGGTTAAGATTTGAATAAACCTCACTATAATTAATTGGGCTATTTAAGTAGAATTTAATATCAAAATTTTCAGATTCACAAAACCTATCTTCCAGCCTGAGCATTTGCAATAAATTCTCAATCCGTGAGACTCCACCTCTTTGATTCGGAATACAGACAAACTGCTTTTTGAAAATTATTGAAAATATAACACAATGAAAAGAATCTGTAATTATTAAGGAAGCGTTTTGAATTCCATCTAACCAGGTGCCAATTGAGTTATATTTTAAAAAAGAGTGGCCTAATATTTTTTTGTTTTGTCCAAACAAATTGATGACTTTCTTTTTTGTTTGCTGAAATACCATTGACGGAATTGCACCTTTTGCAGGCCTGTCTTGTATAATATGATATGCAATATAGTTTTGTAGGTTAAACTTTTCATTTTTTTGAATAATTTTTTGATAATCACCCTCGTCAAGTAGTAAGGTGGGATCTAATACTTTTACAGCATTAACATTAAAAACATTTTTACATATATCAACCCCATCCTGTTCTCTTACACCAATAGCCGAAAATCTCTTGATTAACGGGGTTACTTGTTTTGTTTTTTCAGTATCGCCTTCCCACGATGAGATGCCAAAACTGGCAGCATAGGCTATTTTTAATTTTTCATTATCTGCAAAATCAAGAAAATAGTGGATAAGTCTTTCTTTTGACATGGATGCACGCCAAACTTGGTCGCTGCCAACGTAATAGGCATAAAAAATGGTATCCAGCTCATGCAAATTATCATCAGAATAATAAGGGGCGCTTAACTTTATATGTTTCTTTTTAAATCTTTCAAATTCGATTTTGTTGTATAAGAATAATTTTAATTTAGCTTTTAAATTCTTTTTAAAGCTTAGTTTTTTACCGGGTAACAGATTAATCACTTCCGGAGTGTGTCCGAGCTTTTTTAATACTCGATATGAGGCATAAGTTTGCAGGACAGCACCAAAATTTTGGGTTGAGAATTGATATGTAAGAATACCGATTTTCATAAACATAGTTTTAGGATCTGATTACTTTTTTTAAGGCACTTATGCCTTTAGGTCCTAAGACTTTTTTGGTCCATTTTTTTGCATCTTCTTTTAAGTCTTTTTCAATATTCAAAATTTTTTTCAAGGCTCCGCTTTCCCTTTCACTGTCTGTGAAAACCTCAAATAATATTGGTTGGTTTGTAACTTCAGGGGTCAGGAAGTGCATATACACCTTTTTAAATTCTTCTTTGTTTGAGGCACTTAAATATTCAAACCCAAGATCCTGGGCATAATTCTTCACCAGTGTCTGGGATTTGTTGCCAAAATGACCAGCAGCTGCAATGAACTCATCGACTTTGTCACCATGTTGATATGCTTTGTGATTGAAGTGCCTGAATTCAGTTCCTTTGCCATTGTTGACCAGCAGAAGGCGGATGTTTTTCCCAATGTCCCGATTCCCCAAAACATTCATGTCGTAGAAAAACGCCAGATCACCTACTACGCCATAGTAAAGTTTGTCTCTATTATAAAAAGAGGCACCGATTAGGGCCGAAACGCCCCCATCTATTCCAAACCCACCTACATTCGCTGAGGAAGTAACTGAATCCGGCAATTCAAAAAAGTTCCATGAGCGAAGGCTGTTCAAAATACCGAAGTGAATGGTTGATCCATCGGGGATTAGATGTGCTATTTGGGAAGCCAGCCAAACATTTGAAAAAGGGAGATCAGATATTTTTTTTTTAAGTTCATTTAAGAGTTTTTTGCAGTCATCTAAATATTCTGTTTTTTCTGGATCCTTGTTTGTATAATGTTCAAAAAACTGCTGTTCGGTCATTTCAAATACATAACTAAGTTTTCTGAATGTATCTCGAATTTCTCCATCTTCGCTGACACGCCAAACCTGTTTGTTTGCCATTTTAATGCTATAGTAATCTCCGGTAATTTCACCGATATGGATAAGTAAATCCGGGAGGGTGGCGGTATCTAACACTGGTTGCCCTGCGGCAAGTGCATATTGCACCCGGTACCTTCCCTTGTAGCCACTTGTATGATCGCAAAACACAACAGCATTATTTGATGCGCAAAACTTGTTAAGAACATCAGTTTGTTCTTTTGACATTGGTGCATGAGCGCCTACAAATACAGCAATTTTACCTTTTGGCAGTTCAGGGAAATCATTTAACGAAGTTATTCGTTTGATGACACGGGTCTTGGGAAGTTCTTTTGTGTCAAAGTTTCTGCTGTATGTTGTTGGAAGATTGATGTGAACTGGTCCTCCACCATGTCGTTTTAATTCAAGAATGGCTTTGTTTGCTTTAATTTCACAGTCCCATAAATCATCATCGTCTTTTACAATCGGAATTGAAACGGTTAGTTTAACAGCATCATTTGGGAAAACACTTCTATCTGTAACTTGGGCAATATGGTGGCCAACCTTCATTACCGGCTGCGTAGAAGTAATTGCAAGTATAGGTAACTTCCTGTAATAAGCTTCAATAAGTCCCGAAAAATAATTTTGAGAAGCAGTTGCACCAGTGCAGCTTAAAACTACAGGTTCGCCACTTTCGCTTGATAAACCACAAGCCAAGTATGCAGCAGATCTTTCATCGACGGAAGAGTACATCTCAAAATATGGATCATTATGCACGCTGGCAACAAAGGCTACATTTGTAGTTCCTGGAGATGCTATTATTTTTTTAATGCCATGCTCTTTTAATAGTGACAGGATAACCTGGACATTCTTTTCATCGGAGTAGTATTTTGTCATGTTTTTAACTTTTTAAGTATTTTAATGTGTTTTGCGGATAAATGTCTGTAAATAAGGTATATTGCTTTTTGTCTTAAGCCTGAAATTTCTTTTAAAGGGGTTGTTTCTTTGGCTTGCTTGTCCTGTAATGCTTCTGTTACCCAGTTGATTCTCCTAAAATCCGGCTTTTTAATAAAAGCCGTTAAACTTTTTTCTATTCCATTTTCCATTTGGGTAAAGCTTTCCACATCTATAAATTCACCAATTTTTGAATTATCAAATTGTCTATTATATAATCTGTCATATTTAATTTGATATTTTGCCGGGTGCAATTCAAATACTTGATTTATGCTTTGCAACAAGACCTTTGGTTTGAAGTCTAATTGGTTATCAATAATTGTCAGGTAGTGGGCCATGATCTCTGCCCAGGTACGCGTTTCGTTTGTTGTAATATTGTAAATGTTTCCATATGCCCTTGGGTCACCAATCAGCGATGAAATACTTTTTGACACGTCGCGGCCGTAAGTCATTGCTGTTCTTTTCGAAGCAATGTCTTTTGAAAAAACAATTGTTCTTCCTTTAAGAGCACGATAAAGCCATTGTTCTTTTTCTAAATTCCCAAGCTGTAGGCGGTTTTCACTGTATGTGATGTATGGTCGAACAATTGTCCAGTTTTTCCGGCCGGAATTTATCAGCATATCTTCCTGTCGTGCTTTTGAGAGGGCATACTCATCAGTTAAAAGATATTCTTTGTCTTCTGAAACATCCAGCAAACGAGCTGAGTCTTCTGTTAAGTGTTGTAGAGAATTGGCGTAGACTCTAGCCGAACTTATAAAAAAATATTGAACTGTTGCATCCAGAATCAGATTTATCCGCTTTTTGAAATCTTCTGTGGAATACACCATAAAATCAACAATAATATCCCATTTCGCACCAACAAGCTCTTTGAAAAAAACAAAATCTTTGGCATTACCTTGCAGATAGCTAACACTACTTTTTGATTTTTGTGGACTTCTGGAGGTCACAAATAATTCTGACCCATTTTGGGAGAGGATATCTACTAAGTGGGCTCCCATTGCACCAGTTCCACCTAATACTAATATTCTCATAATTACTTGAAAATCAGATAAAAAAATTTTGTTTTGAACTGGAACACAAATCTGGATCATTTCCTAATATATTGTTTTATTCCCATTTGTAATATCTCCCTGTACTCTCTCTTGCTTAAATACATTGCGCCAAAGGTCAGCCCGGATATAACTACTTTCAAGGCTAAGCCAAGAAACATATTCTCGCTCACATATTTTGAATATATCCAAAGAGGGACTATCATTATTAAACTAATAAACAGCGGAAATAATAGTGTTTTTATAAACTGCAAGAAAGATTTACCTAGTGCTACGTGTATAAGCATATAATACACAATAAAAAAACTGATCGTAAATGCAATAGCAATACCACATCCGACAGCCAAAATGCTTTTTCCCAGAAATATTCCTAAAGAAATACCACTCAATAAGATACATGCACTTATTAAACCGTAATAGAAAAGCAATTCTGTTCGATTGATTGCTAGAAAAACAGAACCAGCGCTTGAATAAATCATTTGTACACCAATTATTAAAGCAAGAATTTTAAACACGGGTATGGTTTGATCCCATTGTGGTCCATAAATAATTGTAACAATTTCGTTTGCTGAAAAAAATAGGAAAACTGATAATGGGAACCCAATTGTAGCCAAGACCTTGACTACCTTTAAATACGTATTAAAAATTACATTATAATCATTTTGGTATTTTGAAAGAACTGGCATCATCACAGGTGTAATAACATGCGTTAAATTTTGCACAGGCAACATCATAAGTCTATAAGCTTTATTGTAAAAACCTAATGAAGATGGACCTAAAAACTTTCCTACTAGCAAATTATCACCATTCCTGGAGAAGTAATTAATGATATTAAACATAAAGTTAAAAACGGAAAATCTAATTATTTTATTAATAGCATTTGGGTCTATTCTAAAAACAATTTTTATAGGTGAAATCAAATAAAAAAAAGAGAAAAGCAAAAAACCGGTTAATATGGCCCTGATTACAAGCGCATAATAACTGAAGCCCTTATAAGCTAATATTATCGCAAAGATCCCCATACTTAGTTGGGTACTAACAGTTATTATTCCAATTTTCTTAAATTCTAAATTTTTTTCAAGCAGAGCTCTGGGGATACCCTGTAAGGCATGGAATAATACAGCAAGCGCCAATAATCTGGATATTTTAATAAGCTCAGGTTCATCATAAAACCTGGAAATCAAAGGTGCAGCGAGGAAAAATAAAGCACCTAAAGCAAGGGCAAATAATATTGAAAATACAAATATGGACTGTATGTCATTTTTTGTTAAATTTTGGTTTTGAACAACTGCTTTACTTATTCCAAAATCACCTAATAAATTGAAGAATGTTACAAATACTGTAACCAAGGCAACAATCCCAAAATCTTCAGGAGTTAGGAGTCTCGCTAATATAGCTCCAATTAAAATTGAAAAGAACACATTGCTGTATTTCGCAAATGCAGTGTAGAAGACTCCTGAAATAAGTGACTTACGAATAGATGGCATGAATGTGTCTCGTTACTCCTGCAGCACTTCAAAACTGACAGATTTGTTCAGATTAAACTGTCTTTAATCCGTTTCACATGCCCTCTTCCCAGGCCTTTTACTTTAAGTTTTAAGTTTTAAGGGTTAAGGGATTAAGGACTCCTTTTTTTATGATTTACACCAGTTCTGGGGACACAATACTTAATTCCTGGGGACACGATCCTTATTTCTAACGAATTAAGGTCATGTCCCCAGGGCGCTGTGCCTTTCCTAATTCCGGGGACACGATACTTAATTCTTGCGAATTAAGGTCATGTCCCCGGAATTGGCGCTGTGCCTTGGTTGTAATTCCGGGGGCACAAAGCAACTATCCCCTGTAAATAACCCCGGAAATATCGTCAAAAAATCCCCGGGTGTCGAGAATTGGGGTGTTCAGGGCTTCCGGCTTGATCGAATCATACTGGCTGTGGCCGGTGCACAACACGATAAGATCATATTCTTCTGTGATTTGAGCCGATTTTCGGCCGGCGTAATGCGGATACTCGCGGGTTGGCCTGATTTCCGGGATATACGGATCATTGTAAGATACAACGGCGCCTTTTTGCTCGAGAAGCTCCATTATTCTGTAGGTGGGCGATTCCCGGTCGTCATCTACGTCTGCTTTGTAACTCAGGCCCAGCAGAAGCACTTTTGCGTCTTTAAGGGGCTTTGCATGCTGGTTTAATACGTCTGCCGCGCGGCTGACCACAAAATACGGCATGGATGTGTTGATTTCACCGGCAAGTTCGATAAATCTTGTGGCCACTTCATACTCCCTGGCCTTCCAGGTGAGGTAAAAAGGGTCTATGGGAATACAATGCCCGCCAAGGCCGGGACCTGGGTAAAACGGCATATATCCGAAGGGTTTTGTGGCAGCAGCCTTTATCACTTCAAATATGTCAATATCCATTTTCATAAAAGCGGTTTTAAGCTCGTTTACCAGGGCGATGTTTACGCTGCGGAATATGTTTTCCATCAGTTTTACAGCTTCGGCGGTTTTTGTGGAAGAAACAGGAACCACCTGGTCGATCACCTGACCGTAAAGGGCCAGCCCGGCTTCCCTGCAGGCAGGGGTTGTGCCGCCGCAGACCTTTGGAATACGCCGGGTGGAGTAGTTGTTGTTGCCCGGGTCTTCTCTTTCCGGTGAGTAGACCAGAAAAATATCCCGGCCAACCGTGAATCCCGCCTTTTGAATGCGAATTTTAAGCTCTTCTTCTGTGGTGCCAGGGTAAGTTGTGGATTCAAGGGAAACCACCTGGCCGGGGCGTAAATGGCCTGTTATCTTGTCCACAGAGTCAATTATATATGAAAGGTCCGGCTCACGGTGCTTGTCAAGGGGGGTGGGCACGCACAAAATTAGAGCGTCGGCCTGCGCTGCTTTTGAAAAATCCGTTGTTGCGTCAAATTTTTCTCTTTTAATGCTTTCTGCAAAGTCATCTGCGGCAATGTGCCTTATATAGCTTTTGCCGGCTTTGAGCTGATCGACCTTTTTGGGGTCGATGTCAAAGCCCAGAACCGTGTATCCGATCTGAAGATATCGGCGTGCCAGGGGCAGGCCCACATAGCCCAGACCTATGATGCCGATGACGGCTGTAAGGTTTTCGAGTTTTTGAATTAAACTGGATTCTATCATCACTAGGACCGGGCATTGTTTTTATGGCAAAATCACCGGGTTTTTTAAAATTTGGGCGAACTCCGTCCCTTTCGGGGGCAAGTCGTTTTTTCCGATGGGTGAAAAGTGCAGATAAATTTTTATATGATTGGGGGGCCATGACCTTAATTCTTCAATTCTATCCAATTAAGGTCCGCCAAATCACCCCAGCGATGAGGCTGCTCCCGCATGTATGTGCCGGAATCCGGCGCGGGATTTGTGTTCCTCCCTTTAATGCAGATGGTGTGCCAAAAGTTATAAAAGGCTCTATTTATGTAATTTCGGGCTTTTTTCAGGCTGGGGGGGTTGTGCTGCAGGGGGTATATCCGGATTTCATGGAAACAATTCCATAGGGTATGGAATCGGCTCCATGGAATTTGTCCCATAGGTAATTCCGAAAGTAATTCCGGGGACATGCCCTTAATTCTTCGAATTAATAATTCCAGATCTCACAGAATACCACGCGCCAGCAATACTGCGACAAAGCCGAGTGCAAAAAAACATCCAGGGCAGTCAGCCAGCGCCGGTGACAAAACAAACCAGAAAACGCCGACTACTTCCGCGGCCCAGAAAACGTACAACGGGCACAGCAGTGGCGCAGGCAAAATCCCGGCTACTGCAAAAACAGAACCCGGCCATAAATGCGTTACAAAATGACATCGCATCGACCATCGGTGGCATGCAACAATTCCCGGTGCTGGCCGGTAACGCAGATGTTGGGTGTCAGGTCCGGATGGTTTTGCATGACCAGTATCAGGGGCGCCATTTTGATGGCTTCGGGCCGGGTGCCGAATATAAAAGATATTTTTTTCAAGTAGGGCGGTGGAAGCGGTTTAATGCGGTTCGTTTAAGTTGGTGGTGGTGGTGGTGGTGGATGCGATGGCACTTATCTGTCCTTCTTCGGGCTGCAGGTGAGCCAATTGGCTTGGCGGCTGGGCGCTTCTTATCAATCCACCAGCCCCATTAAATACTGACCGTATCCGCTCTTTTTCAGTGGCGCGGCAACACGGCATACTTGTTGTGCATCGATAAAGCCCATGCGAAAGGCGATTTCTTCAGAGCATGCAATTTTAAGGCCCTGGCGTTCTTCTATGGTCCGGATAAAGCTTCCGGCATCCAAAAGCGAGGCATGGGTTCCGGTGTCGAGCCAGGCCGTACCCCGCCCGAGCAATTCAACCTTGAGGTCGCCGCGTTGAAGATAAGCCTTGTTGACGTCTGTAATTTCAAGTTCGCCGCGCCGGGAGGGCTTTATCTGGCTTGCAATCTTTACCACGTCATTGTCGTAAAAATACAGTCCGGTCACAGCATAGTTGGATTTTGGATGTTGCGGCTTTTCTTCAAGACTGACGGCCGTACCGGTGGTATCAAATTCGACAACACCGTAACGACTTGGATTTTTTACATAATAACCGAAAACCGCTGCGCCTCTTTCCTCTTTCGCCCAATGCTGCAGTCGTTTGGCCAGTCCCTGAGCGTAAAAGATATTGTCTCCCAGCACAAGAGTTACCGCGTCATTGCCGACAAACTTTTCGCCGATGATAAACGCCTGGGCCAGGCCGCCCGGTTCCGGTTGGACGGCATAGTTTAGATTTATACCCCACTGATTGCCGCTGCCCAGAAGCTGTTCAAAGCGGGGAGTATCCTCTGGCGTGGAGATCACGAGTATGTCTTGAATACCTGCCAGCATAAGCACGGACAAGGGGTAATAGATCATGGGCTTATCATAGATCGGCAGAAGCTGTTTGGATACGGAGTGGGTAAGCGGATAAAGTCGTGTGCCGCTGCCCCCGGCTAAAATAATGCCTTTTCTTGCCACGCTTTTCGTCCTTTGTGTTTTCCGGGGCTCTTGTTTTTAAGTTTCAAAAATTCCAGGATGTTTCTCCTGCAGCGGTAAGGTGATATGTGCCTGAAAGTTTTTTATCGTAATATGCGGTACGGATCACATGGGCGCCGACATCCGCGATGAGTTCTGCACCTGTGGGTGCGCCGATCTGGTCGTCTATGACCCGGAGGCGGTCTCGTTTGGCAGCCAGCCGTAGCATGGTGTGGATAAAATTTTTACAGGCGGCGGAATAGACCCAGCTTGTTCTAAAAATCAGGTGGCGGCAGCCGCTTTCGCGGATTGCTTCTTCGCCTTCCAGTTTGGTTTTGCCGTAGACGTTTATAGGGCCCTTGAGGGCACTTTCTTTCCAGGGGGTGGTGCCGGTGCCATCGAAGACGTAGTCTGTGGAGAAGTGAATCAGCCATGCGTCTGCCTCCTTTGCCATGCGGGCAAGATGGACCGGCGCTTCGGCATTAATGCGCCGGGACTGTTCAGGCTTGGACTCCGCCTGGTCTACTGCCGTATAGGCAGCAGCGTTGACGATGATATCCGGGGATACGGATTTTATGGTCGCAGAAAGGGCTTTCGGGTCAGACAAGTCACCCGAAAGGCCGTTTTCCTCCTGCCGGGCTATAGCGGTTACCAAACCTATGGGAGACAGGGATCGGTGCAGTTCCCAGCCTACCTGGCCTTTACAGCATAGAAGAAGAATTTTCAAAAACGTCCCCTGTTCTGCTTCCGCCGGCCCATAACCGTTATACGGCGGCATATACCCCTGATGGTGTTGACTTGCCGCCTGTTTTTCTTCATCCATTTGAAAACCCCGGATCTTTTTTTATAAATTGGTGTTTACTGCTGCATTGTCTGTGGTTTTTCTGCTTCGGCCGAGAACATGGACGCATGGCCGGGGCAGCTGTACTCGGGCAGAATGGATTTCAGGTATTGGCGGATGGCGGTCTGGTTTCTCTGTCTGGCCGCCTGCTTTAACATGGCAAAATGCGGGTCCAGGATTTCCACATCCACACTGGCGCAGTTTAAAACCATGATCTTGGCGTGATCGGTTGCCACCACATTTTCATGATCGGTCATGAGCTCTTCGTAGAGCTTTTCGCCCGGCCTTAAGCCCACATATTCGATCTTGATGTCCACATCCGGTTCAAACCCGGAAAACCGGATCAAATCCCTCGCCATTTCGGCAATTTTGACAGGCGCGCCCATTTCCAGGATAAAAATCTCACCGCCCTTGCCCATGGCCCCGGCCTGGAGAATCAACTGGCAGGCCTCGGGGATGAGCATGAAATAGCGCACCACCTCCGGATGGGTCACAGTGACCGGACCGCCGTTTTTGATCTGTTTTTTAAACAAGGGAATCACGCTGCCGGCGCTGCCGATCACGTTGCCGAACCGCACCGTGACAAACCGGGTGGCCGAATTTCCGGCCATGCTTTTGTGCTGCACGATCATCTCCGAGACCCGCTTGCTGGCCCCCATGATATTGGCCGGGTTCACGGCCTTGTCCGTGGAGACGAAAACAAATTTTTCGCATCCATAAAAGAATGATCTTTGACGGCGCAAACCGGCAGATCTGCCGGCACAACCCCCTGCCGATGGAACCCCCGGCTCCGGAGACAAAAACGGTCTTGCCCTTTAAAAACGCCCCGATTTGTTCCTGATCCAGTTCCACGGGCTTTCTGCCGAGCAAATCCCGGAACTCCACATCCCGGATGGCATTGACCGTGACCCGGCCGTCGATGAGCTCGCCCATGCCCGGCACGGTTTTGAACTTGATACTGCAGTACTTGCACAGCTCCACAATGGAGCGGATTCTTGCCGCGTCCGCCGAGGGAATGGCAATGACCACATCAGAAACCCCCAGCCGGTCAACAACCCTGGGTAGCCGGGAAATCTTGTCCAAAACCGGCACCCCGTGAATTTTTCTTCCCTTTTTAACCCGATCATCATCAAGAAAACCCACCACCTGATATCGGATGGATGCGTTGTCCTTGATCTCCCTGAGGATTTTTCCCCGCAGTCGCCCGCACCAATGATCAGGATTCTGTGCGGCGCACTTTTTTTCTCTCAAGACCCTGACCAGATTTTGAAACAGCGCCTTTGTCCCGGCCCGGCGTGCCGACTGCTCAAAAAGCACCCGGGCGGCCACGCGAACCCCGGCAATGGCAATCAAAGTAAAGCAGTAATCAATCAAAAAAATCGACCTGGAAAAGCCTTCAAAGCGGTATCTGGCCAGCACAAACAAGATCAGGGCAACACTGGCGGCAGTGGAGGCCTTGATGACGTTGAAAAGATCATTTAAGCTGGTATATCGCCACATACCGCTGTAAAGATCAAAATAGTAAAACGCGGCGATCTTTATGAGCAGTACATAGGGCAGAAGAGTGAGAAAGGGCGCAAACTCCCGGCTTGAAACACTGAAGTCAAAACGCACAAGGTAGGCGCCATAATGGGCGGCCATCAGCAATAAGATATCAAGGCAGAGAATGATAAAGAAGTTTTTGGAAACCCGGATTTTCAATTACACGGTCCAGTTGGCAAATTTGTCTTGAAGTGGGTCCAAAACCCGGTACCGGCCGGGATCATCTGCCTTAAAAAACAAATAACCCGAAAACAATGGCAACAGGCTGTAGCGTTCCCGTTTGGCCGAAGACTGCCGGCGCCGGACCATGGGAAGAAAATAGCCGATGCCGCGATCGGCCAGGTAGCCGGCCAGGGCTTTTTCCCTGCGGATTTTCACCAATGTTGAGCTATGGTTGAAAACCGAAGTGATCGCCCCCAAAACGACCTCGTTTTTGGAACGCATCTTCCGGGAAATCGGGCGCCGTATCAAGCGCATTGCTTGGGGATGGTCCGATGATACCGTCTCCAAGCTTTCTAAAATGATCGTTGTGAAAAAATATTCCAAAGAAAAATGGGAACAATACTGGAAACAAAAACTGGGCATTGAAGTGACTTAGTTCAGACCTGATCTGACAATTCTATTGAAACTTGCCCATGCCAAAACTTTTGAACGTTACACCCCGTTTAGAGGGGTTCTGATTTCATGGCTCATGGCAGCAAGAAATTCAGATTTAGCCCTGCTGGCAGCATTTGCCCCTTCTTTTGCTCTGACAAGCTCTTTTTCGGCTGCTTTACGATCCGTGATGTCTTCCATCAGGGTATACAGGCTGACAACACCGCCGTCTTGGTTTTTCAAAGGGATGAGGCAGGAGGAAAACCACCCAGGCCTGCCCCATCTGCTGGTATAGGGTTTCTCCAGCTGCCTGATCTCACCGGATTGAGCGCAATCAGTAAACATGTCGGCATACCCGTTTTCCACAAATGGAGGGTGAGTCAACAGGTTAATCTGTTTTGTAGCCTCCAATGACGGAGAGCCCAGCATTTCGATCAGCGTGGAGTTGGCATCAAGAATTTCACCCTCCGGGTTGGCAATGTAGATGCCCATAGGCGAGTTCTCAAAAAGCATCCGGAATTTTGCTTCGCTTTCCCTGCGCGCCTGCTCGGCTTTTTTACGCTCGGTAATGTCGTGCATTATTCCGGCTGCATGCCATCTATTGTTGATATGAACCGGCGAAGCAGAGAGTTCAATGGGAAACTCATTGCCGTCTTTATGTTTTCCATATAATTCCATAGTGTTATACAGGGCACTGCCCTGCCCGGTTTTCTGGAAACGGTCAAATGCATCAAAATGGGTTTTGTGGTAGCGCTCCGGGGCAACCAGCAGGTGTAGGTTCTGCCCCTGGGTTTTCCACGCAGTGTAGCCGAACATGCGCTCAGCAGCAGGATTCCAGTAAAGAATTGCTCCCTCGTGATCTATAAGAACAATTGCGTCAATGGCCGATTCTGTGATGACCCGCATCCGCTCCCTGGCGTTTTCAAGTTCCTGCTCCATCTGATGCTTTTGAGTGAGATCTTCAAAGACCGTTAAAATATATTTTTGTCTGTTAACTTGAATGAAGCGGGCAAACATCCGGGCGGTAAACACCAAACCGTCCATATCCGTAAATTTCATGAGAAACCCGTCAACCAAGCCCTTTTCGGTTAGTTCGGAAATAAAAACGGCGCGGTCCTTACTGGTGTAAAACCCCAATTCAGTTGGGCTCCACCCAATGAGATGCTCTCGTGAAGCCCTAATTTTGGTACATAAAATATCGTTTACCTCAACGATTTTTCCTGTGTCCAGCCGGGTCAGTGCCATGGGCAGGGGGGAATGCTTGAAAATCGTAATAAACTGATTGTACCTTTCGTCAAGCAGTTGATCGGCCTTTTTCTTTTCGCTTATGTCAAAAAAAAGGTTACGAAATCATATGGCGCGGGCGAGTAGGCGTACACTTTGTACCAGCGCCCGAGCTTTTGAGAATACTGCTCAAAACTCTCCTCACAATTTTTAAGAGCCACGTTGCCATAAAACCCAATCCAGTCAAATTCATCTTCGGTGATGCCTGGAATAACCTCGGTTACCAGACTGCCGGCAACCGCCTGGCCGTCCAGACCCGTAAGCTTGGCAAACCGGTCATTGATTTCTATAAACTGGTAGTCCACTGGTATCCCTTGCTCATCGATTATGATCCGATGATGAGCATATCCGAAAGGGGCCCTTTTTAATAATTTTCTGTAACCGGCTGCATCCATATTAAAACCTAAACTGGGCTTTTCAAATGTTGACGGCTTAGTTGGTTGATCAAATTCCTGGCTTCCAGAATAGGCTGTTATAATTTGAGGGCAATGGAAAAAAGAATAAAGGCTAATGCACTGATGACGATTCGGTTTAAAACAGTGGAATTTAAAACGCCGCTGTTTAATCCATTGGATTTTCCGGGAACTCGTTTTTCACCAAACACCCTGGTTTCAGCGTGAATGGCCAAATCATAGGCTTTTCGTTTCCCTGGGTCAGACAAAACCTCAAACGCCTGCTGTACTGCCAGAAAGCGTTCTTTCTCTCCCTTTGCCACATCCGGGTGTACCTTCAGGACCCGACGCCGGTAAGCTGCTTTTATATCAAAGTGTTCTGCGGCTTTGGAAATGCCCAGTATCTGATAATAATCAGGCGATGCCATGATCATGCTCCTGATATGGAATCTGTTCCATGGAAACGACACCTCAATTTATGGAAATTGCGCCCCGTCCCCCGAAGATCCGAAACCGAAAAGACAGCACAATTACACGCTTTTGTTCTTATCGACAGGACAACGGGTCCACGTCGCCGTCGACCTTGAATTGCAATGGGCATGCCGGAAATAAAAAAAGGATAGCCAAATAAAATTAGGGGGAAATAAAGGGTTAAACACCCAGCTTCTTAATCTTGGTGAGCATGGTCTTATAATCGATCTGAAGCATTCGGGCGGCCTCTGCTTTGTTGCCGCGGGTATCCTGAAGGGTTTTTTTGAGCACTTGCCGTTCAACAGCAGCCGTGCTCTTGCTGACAATATCCTTAAGAGACAAACGGGAAATACAGCTTTCCGGGATCTCCGGCGCTGCTGGAATGACGTCGTCAGCAGAGCAGCTATTAAAGCGCCGCTTTATATCCAGATGATCCTGGGTGATTGCATCATCGGCCAGAAGAACTGCACGGCGCACTGTGGAACGCAGTTCACGAACGTTGCCGGGCCAGTTGTAATTCATCAACATTTCAAGGGATTGCTCGGAGAATCCCTTAACATCCTTATCCAACTCCATGCATGTAATATCAAGGAAACGCTTTGCCAAATACAGGATATCGTCTCTTCGCTCCCGCAGAGGTGGGATGTTAATGGTAAATTCCTTTAACCGGAAAAACAAATCGCTCCGGAAAGTTCCATCCTGCACAAGTTTGTACAGGTTTTCATTGGCTGCGGTCAGCAACCGGACATCGATCTTTTCACCACGGGTCCCGCCCACTGGAACGACATATTTTTCCTGTACAACGCGAAGAAGCTTGGCTTGTGAGGACAGGGGCAGGTTATGGATTTCATCGAGCAGAAGAGTACCCCCACTGGCTGAAACAAACTTGCCCGGGGCCTTGTTTACCGCACCGGTAAATGCGCCCTTTTCATGGCCAAATAGTTCGCTTTCCAGAAGGCTTTCCGGAATGGCCCCGCAATCAAGCGAGATAAAGGGCTTTTTGGCCCGCCGGCTGTTGTTGTGGATTGCCTGTGCCACCACTTCCTTTCCGGAACCGGTCTCTCCCTGAATCACAACAGTAAAATTGCTTTTTGCCACCTGCCCTATAGCGGAAATAACGCTTCCCACAGCATCGCTTGGACCCATAAGTTCCCTGAGTGGATTGTCTTTGCGCAACTGAATTGACAGAGTTTTCAGCTTGCGCTTCAGGGCACTTTCTGAAAGGGCCTTGTAGACCACCCGAATCACATCTTCCTGGTTAAACGGTTTTGTGAGATAATCATAGGCACCGGCCTTGATGGCCTCCACTGCGCCCTGGATCTCTCCGAAAGCGGTTATGATCACAACCGGCAGTTCCGGTGTTGTCTGTTTTAAACGGTTTAGGACATCCGAGCCGCCCATGTGGGGCATCTGCAGGTCCAACAAAACCAAATCCGGCATTTGTCCCCTGACTGCTTCAAGGGCCGCCTGGCCATCGGTGGCAGTTGCCAGCGTAAACCCTTCATATTCCATGAGTTCAAAAAGAAGCTCTCGGACCGATGGGTCATCATCTACGATAAGAATCCGGGAATTGAGACGTTCCATTTCCATTCCTTATTCACCTCTTTGGGTATGGAAGCGATGCTATGGCTTTAAACCCTCTGATTATGGCATCGCTTCCACAGGCAGCAAAAGTTATCTAAAGTTTAGCAAATACCGTGCCTTTGAGATAAAAAAATTTTAAAAGCTGGAGCAAATAGCCTCAGGATGAAACTACTGACTGTTATAATTGAGAATCCAAACATTCAATGAGATTGTCAGGCATCGGGCAGGTCAACTGGACAACCAAGCATGTTGTGTGATTTTTTCAAAATCATTTATGAAATCACAAAAACAGACAAAGCTCCCGCCGGTTTAATCAAACCGGGAAAAAATAACAACTTGATTCCACAGTAAATTTCAATATCTTGATTACACGCAGTTTCTAAGAATTCTACCCCCAAATCAGTACCAGCATTCTTTGAAATTTAGAAAGCCATTATCATGAACCTTTTGCGTCGCCATTTACACCTGATTTTTTACGACTATTTGCAAACTACCATTTCAAATCTTTTCTTAAAACTTGTTGTGGCACTAAAGTTGCATATTTTCGATTAAAACATGAACCAAAGCTCGAGGCAATTTAATTTCGATCAACTGAGCACTGATTTCTCCTGGCGGACAGGGAATAATTCAAGGATAAACATATGCCGGAAATCAAAAAAATACAAAACAAAGAAAATTTTAATCCGGTCGCACACAACAAGGAAAGAATGCATAGCCAGCTCATGATGATTGCAAATGATTTCCGGAAAATAAACCGAAAATTAAAACAACGTATTTTTACAATAGAAAAAGTCAATACAGATTTTCTTCAACGGCTTATCAATGTATGCAACTACAGGGATGACGAAACCAGCCGGCACAACCAGAGGGTCGGAGCCATAAGTGGTTTTCTTGCAAAGAAAATGGGCTTTTCCAATGAAATGATGCACTTTATCGGCACTGCCGCGCCCATGCATGATATCGGCAAAATAGCGATTCCCGACTCCATCCTGTTCAAACCCGGCAAACTCACCCATGGGGAATATGAAATCATTAAACCGCACACTGTGATCGGCAGCAACATTTTCAGCAGTCCGATTTCTCCTGAAATGCAGTATGCCCGAAACATCGCCCTGCACCACCACGAGCGCTGGGATGGAAACGGTTACCCGACAGGCTTGGCTGGCGAAAACATCCCCCAGGAAGCGAGGATCGTTGCCGTAGCGGATGTGTTTGATGTGTTGCTTTCACAAAGGCCTTACAGACAACCCATTTCGCCTGAAAAAGCCGTCGGAATTCTGAGACAAAACAAAGGCACCCAGTTTGATCCGGAAATTGCGGGTATCCTGATCGCTCATTATGAAGAACTGCTGGAACTGAGAAACCGCATCAATAGCGAAATACCAACAGATATTGTAACAGTATGAAAAAACTTAGAACAGACCATCCAAATGCCATTTGCAAGGAGACACTCATGGAGCAGGCCATTACCAGTTCCGGCACACTGACTGAACCCTGGAGTTCCCAGGCTGTCTTTCTGGCCAGGGATCTGTGCGTTTTGCGAACAAAAATAAAACAACTCCAGCAGGAACAGGAACATGTAACTCAACAGAAACGGCTCATGGAACAGATGACGAGTTTGCTGGCTTCCATGCTTGATTACAACTCCAAGAGCCTCAACCAGATGGCCGCTCAAGTGCACACCTTTTTTGACACCCTTGGAGGGCATAGCGCATTCCTGAAAGCCGAACTGTCTGAAGAATTACTGCAATCGTTTCGGGCCTCTCTGCTGCTGCGTATCCGGCGCAGCCAATTCCAGATGCGTGAAATTCGTACAACTATTATAAATTTACCCCGCGCTGATGACGAACTGCCGCAGCCCACAGATGTCAATCAAATACTGAAAAAGATTTTAATCCGCCTGTGCAGCAATCATGACAGCAAAATAAAAGTCAGGCCCAGTCTGGATGAACGGATAACACCTCAAAAATATCCCCCTAAAGCTTGCCATGAAGCCTTTAAGGCTTTGCTGGCCTGGCGGCTTGAGCTGGCGGCCCGTCAGGGTGAAAGATCTCGTTTTCATGTTCGCACCAAGCAGTTGAGTCAATATATTGAAATCAGCCTCTGGGACAATGGCGGCTCCCTGACCGATGAACAAATTAAGAACCTTTATGATCCATTGTATAGCCTAAACAAAAAACCCCAAAGATTGGCATGGGCCGTTCATTGCCTGGAAATCATCATTGGCGGTCATGTTTTTTTTCATGACGAAGACAACTCCATGCACAACAGCCGCATGATTATCCTGCTGCCCTTGACCTGCCAATAACAATCCCATGGGAAAAAAACAGAGGACCTGATATGAGACAGATACTCGTAGTCGACGACCAGCCAGAAGTGATCGAATTGCTTTGTGAAATCCTGGACCCTGAAGAATATGCCATACAGACTGCATCCAATGGCCGCCAGTGCATTGAACGCATCCGGCGTCTGCCCCCGGACCTTATTGTTTTGGACTGGATGATGCCGGGGGATATTGATGGCATTGATGTTTTGAAAACCGTCAAATCCCACAATGGCCTGAAAAATATCCCTGTTCTGATGCTTTCGGCCAAGGCTCAGGAAACTGATATTTCAACAGGGCTGGAGGCGGGGGCTGACTTTTTTTTCACAAAACCCTTCAGCCCTATAGAACTCCTCGATGCTGTGGAAAACATACTTCAAGCACAATAGCAAATCTTTTGACCGGAAAAAGAACAGGAAGATTAAGTGAATCACGAGGTCGAGTTTAAGGATGCGGAGCCCCTGAACCGTTAAATCCCGTCCCGGGGCAGTGCCTCCGCTTTTCTTGCCAGGATGCTCACGCATAGGCGATCCATATTGGCTGTAGCTGAAAAGCAAGAGGGATTCTTTGTTGACGTTGGTGCCCACCGTATAAAAAAATATAGGTTTTTCTTGAATTAGAAGCGCTACACATAACATTTCTCGAACATTGAAGCCAGGCTATTTGGATGGATGAAAAAGAGATTTCTGTACAGCAACAAGAAAAAAACAAAAATCAGAACATGGCATCAGATTATCATGATGATGAAATAAGCCTTATTGACCTCATGATAGCTCTTAAGCGGCGCAAATGGCTCATAGCAGGGGTTACCATTGCGTGTCTTATTGCTGGCCTGGCGTTTTGGTCTACCCAATCCCGGCAGGAGTGCTATGTCACAAGCATTGAAATCGGCCGATACCTGAACGAAAATAATGAAACAGAACGCATTGAAGCACGAGAAGCAGTGGAGATCCGGCTTAGAAACGCCATCCTGCCTTCGCTTAGAAATGAATTAATTGACAATACTGAAAAAACGCTAAACGGCCTGCCGAAGGTAAATATTCGCGTACCGGAAGAAGAGGACACTGGCGATTTTGTTTTTTTGAAATCCATAACGAATCCAAATGACAAAGAGATTGTTGGTTCGCTTCACCAAGGAATACTAGACCGTCTTTCCGAGCACCATGAACGCCGATTTAACATTTATAAACAACAGTTCTCCTTTCTCACCGACGTTATAAAAATACTTTAAGACTGGCGATTTGAAAATGCCAGTTTTTTTCCATCTTCTTCCAACATATTCATTTTTAAATATTTTCTTCCTGTTTTCTTTCCTTTTTCTTCAGGTTTATCTTCTTCCGTCATAGAATGGGCCGGGAGGTGCCGGTCCAATGAGCCGTATAAAAAGACGCAAATACAAGCACTGCAAAGAATTGTTCCTGCCGGATTATCGCAATGCCACGCGCCAGAAATACTGCAACAAAGCCGAGTGCAAAAAAGCCTCCAGGGCAGTAAGCCAGCGCCGGTGGCAAAACAAACCAGAAAACGTTGATTACTTCCGCGGCCCAGAAAACGTCCAACGGGTACAGCAGTGGCGCAGGCAAAATCCCGGGTACTGGAAAAACAGAACCCGGCCACAAAATGCGTTACAAGATCCCTGCCGTGAAAATCCTTCAGAAAAACAAGGCGTTAATGCTGTTTTAACAAAAAGTGCGTTACAAGATCTCTGCATCGGACAACCTTCTGTTTTTATAGGCTTAATCGCACAGTTTACCGGTTCTGCGTTACAAGATGACATCGCATCGACCATCGGCCGCATGCAACAATTGGGCAACGATATCCTCTGTCAACCCAATTATGCAAAAGGAGGTCAACATGCGGCAAAAACATCCCCCTTGTCCCCATCGAATCCGCCGGGTAGCCAAACAGTTCGGCTGGGTGGATCATCGCCTGGTCCGTGGCCGCCACATTGAAGCCTGCAGCCATGCGGCTGCAGCCCTGTACCTGTTTTTGATCACCGTGGCCGATGCCAGAGGCCTGAGCTATTATGCGGATGCTTCCATTGAAAAAAGCATGAGCATGGATCATCACACCCTTTGCCAGGCCCGTGATCAGCTGATCAAAAACGCTCTTATTGCCTACAAAAGGCTTTTTTATCAGGTATTGCCCCTGGATCCGCCGCCTCCTCCGGTTCAAAAACGTCCGGCATGCGATCAGGCCCGCTCTTTTGGCCAGATTTTTAAAAAAATCATGGAGGAGGCCTCATGATCGACTACGAACAGTTCTGCAAAATCAAGCTGCTAAAAGAACAAAAGGGCCTGACATCGCCCCTGATCGCACGAGAGCTGGGCCTTGATGTGCGCACGGTGGCCAAGTGGATTGATGAAAAAACCTTCAAACCCCGGGCCCTGGCTTTGCGGCCCAGCAAGCTCGACGCCTTCAAAGATCAAATCGTCCGGATGATAGAAACGCATCCTTATACTGCCTCACCAATATTTTACCGCATCCGGGAGCAGGGTTTTGACGGCAGTTATGCCATTGTCAAGGAATATGTCCGCAAAATCCGGCCTGCCAGGGCGCCGGCCTATCTAAGCCTGGCTTTTGCCCCGGCAGAGTGCGCCCAGGTGGACTGGGGCTCCTGGGGCTCGGTCAACGTAGGCGGCACCCGGCGCAGGCTGAGTTTTTTTGTCATGGTCCTGTGCTACAGCCGGATGATGTATGTCGAGTTCACCGTGTCCCAGACCATGGAGCATTTTTTGGCCTGCCATGAGCATGCTTTTTCAATTTTTGGCGGGGTTACGGCCAAAGTCATGGTCGATAACCTCAAATCCGCGGTTTTGTCGCGTATTATCGGCCGGGATCCGGTCTTTAATCCCAGACACCTTGATTTTGCCAATCATTACGGCTTTACCATCGTGCCGTGCAATGTGGGCAAAGGAAATGAAAAAGGCCGTGGGGAAAATGCCGTGGGCTATGTCAAAAAAACTTTCTTTCCGGTCTGGATATCCCGCATTTTGATGCCCTGGGGCCTGCTGTACGGCATTGGACAGATGATATCGCCAATGTCCGGATCCACGGCACCACCCGGGAAAAACCCGTTGATCTGTTTGAAAAAGAAAGAGCGCATCTGAGTGCCCATCCGCCCCATGCCTTTGATATCGCCACTGTCAGCCAGGTGCGGGCCTCAAGCCAGTTCCGCATCACCCTTGATACCAACCGCTACTCGGTGCCGGCCGAATATGCCGGCTCCATGCTCACGCTTAAAACCTATCCGGACAGGCTCTGTATTTATCATCAGGACAAGCTTATTGCCCGACACATGCGCAGCTATGACCGGCATCAGGACTTTGAGGACCCGGATCATCCCCGGGCGCTTCTGGCACAGCGCCGCATGAACCCGCACCACCATGTACGCAAAATCGTGGCCTTAAGCGATATATACGGCGCCGGGGCCGTGGCTGCGGCAATGCAGGACGCCTTTGTCTATCAGGCCTTCTCCAGCGAATATATCGCCAATCTGCTTGAACAGCGAAAACGCATCCGTCCAGAGCCCTCTGCCTTACAGCTCACCCGCAGGCAGGACCTGCTGGATCTGGCAATAGAAAACCCGGATCTTGCCATCTATCAACCCGCAAAAAACAAGGACGATAAATCATGAACCATAAAGATACACCAAAGAACCCCTCGGACCTTGACGCCCATTTGCAGTATCTAAAGCTTGCCTATATCGCCCGGCATTACAATGATTTGGCCCGGCAGGCATCCAAGAAACAATGGGGCCACGTTGACTATCTGGCCCGGCTTATCGACGGAGAAACCGCTCTTCGCCATGACCGCTCCATCCAGCGGCGTATCCGTCTGGCCCGCTTCCCGGTAATCAAAACCCTTGACCAGTTCAACTGGATCTGGCCCAAGACGATTAACCGCCTGCAGGTCCAGAATCTGTTTGCCCTGCAGTTTATCAAAAACAAGTCCAACGTGATCTTTTTGGGCGGTGTGGGCCTGGGTAAAACCCATCTGGCAACCGCTCTGGGTTGTGCGGCCTGCCTTAAAGGCCACAGTGTCCTTTTTGCCACGGCAATTGACGTGATCAACACCCTGACAGCCGCCCAGTTGGCCGGACGTTTAAAACATGAGCTCAAAAAATACACCAAGCCGGAACTCCTGATCCTTGACGACCTCGGCTATCTTCCCATTGACAAGGCCGGAGCTGATCTCTTGTTCCAGGTCATAAGCCTTCGCTATGAACTGGGTGCCCTGGTCATCACCTCCAACCGGGCATTTAAAGACTGGCCTGAAAGCTTTAACAATGATGCCACTTTGACCTCTGCCATGCTTGACAGGCTGCTGCATCATGCAGAAACCATCGTCATCGAGGGCAAAAGCTATCGCATGAAAGACCAGATAGAATCATGACATCCAAGCTCCGGCCGGGACCGGCAAACTGCCGGTTCCGGCTGGAGATGAAAACCATAAATCGCTCATCACGGCAATGCATTTTTAAAACGCCATTTTTAATACATTTTCACGCCACCGCTGACAGTCTATCGGACACCATAACATTCACCCTGCGTGTTAATCTGGCGAATCAGGCATAGATAAAACGTCCACCGCACATACTGTAACAAAGGCCCATTACCCTGTCCTGAAACCAAGCGCTCAAGCGGCGTTTATGTTTCTTTAATGAGATCGTTTAAACGATTGTATTCCTGGTTAGCGTCAAATAAAATTTTGTCCAAACTCAAACCTCCTTTTTAACAATTTTGATTGAAAGCAAATCCTGAAAATCTTAAAAAACCTACCTGGTTTCATAGAGAAAAAATTTTTTTCGACAGGAGTTTTTGACAAACTCATTTCTATTAACCTGTAAATAGAGGAAGTTGCAAAGCATGAAAAATCAAAAACCTCCCTTTATAACTAAACAGGAAAAGGAAGAGGAAGTATACTCCTTCCTTTGTGGATATTTTTGAAATCGCGATTTTTTAATACGTTTTGTTTTTCGCTCACGCGAAAAACAAAACGTAAATTGCCAAAGGCAAAAACCCAAACGCATAGTCTGATACCGTCCCTGTGGAAACCATTTTCAGCGATACTCTTTTTGTAAACGGCGGAGCCAGAGGAATTCCCATCGGTGTAAACAGATCACAGCTAATATGTATCAAGGTCCCTGCGACAAACATGCAAATCGCAGAAAAATATCGGCGGGAATCCCGGCCCCGGCAAACAGCAGGAACCCCAAAACAAGCGGATATAATACCGGCCAATGGGAAACCGTCCTGTGAATCCCCTGCCAAACCTCCCGGCTCCTTCCGGCAATCAGGCCATCCATCACATCCGGAAAGCACGCTCCGGCAGTTATGGCCGCCCATTCCTGTCCACCCAACCCAAGCATCCCACCTACGCCTGCCGCAAATGCCATATGCGAAACGATTTTAATAACCAGCCTCCTCTGCTATTGCACTCAAGAAAGTCCAGCCTCGATCAAATCAGCTGTCCTGACACCCATTTTATAACCGGACCATTAACCCCATCTTCCCACTTAAACCCAACAGGTGTTGGCGGGATCCACCTGAGAACCGGCTTTTGAGACTCCGGCTGCTTTCTCAGCCCTGTCCAGTACAAGTGCCAATGCGCCCTGCGGATATGGGCCACAGGCGAACCACATTCCCTGCCGCCATAGTCCTTCCTGACTCCGACTCTGCCGCCTATCTTCCATTCAAAAAATCGCTTTTGATCGCCTTGGCAATCAACTGCTGCCAAGCTTCGAGATCCGAATGCTTTTTCCAGCGGGCCCGGACATGGTTGTGTCTGGCAGTACCCGGGTTGATGGCCATGAGCTTTGACATGGTGGAGCCATTCTCATCGACGGCTTGGTTCCAAAGTTCTTGGATTTTTTTCATGGGGGTTTTTTCGCTGCCGCTTTGCCCTTCTGCTGTTGCTGTTCTGTTCTGTTTAATATCTGTTCTGTTTAATATCTGTTCTGATGCGGGGTGAGTGTCCACAACGTGGGAGCACTGTGGGGGGCACCGTGTCCCTCACTCTGGGAACCACCCTGTATGACCCTATGGCCACTATCCTCTCCACTATCAGAACCGTCCGAGAGATCATCATGGGGCCACCGTGGGGAGACTGTGTTGTAATGTGGGATAGGCCATATTTTTCCGGCTCCAGGTATGAATTATCAGATTCCGGAATCTCTATCTCCAAAATCCGCCTTGCCGACACGATCTTCCCATCTTTCACCTTCATCAGCTTTTTGTCCTGACCGGACAATTGCTTTGCCGCATATTTTAAAGCCTCATCTATGGCCTGCTCAGTATTTGTCCCGGGCACCAGATGCACAAACACGGGGGAAACCGAATCCTCATCAGCGACAAACACCAGCTGCAGCTTTCGGTGGCCATCATTGGCGTTATGCTCCAGGGCCACAAAGACCCCATTAAACCACCTGGACTGCGACTCCAGACAAATCCCCCACTCCGGCAGACCATCCTGGCCCCTGGCCAGGGCAAAGTTTTCCAGTTGCTTCCAGCACCCCGGATACCACCTGCCAAATTCTGCCATGATTTTTTCCGGCTTTAACTTGGCTCCCCATCCTCCTGCCCTGAAATAACCACCGAGCCCTCACCGTGTTGACATCGTGGTAATACGGTGCCCTCATCATCTTTCCACTCTGCCATCACAATCCTGCCACCATCCGACCACAAACACATGACCAAACCACCACGGAGCAACCACGATCTTGAGAGCATGCCGCCACCATCCAGGCACCGTCCAAGACGGACTATGCGACTGGCGTATTTCGTTCAAGCTCCACCTCCTCGAAACGACAACCATCTTCTTCAGCGAAAAGAAACCCTGGTGTATTCACGGCCAATCAGCAGGACCAGGGCAATACCTATGGTGGAAACAGTGGAGATTGCAACAACCTCAATCTTTGTAAGCGGAGTCAGACCCAGAAATGTCTTTTAAAGACCGAAGGACCATTTTGGGGCCTTCTGAATTTGAACCCCGAATTTAATTTTTCTGCGAGTCCACCATAGAAGACAACGATACTGTCCACCCCGGCCTTGACAGCTTTTTTCAACTCTTTGCAGATCTTGACTACCTGGTTGTCAATCCAGAACCTCCAATCCAGCTATTGTTCCTCTAAAGCAACCGACCCGACAAGGAGCCATCCAAGCATCAATTACCCATCAACAAAGCCAGCAATCCAACCAGCAGACCTCCTCGTTGATCCACCCTGCACATAGAGCCCTGGTTTTGCAAAACGCCAAAACACAAAGCACCCGGCAATGTCCAAACAGGAAAAACGAAACCCTTTGTCCAGACAAGACAAAAAGGAACTCTTGTGTAGGGAGCTGCCAAATGGGAAATATCAAGCATTTTTCTGCCCAGTCGGAAAAAATGTTAGTTTTTTTGCACTTGAGTGCATTTTTCTAACACTATTTGCGCAACTCTTGATCTGGAAATACCTACCCCCCTTTGCGATCTCCTCCTGAGTGTATCCCAACCCTTACCATTCGCAGATTTTGGCGTCCCTGAACTTCTTGAAAACCGGGCCCCTTTTTTTAATGAATTTTGAAAATTTTTCGAATGAACTGCAAAATCTGAATAGGGGGTATTCAGATTGGTTATTTAGAACCTCTTTTACTTTTCTTAGTCACACTGTTTAATATGACATCCCTTCTTTACAATAGCTTCCATTACCCATTTCCAAGCTTTTTCCGTCGCCCAAAAGCTCAAATCCAATCCCCCCTATTTTCAATCATGTTTTGTCGTATCTGGACAAGCTGCTGCATAAGCAGGTTTCATTGAAGGCCTTGATAATAGGCTCTTTGGGCCAAAACGCTCCGTAGATATTACACAGTGCGTTTCACCTAAACGAATAATGGGCAACGAAAGGGCTGCCAGGGTGTTTGCAATCAGGGCGCCCCTCATCGCCGGAGTAACTGCCGATGTTGAGCATTCCAAGTTGATAAGTGCGGGAAAAAGAAGCACGAAATAGAACCAGCGAGAAGGGATCAAGGACTTACCCCCCGGATCTGTTCAGATTTTACAGATCCGTTTTTTATGTTTTTTGCCTAGCCATTTATCTATTTGTTTTTATTAAATATTACCCCTTATTAAGACTCATTTGCGTATAGAGGTCAGAAGAAAAAATCAACTCAAGGAGGCCCTATCGCAATGCAACGAAGAAAGAAAAAAACCAAAGCCATAGAGCATAACAGTAACTTTTTGTTGAATGATTTCTATGCATACCCTAATATCACTCCTACTGTTAATTCCATCCAGGGGGGTGTGTATATGTGGGGCAAGATCGGATTCAATAAGCAGCGCGGCCTATATTATGTTTCCGGCAAGTGGCAGGGTAAGCGGCAATATTACAGCCAGTGTCCGACCCACAACGGACTTATCCCCTGCGGAACCCGCCGCATAGCCGAACGGTTACAGGAATCCATAAGCATCGACATTGAAAACGGCCAATTCAGCCCGGAAAAATACAAGGCCAGCAAGCCGCTCCACCTGGAAAATTATATTGAGAAGTGGCTGGCCCTGAAAAAACCGGAACTGTCCGAGGCTACGGATTACGATTACAGCAACAGTCTAAACCGTCATGTTAAGCCTGTATTAGGCGATAATACCTACCGGACATAAATTACGACGATTTAAAGGAGTTGCTCCACAGCATCCAACGCAAACCAAAGGGCAAAAAAATGTCATGGACGTTCTTCAGCAGTTAATGAAAGATGCAAAGCGATCCGGTTATATTGACCAGGTGCCGGAGTTTCCGAAGCTGAAAGGCAAAAACAAGGTTGTTGCCCCACCGATCCGGTATATCTCCCCGGCAGATCAGATGCGGATCATTGAAAAAATCCCACAAAAACACCGGCCAATTTTTTTGTTTATGATGGCCACCGGGTGCCGACCGGCAGAAGCAAGGGCATTGAGGAAATCTGATATCCGGGGCGACGGCAAAATATGGTTTGAGGTGGCCTTTGGCCGCGGCGAAGAATTAAAAACAGTCAAGCAAGCAAAATCCGGGTATTTCCCAATCACCGAAGAAGTCCAGCAAATATTTGATCAGCAGCCGAGAAATCTAACGCAATGGATGTTTCCAAACCCGACCACGGGTAAGCCTTACACGAAAAACATCAACCGGATTTGGAATAAGGCATGTGACGATGCCGGGGTTAAAAGGATCAATCTTTACAATGCCACACGCCATAGTTTTGCCTGCCAAATGCTCAACAACGGCACAGACAAGGGACTTGTCTCCCGGTTGCTCAGGCATAGTGATCCGCGTATGATTGAACGCTATGCAGAATACGAAGAAGATCCGTTGCGGGCTGCCGTGGAAAAGGTCCGGCGGGTTGACTTTACAAACAAAATGCAAACAAACAATACGGGCGATAAAAATGAATAATAATTTCAGAAACTAAAATACGGTGGGTGTGGGTTCGAATCCCACCCTCTCCGCCATATATCCTTTTGAAATTATTAAATAAAATCATATCATGGGCAATTCCTGCAAAACCCAAAATAAATGTTTGGTATTGCTATTAATTTAAAAATAGAAGATAATAGAGAATTGGCAGAAACCTTTTTCTTTCTTCGGTGGCCAGGGCTTAGCTGTCAAGAGATCGTCCGGAAAAACCGGGCTGCCCCCCGGAATACAAGGCAAATGGAACACCGGGAGCGCACCTTCATTTGCGAAGCCTTCAAATACCCTCCCATCGAATACGTCGCCACCTGTGCTGATAAGGCCACAAGAAGGTGTCTTGGTAAAGAGATACTTTGGAAAACGCAGTTGTAACTTTTCACAAGGAGATGCAAAATGACTTGGCAGGATCTCTCTTTAACATGGCATTATGTTGAAAAGTGGGCACTGGAGACGCCTGCGGCAGAAGCGCTGGTTTTTGAAGAAAACCGTCTGACCTGGAGCAACTTCAAATCCGAAATGGACAAGGCGGCCCGGGCGTTTATCGATGCCGGCGTTAAAAAGGGAGATCGCGTGGCCTTGCTTTCCATGGCGCGGACCGAGTTCCCCGTGACCTACATGGCGGCCAACAAGGTCGGGGGAATCTGGCTGGGCATGAATCCGAAGTTCACCATCGATGAACTGCGCTATCAAATCGCTGACAGCAAGCCTGCAGTGTTGATTGCGGTCAGCGAATTTCAGGGAAACGATCTGTCTGCAAACATTCAAACCCTGGTAAAAGAATTCCCATTTTTGAAAAAGGTGCTTGTAATTGGCAACAGGGTTGCTGGTACTGAGGATTACCGGGAATTTCTGGAACAGGACCGAAGCGATGCGGAAATGGCACTGGAAGAAAGGCTCCGCCAGGTAACGCCGGGAGATGAGGCTCTTCTTATGTATACGTCTGGTTCCACAGGTAAACCCAAAGGCGTAGTGCATACACACAACAGCATTATTGAAAACATTAAGGTGGAGGCTGATAAATTCTACTTTCGCCAGGGCAGCCGCGCATTGCTGCATTTTCCGATCAATCATGTTGCAGCCGACGTGGAAATCGGTTTTGCAGGTATACTGGCCGGCGGTTGCCTGGTCTGCATGGACCGGTTTGATCCGGTTAAGTCCTTGAACGTCATTGAAAAGGAAAAAATCAACGTGGTGGGCCAGGTGCCGGTGATGTTTTTGCTCCAGATCCAGCAGCAAGCCTTCTGGGAAGTTGATTTGAACAATATCGAGCTTTTCGCCTGGGCCGGGTCAGCAGCGCCGGATTTGATGGTCAGGGTCCTTTCCGGCATTGCCCGGAATACCGGGGCAAAACTCATCACCGGTTATGGCAGCACAGAGACATGCGGATTTGTTACCTATACAGAAAAAGATGACGATACGGGAACCCTGCTGCACACCGTTGGTAAAATTGCACCGCCCTTTGAACTCAAAATCGTTGACAGCAACCGTGCTGAACTGCCCGATGGACAGATCGGCGAAATCGCCGTTCGGGGCCCTTTTATGTTTTCCCGATACTGGAACATGCCGGAAGAAACCGCCCGCGTACTTGACCCAGACGGATGGTATTACACCACTGACCTTGCCTACAGGGATCAACGGGGCTACATCCATATAACCGGCAGGATATCCGAGATGTTTAAAAGCGGAGGGGAAAACGTCTATCCGCGGGAAGTTGAAGAGATCATTGAACTCGATGAAGCCGTCTTGTTTGCTGCCGTAATTGCCGTACCAGATGAAATATTCCAGGAAGTGGGCTGGGCATGGATCATGCTGCAGCCGGGTAAGGAGACGACCGAATCAGCGGTGGAAAACCTCTGTCGGGCTAAGCTTGCAAACTACAAGGTGCCCAAGCGCTTCTTCATCCGTAAGAATCTGCCTCTGCTGGCCAATGGCAAAATAGACAAAGCCGCCCTGCGCGAGGAAGCAAAAAAGATCCTGGAAGAACAATAGCCCGGAGGCAGCCAAATGGAACTCAATACTCGATTTGTCGGCACTGCATTGCGAAGCCGCCAAACTATTGTCAAGTGGCGTGATACCATGAATTACGCCGCGGCAGTGGGTGACAACAACCCCGTGTATTTTGATGATACACGGGAAAATGGCATCATTGCACCTCCCATGTTCTGTGTAGCCCTTACCTGGCCCATATGCGAGCGCCTGGGTGAACACCTTGAATCCGAATCTTTTCCAAAAGAAGTCATTCCCACTCAGGTTCACTACACAGAACATATCCATATCCATCGCCCCATGAAGCCGGAGGACCGGCTAACAATAAGGGGAACAATAGCCGGGATTCAGCCTCATCGTGCTGGCACGCACGTTATTATTCGATTTGATGCCACAGATGATAATGGTGCCCCGGTTTTTACGGAACATCTTGGCGGCCTGATGCGTGGAGTTCGCTGCACCGGTGCTGCCGCAGCACAAGAAAATGTACCTGAAATCCCCCGCCATCAGGCAGACACAGGTGCTATGGATTGGGTTCAGCCCCTGGACATTAATCCGCTCTTGCCCTACATATACGACGGTTGCACCGGTATCTATTTCCCGATTCACACATCGATACAATTTGCCCGCAGCGTGGGGCTTCCAGGCATTATTTTGCAGGGGACAGCCACGCTGGCGCTGGCGGTACGAGAGATTACAAACGCCTTTTCCGGGTGCGATCCGACCAGAATCCGGAGCATTTCCTGTCGGTTTACAGACATGGTGGAACCCGGAACCCGGATAAGCATAAAAGCAACTCCCGTGGCTGAAAATAATGGTGATAACAGCATCTTTTTCGTAGTCACCAACAAGGATGGACGCAAGGCTGTGCGGGACGGTCAAGTGATACTTAAAAATGTTTTAGACAGGAAAGAGACTCTTCGCTAACTTTTGGGCGGCTACCTCCAGTAATCCGCCACGTAATCGGCCGGCACCGGCTCCAGTTCAACATTAAAAACACTTGAAAAATGGGCCCGGGCCGATCGGGCGATCTTGTTCATGGATACAGGGCCGCCTGTTTCCCTGGCAATGGAGGTCATCTGAATCCCGGACAGACCGCAGGGCGCAATCCAGTCAAAGGGGTCAAGATGCGGATCCACGTTTAAGGCCAGTCCGTGAAAACTGACTTTCCGGCTTACCCGCAGGCCAACGCTGCCGATTTTTTTACCCCGGACCCAGGCCCCGCGGCCCAGGGCGTGTCTTTGCGCTGCCACCCCCCACTGCCCGGCAATGGAAATCATTACGGATTCCAGGGCATGAACAAAGTCCACGACAAGCCAGCCATTTAAAGGCAAATCCACCACAGGATAGGCCACAAGCTGTCCCGGCCCGTGATAGGTGATGCTCCCACCCCGGTCGGTTTCAACCAGGGAAATGCCCCGGGCCTCTAGAAAATCCCCGGAAACGTGCAGGTGCTCTTCTCCGCCCCGGTTGCCCAGGGTAAAAACCGGGAAGTGCTGGAGAACAAGCACGATATCCCGGTTTAACGCCCGGCTGGCACGGGCGGAAACCAAATTCTGCTGCAGGCGCAGGGCCTGCCTGTAATCGGTTACCGGCAGCTCCAGGCAGGCCCAGACAGGCTTTGGGCAGCATTGTCCCTGATATTTGAAACCTGTATTGCTCATGGTTTTTCAGCCTGCCTGCGGCCGGGCCCTGGATCAATGCGCTGCAAACATCTCCCGAAGCTTGTCGCGGCTGATGCGCAGATAATCCCGGTCTTTGGCAAAGACCTCCAGGGTGATGGTTTCGTTGTATCCGATCTGCTTTAATGCCTTGACCACTTCGGCAAAATCAATGGTACCGGCCCCGATGGGAAGATGATCATCATCCCGGCCCCGGTTGTCGCTGGCATGGACATGGCCGATGCGCCCGGCAAAGCGATTGATGAAAGCAAGGATTCGCTCGGTTCCGCCCTGGATGTGGGCATGGCCCGTATCCAGTGTCAGCTGTGCATTGGGAAATGCATTGAAAACCGTGTCAAAATCCTCCGGCCGCGCAAGGGAAAGGGAGCGGGGGAACAGGTTTTCCACGCACACGGTCAGGCGCAGTTTTTCCGCCTCGCCAAGCAGCCGGCCCATGGCCTCCATGGCGCGTTTTCGGGCCAGATCCGGCATCATGGCGCCCAGGCCCTGAATAAAGCTCGGATGCAGCACCGCCTTGATGGCCCCGAGCTCGGCGGCCATGTGCATGGCATCCAGGGTTTCCCGGATGGAGGCTTCCCGGATCGTGTCGGTGAGATCCGCAGTGGAGACAAATGTGGGCAAATGGCAGGCCAGCTCCATGCCAAACCCTTCCAGGGCCCGGCAAAGATCGTCTTTTTGCGCTCTTATGACCGAATGGTGCGCATGGGGCGCATCCATTGTCACTTCCATATAATCAAATCCGAGTTTGCCAAGAATTTCCACTTCCTGCAAAAGCGGATTTACAGGAGAATTCATGACACCATAGCGCATTGACGCCGACCTCCTGTGTGACTGTTTTCAAAGCACATGTTTTTCGCCTTTTTAAAGCATCCCCATCGGCCCAGGACCCGGACCTCGCCGGATCAAACATAGGTTCGCAGCTTGAGTTCAATGGGGTGTGGATTTAAGTAGGTCTGCTGTTTAAGATACTTTTGATCATATTTGCGGATGTAGTGGTTTAAAAGCGTTATGGGAACCAGCAGGGGAAGATGGCCCGCCCTGAACCGGTCAAAAGTTTCAAGCAGTTCCTGCTTCTCATCAGCGGACAGCTGCTTTTTGAAATATCCCATGATGTGCTGAAGCACGTTGATGTGTTTTTTGGTCGTGGTCTTCAGTCGCATGGCGGCAATCAGCTGCGCCTCATATTCCCCGCGGAATGCATCCTGATCCATTTTTGCGGCTCCGGCCATCAGTTTTCCCATGCTGCGCGCGTACTCGGGGCTGTGGGCCATCAAAAGCAGTTTGTTTCTGGAATGAAAATCCACCATGCCCCCTGTGCCGGGATTTTTTAAAAGCGTGTCCCGCCATCTTTTCAAGGTAAAAATCTGCTCAATAAAATTCTCCCGAAGCTTTGGATCATGAAGCCGGCCCTCTTCTTCCACCGGAATCAGGGGAAAATGGTCCACAAACTCCCGGGCAAACAGGCCCACGCCTTTTTTTTCAGGCATGCCCTTTTCATTGTACACCTTTACCCGCATCAAGCCGCTGCTCGGCGAATCTTTTTTAAAGATATAGCCGCACAAATCCTCCTTTTCCAGTTCTTTTACCCGTTTTTGCGCCCACTGGCGCATCTGGTCGGTATGGTCGGTGCGGGATTTTGTCTTTACCAGCCTTGGAGCATCCACGTCTCCCACCAGCTGCATGGTCTCTCTCGGCACCCCGAAACCCGCCTCAACCTCCGGGCATACGGGTACATAATCCACATATTGGCCCAGGGTGTCACGAAGAAAGTGATCCAGCTTATGCCCGCCGTTGTAACGCACGTTTTCCCCCAACAGACAGGCACTGACGCCCAGCTTGATGCGATCTTCCATTTGAAATCCTTCCTGCTTGATATTTGTCTTAATTTGCAATAAATATATACCAGGAACAGGACAAACGCAAAATCAATCCATAACCCGGAAGAAAAGCCCATGCATGAGGAAATCCAATCACTGATCCGGGCCGGGCGCCATTGTGTCATGGCCACTGCCGCAGACAACAAGCCCTACTGCTCTTTAATGGCCTATGTTGTCAATGATGACTGCACCCGGATATTTGTGGGTACCCGACGCAATACCCGCAAGTATCAAAACCTCGCTGAAAATCCCCTTGTCAGCCTGCTCATGGATTCCCGGGATCAGCACCGGCCCCAGGCACTCACCATTGAAGGCGAGATTGAAGAAATTGAACAGGATACGGAAAAAGATCAAATCCGCGAAGCGCTGGTGGCCAGACATCCGGAACTCAAAAGCCTGCTGGACTCTCCGGATGCGGCCATTATCTGCGTCAGGGTCAAGTCGGTGGTTTTTTTAAACGGATTGACAGACGTGTTTCGCCAACAGATTGAATAAGAACCTCGCAAGGAAAGGCAAAAAAGGACATTCCCATATTCGCCCAGGATGCTTTTATTTCAAGCCCGTGGGCCATGGGGTGAAGCCTGCTTGCCGCCATTCAAACGACAACTGAATGCCGCATGCGCAAAAAACCAAATAAAGGAGCCTGCCTTGGATTACCAGGATTTAAAGCCCAGAATCACCGGCGTAAAGATTGAAAACCTGCAGCAAGAAATCGTGGAGCTTGTATCTGTCTGGAAAAACCGGACAGTTCTCCTGTCCTTTCTGCGTCATTTTGGATGAGTTTTTGCCCGGCAGCAGGTTGCTGCCCTGATAAAAATCAAGGATCAACTGGACCATGAAGGCATATGGCTTGCCGCCATCGGAAGCGGAAGCCCCGAGCAGGCCAAATCCTTTGCATTAACCCATGGGTTTGCCGGTGAAATGTATGTCAGCCGGGACCTTGCTGCATACAAGGCCTTTGAACTGATTCGCGGCTTTTGGCGCTCTGTCGGCCCCGCATCCCTTTACCGGGGCATTTATGCCATGAAAAAAGGATTCCGCCAGGGGTCCACAGCCGGGGACCCCTGGCAGCAAGGGGGTATTTTTCTGATCGGCCCGGGCGACAATCTTTTTTTCGGCCACCGGGACCGGTTTGCCGGTGATCTCGCTGATTTAAACCAGGTTCTGGCGGCCTTCAGGCAAAAGCATTCACCGGATCCGGGCACCAGCGGTCCAATCATCAATCCGGGCGGAAGAACCAATTGAAAAAAACACGGATGCCCTGGTATTCAATCCCTTTAAATCCATGCCGTGCTGTCCGGTACAGTTACCTGCAGCTTATCAGCAATTTCTTCCAGGGTTTCCGATAACCTGGCCATGTTATCGTCAAGCCTTTTTTTATTTGGGGCCCAATCCGCAGGACATTGATTCTTTAGCTCCTCCAGGCCTTCTTCGATACTGTCGACCAGAGATTTTAATTGTTTTGCACTCTCTGCATGCGTTGAATCCGAAACCTCTTCCGCCTTTACGATAACATCGTATAAGCCGGCCTTTAAACCGATCAGCCGCTTATAGGAATTGTCACAATAATCCTTTACATCATTCATGAAACTGCCTCCTTTTCTGCAATTACAATTTGATGGTGCCATCACAATTTGTATGAATAAATATAAGCACTTCTCATGCCCCTGCCAGCAAATCCTTCCGCTGATGAAAACCGGCCGGAAGGACGCCGGCAATGCAATCAAAAACCGGCACGAAAAAACCGGGTGAGGTAAAACACGTAAAACCCGGCAAAAAGGCCCTGGGCGGTTCCCCAGGCAATGTCGACCAGGGAAATAAACACAGGGTAGCCTTTAACAAATGACAGGTTGGTCAGATCATATGTGCAGTAAAGGGCAAACCCGGCAAACGCGCCGGTGCAAACGGCTGCAGCAAGGCGGTTTTCCACAATGATCGCCAGGGAGATAAATACCGCAAGCGCCAGGGCAATGATTGCCTGGGCCAGGATTCCCACCGGCAGGTTAAAGACGATGCGCCCGTTTTCAACCGATGCCAGATAGCCCATCTGCCTGAAATAAAGATGCCGTGCAACAACTGCGAGCCACAGCATATCGGCCAGGATAAAAATCACAATGGCAATGCCGGCAACCTTGAAAAACGCAGCGGAAAAAAAATAGTTCATGATCCGGGTTTCCTTTTAATAGATAATCGTTTGGCCATGATTATAATATATTAGTGATGAAACAGGAATTGTGCAAAGCAGATTTCTCTGATCAGTGGCCAACCCCGAAAGGACTGGAGTTGAAAACAAAACCGCATGTGTGCATTGGTGTCCTGCTGGCATGGCTTTTCATTGTGGGTTGCCCCGCCGAAGCACGGGAACCCGGCTATGCCAAACAAAAAAATATAGATGGCCATACCCTGACCCTTCGCGGCACGGGTGTGCTGCGCTACATGGTCTTTATCAAGGCCTACAAAGGCGCGTTTTATCTTCAGGAAGGCAAAACCGCAGACCAGGCCACAGACGGGAAGGCATCCCGCTGCCTGGTGCTTTACTATTTTCAGCCCATCAAGGCCGGCGATTTTGCCAGGGCCACCAGGGAAATGATCAAAAAAAACGTCTCTTCGGATCGATTTTCCTCCCTTTTGCCGAAAATCGAAAAATTTAACGAATTATACCGCGACATCAAGCCCGGTGACCGTTATACAGCCGCATACACCCCCGAAAGCGGAACCCGTCTGTGGCGCAATGACAAACTTCTGGGCGGGGTTGAAGGCGCATCCTTTGCTGCTGCGTTTTTTGCCATCTGGATCGGTGAAAACCCGATAGACGAAACTTTCCGGGACCGCATGCTTGGAAGGCGCCGGTCGTGAGAAAGCTTTCCGCCGCGGAAAAGGCAGCCTATTCTGCCCCGGCATTTGCACTGGCAGTGGTGGGTATTCCGGTGTATGTCTATATTCCAAAATTTTACACCGACGTGGTGGGGGTTCACATCTCGGCTCTGGGCGCCATTCTTCTGATTGTCCGGCTGTTTGACGCGTTTACCGACCCGGTTATCGGCATTTTCTCCGACAGGCTGCAGACACCCATGGGGCGGCGGCGGCCGCTTATCGCCGCTGGTGCCGTGCTCACGGTTTTTGCCATCGCGCTGTTGTTCAACCCGCCCCGGGAAATGGCCGCAGATGCGGCCAGCCTGTATTTCATGGCCATGATATTTGGCTTGTTTTTATTCTGGACCGTGGTCATTGTCCCGTATGAGTCCCTGGGCCCGGAGCTGACCTTTGACTATAATGAGCGCACCGCCCTGTTTTCCATGCGCGACGGCGCCTTGATTGCCGGTACGGTGATTGCGGCGGCCATGCCGGGTGCAGTCCGGTGGGCCGCCGGTACAGAAGCCGGCGCGGCCGGTGAACGCCAGACCTTTTTTATCCTGTCTCTGATCTATATCCCCCTGATTCTTGGGGCCTGCGCATGGTGCGTGACTGCTTTCCGGGAACGGCCCCGGCCGGCAGAACGATCAGAGCTCCGGATTGGCCAATGGATCCGTGCAAGCCTGGCCAACCGGCCCTTTCGGATCCTTTTGATCGCTTACACCATCAGCGCCATCGGCAACAACCTTCCGGCAACCCTGATTCTGTATTACGTGGAGTATGTGCTGGAATCTTCCAGAGCGGATTTGTTTCTTGCCCTGTATTTTGTCACAGGCATTGTCTTTCTGCCCATGTGGGTGTATTTGGCCCGCCGGACCGGCAAAAAGGCTGCCTGGATCGCTTCCATGGCCATTAATACCGGTGCGTTTTTCTGGGTATTTTTTCTGGGCCCGGGAGATGAGATGGTATACGGTATCCTGGTGTTTCTCTCCGGCATTGGTTTCGGGGCGACGCTGGCCATCCCTTCGGCCATCCAGGCCGACGTGATTGACTATGACGAACTAATTGCCGGCGACCGGCGGGAAGGGCTGTATATCAGCCTGTGGTCCATTGCCAAAAAACTGGCCGCAGCCGCGGGCGTGGGTGTAGGCCTGGCCCTGCTCGGGGTATCCGGTTACCAGCCCGGTGTCATTCAGTCCGATTCCGTGATTCTGACGCTGCGCGTGCTGTATGCGATGGTTCCCTGCCTGTGCAATGCCATCGCCATTGTCATTGCCCTGTACTACCCCATCAGCGGCGATATTCACCTGCGCATCCGGCAAGCCATAGAAGAGCGCGCCGCCGGACGGGCGGTAGAGGATCCCCTGGTTTCCGGACGCATGATTGGCAAGGCAGGGACAGAACAGGGATAAACGGCCAACAAAAAGAAAGTTATTTTATGGACACTGTTATTCTGTTTACCGTGAATCTGTCAGCCGTTGCCGTGTTTATGACGGCCGGCTGGGGGATCAGCCTGATGCGCAGAAATGCCGCCATTGCCGATGCCCTTTGGGGGCTGGGTTTCGTGCTGGTGGCCTGGCTGACCTTTTTCCAGGCAGACGGATTTTTCATGCGAAAGCTCCTGCTCGCCCTGATGGTGACCATCTGGGGCCTGCGTTTGTTTGTCCATATTGCCGGGCGAAGCCGGGGCAAGGGCGAAGATCCCAGGTATGCGGCCTGGCGGGCGCAATACGGGCAAAGCTTCTGGATAGTGAGCCTCTACAGGGTGTTTCTGGTGCAGGCGGTTTTTTTATGGGTCATTGCCATCGGTGTTCAGTACGGCCAGGTGGCTGCACACCCAGCCCGCCTGACATGGCTGGATGGGGCCGGCTTTTTGATCTGGCTTTCCGGGCTGGTGATTGAATCCGTGGCCGACTACCAGCTGCGGGACTTTCTGTCCGCCCCGGAAAACCGCGGCCGCGTAATGGACCAGGGCCTCTGGCGGTACAGCCGGCACCCCAACTATTTCGGTGAAACCCTGGTTTGGTGGGGCATCTTTGTTATGGTGCTGTCTGCACCCCTTGGATTTTTGACCATTGTCAGCCCGCTGGTGATCACATATACCCTGCTGCGGCTCACCGGCGTAACCCTCATGGAAGAAACCGAGTTTTCCGACAACCCTGAATATCAGGCCTACATCCGGCGGACCAGCGCATTTGTGCCCTGGTTTCCCGACAAAGGCCGGGAAAAAGGAGCCGATCATGACAAATGAATCCAGTCTGGATATTGCCGTGGCAGGCGGCGGGGTGGCCGGCATTGTTGCCGCATACCTGCTTGCCCGGCGCCATCGGGTGACCCTGTATGAAAAAAACAGCTACGTGGGCGGCCACACCCACACCATCGAAGTCGATGAAGGCAATGAATCTGCTGCATGCGTGGATACGGGATTCATTGTTTTCAACGACCGCACCTATCCCAATTTCATCCGGTTTATCAAACAACTCGGCGTATCCAGCCTGCAAAGCGCCATGTCATTTACATACTGGGACCCGGGCATGGGGTTTACCTACAACACCACACGCCCCTTTGCAGACAAAAAAAACCTGCTGCGGCCGTCGTTCTGGCGCCTGCTGTTTGAAATCGACCGGTTTAACAAAACAACACGGAGATGGCTTGCACAAAACCGCCTGGCGGACATGACCCTTGGTCAATACTTGCGGCAGGCCGGATTTTCCCCCGCTTTGGCAAAACATTACGTCACTCCCGTAAGTGCGGCCATATGGTCCACGGGCGAGCGGGATATACTGGATTTTCCGGCGCAAACCTTTGCCCGGTTCTTTGAAAACCACGGGCTGCTGTCTTTTTCCGGCCATCCGCAATGGTATACCATCCAGGGCGGCAGCCATGAATATGTCAAAGCGTTTTTAAAAACATTTCCAGGCACGGTGCACACCGGCTGTCCGGTGAAAAAAATCGCCCGGGAAAACGGGGGGGTGCGGCTATGGACCCATGAGGCAGAAGCCGTTCATGACAAGGTCGTGATCGCCGCCCATGCAAACGAGGCCCTGGCAATGCTGACAGATCCTTCTGATGCCGAGGCAAAACTGCTTTCGCTTTGGCAGTATGCTCAAAACCGGGTAATCCTGCACCGGGACACCAGTTGCCTCCCTCCCCTGCAGACAGCCTGGGGCTCCTGGAATTACAGGCAGGGGGCAAAAAAGGCCGTCCGCGGTCCCGCAACCCTGACCTATTATATGAACCAGCTCCAGCAGCTGGCCTGTCAACATCACTACTGCGTCACCCTGAATCCGGATTATCCCATAGAGCCGGGCCATATGATTGCGGATCTCAATTATGCCCACCCCATGTTTGACAAAGACGCTACGGCCACACAGGGGGATCTGCCAGGCTTAAACGGGGTCAACAACACTTGGTTTTGCGGCAGCTATTTCCGCTACGGCTTTCATGAAGACGCGGTGATGTCGGCTGCGGCCGTTGGCAAAGAGTTCGGGATTGAACTATGAATTCAAAAATTTATACAGGCTTTGTGGAACATACCCGTCATCTGCCGGTGTATCATCATTTTCAGTACCCGGTCTACATGTACGGCATTGACATCGATGAACTGGCCCTGCTGGACAAAAAACTGCCGTTTTTCGGCTACAACCGGCTGCGGCCAGCAACCATCAATGATGCCGATTACCTGGACAACAGACCGGGCTGCATAAAGGAAAAGCTTCTGGATCTGCTGCCCGAAGCCGACAGGGAACAGGTGGCAACTGTTATGCTGATCACCGCTGCGCGGTATTTTCATTATATTTTCAACCCGGTGTGCTTCTATTACTGCTTTGACCGACAGGGAGCAATGATTTGCCTGGCAGCCGAGGTGAGCAATACTTACGGAGAGCGGCACATGTATCTGCCCAAGCCCGCGGCACCGGACACCTCTGAACCGGGAATCCTGCAATATACCGCTGACAAGGCCTTTCACGTATCACCGTTTAACAACATGTCCGGCCGATACGATTTTTTCTGCACCGCCCCGGGCCAAACCATAGATGTTGCCATCCACCTGGTCCGGGAAGGGGAAAAAATCTTTGAGGCCCGTTTCCGGGCAAGGGGCCGGGAGTTGACCCGGGCGGCCCACCTCGGGCTATTGCTGCGCCATCCGGTCATGCCGCATCTCACCATGCCCAGAATTATTTTTGAAGCCATGCGCCTGTATTACCGAAAGCACATGCCCTGGCATGACAAACCGGCCCCGTCAGATCCCATGACCATCCGGCACAAGCGGTAAATCAATCTTTGCGGCCCATATCTATGAGTTATATATAAAACCCCTGTCCATTGGATAATCCGTGGTGTTTCCCTTGCAAAAAGTAATCTGGTAGAGCCGAAGCACCGAATTGGGAGTCCGGAAAAACGCGGCACAGGAATGAAGATAGGCCCGCCAGGTCCGGCGGAAGCGTTCGTCAAACAGCTTGGGATTGTAGCTGTTGATCATGGCCCAGTTTTCATCAAACCTTGCGGCCCACTGATCCAGGGTCAGGGCATAGTGGCGGCGGAGATTTTCAATATCGAGTATTTCAAGACCATGGACTGCCATTAAATCAATGGTTTCGGTCAGACCGGGCAGATATCCGCCGGGAAAAATATGTTTCCGGATAAAAAAGTCCGTGTCCATGGGACGATCATGGGCGATAAAATGCAGCAGGCCGATTCCCCCGGGCTTCAGGCATTGCGCCATGGACCGGATCCAGTCCTTAAGCTGGCCTTTTCCCGCATGTTCGTAAACCCCCAGGGATGCGTACTTGTCATATGTGCCCGACACCTGCCGGAAGTCACTTTCCTGGACGCGAATTTTATCGGCAATGCCTTCCTGCCGGGCCTTGTCTACCAGCCAGCGGTTCTGATCTGTAGTGGGACTTAAGTTGGTGCCAATCACCCCATAATTTTTTACCGCATGAAAAAGCAGCGAACCCCATCCGCCGCCCACGTCGATTAAGTGCTCGCCTTTTTTGAGCCGCAGTTTCCGGCAGACATGATCAAGCTTGTTTTCCTGTGCCTGACGCAGACTCCGGGTGCCCTCTTTCCAGTATGCGCAGGTGTAGGTCATGGTGGGATCCAGGTACTGCCAGAAAATATCGGATCCGCGGTTATAATGCGCCAGGGCGTTTTTTACCCCCTGGCTGCTTTTCCGGTTGCCAAACAGCATCTCGTGCCACAGGTTGCGCATCCGGATAAGGGGATGGAAAATACGAGTCTGCCGGGCGGTTTGGGCCAAAGACGGTTCATTGTCAGCGGTTGCCCGGATCAGGGCTTTTAAATCCCCTTCTATATCCACACCGCCGTTAATGTAGGATTCAATCAGTCCCCATCCAAAAAACAGCATGGAGTTGAACTGGGCTGTTTTTGTCTTATACCGGATCACAAAAGCCGGCGGCCCGGTGCCATGGGCATAACAGGTGCCGTCTGTAAAAACGATTTTAAAGGCAATCGGCGTTTTGCCCAGAAACCTGACATACATTGCTTTCAAAAAATCGACCATGTTTATTTCTCCCGGCTTTGGTGGCTGTTTGTCTGCAGCATACCATAAAAAGGCTAAAGAAATAAGGTTTCCCGCCCGATAGGTGAATAAGCCCGAAGCATTTTTATTGTGCACCGCGGCTTTTCATAAAACCCATTATCGCCACAGGCTTTTGCAGCAAATACAAATATTGCGCTTTTTCAATCAAATGCAAAAGAAATAGCCAAAATCAAACTATTTTCTGTTTCCGGCGGCAGCCTGAAACAGAAAACCTGAATTTTTTACCAAAAGGGTGACCGACTTATGGCGCTTTTCAATTCCCGTTTACGGATCAAGTCCATGCTGGCACTGATCCTGGCATGCATGGTGGTTCTGGGGCCGGTTGTGGTGATCGGATGGCAGGTGCTGGAAAAGGGGCGTGCGGAATTGGGCCAAGCCTATACCCTGAATCTAACCCGGCTCAGCGCTCAGAAAATCAAAGCCCCTGTCACCAGAGAACTTGCCCTGGCCTGCCGTTTTGCCGACTCCGTGCTGCTTCGCCAATGGCTGCTCAACGAGGATTCATCAAAGAAAAAAGCCCTGTTCTTCCGGGAGGCCAGCGGTTTCCGGCGGGACTTTGCCGACAACAACTACTTTATTGTCAACCGTGAAAACCTTGCCTACAGTTTAAACAATAGTGAAAAGCCCTACAGCCGGCAACCGCGATATCACCTGGATCCGGACAACCCCGATGACAATTGGTTTTTTCAAACCATGGCCGAATGCGAAAACTTCAACATCAATGTCAATCATGATGTACATCTTGGGGAAACCCGGGTCTGGATCAACGTGATTGTCCGCAACGGGGCTGAAAAAATCGGACTGGCCGGCACCGGCCTGAAACTTGATGCATTTCTGGATGAATTTATCCATACGGATGAACCTGGCGTAACCCCCATGATCATCAACAGCCAGGGACTTATCCAGGCCCATCCGGATCAGAGCCTGATCTCCTTTGGCTCGGGTGCCGATGCCGGCAAAGCGAAGTTTTCCCTCAGGGATCTGCTTGGCGGCGGCGCCGGTCACGAAAATCTGGGCAAAGCAATGGAAAAGGCCCGGAAGGCACCAGGCACGGTTGCCTCTCTTTGGGCTCAACTGGATGGAAAAAGGCAGATTCTGGCTCTGTCCTGGCTGCCGGAACTCAAATGGTACGTGGTCAATGCCGTGGATTTAAAGGCTGCACAGGTAATTGATGAAAATTGGATTACAACGGCCATTGCCGCCCTGGCCGTTATGTTCATCGTTTTGGTGGCGCTTTTCGGCTACGGCGTGGACAGGATGATCCTGCGCCCCTTAAACAGGCTCCATCATTCGGCCACGGCGCTTTCCCGGGGCCGGTATGATGCGCCCCTGCCCTCGGCCCAAAATGACGAGATCGGTGACCTGAGCAGGGCTTTTGCCGTGATGGTCGGCAAAATCAAAAATCATACCCGGCAGCTGGAAGACAAGGTCCGGCAGCGGACCCGGGAACTGGAAGAGCAGTCCCGCCTTCTGGAAAACGCCAAGGTTGCAGCCGAGGAGGCCAACAATGCCAAATCCGAAGTCCTTGACAATGTTATGGAAAGCATTCACTATGCGCAAACCATCCAACAGGCGATTTTAAGCACAGAGCTGCAGATAAAACAATTTGTCCCGGAATGTTTCACTCTGTGGCGGCCAAAGGATGTTATCAGCGGGGATATGATCTGGAGCAAAGATCAGGAGGACGGTTTTGCCATAGCGGTTATTGACTGTACAGGACACGGGGTTCCCGGCGGGATTATGACCATGGCGGCGGTTTCGGTATTGAATCGTGTGGTAAGCGAGTTCGGGCTGCAGCGTCCTCACCGGGTTTTGCAGGAAGTCAGCCGCATTGTCCAAAATATGCTCGGCAACCAGAAGACCTGCCGGTTTTCAGAAGACGGCCTGGACATGGCCCTTTGCACGTATCAGCGATCCGGGTCTACCCTATTTTTTGCCGGGGCGCGCCTGGGGCTGCTTTATGAGAACGACGGCAGGCTCCTGGAAATCAAGGGAGACAAGCAAAGCCTGGGATATCGCTCTTCAAATCCCGACTACCCGTTTCAAACCCACACAATTGCCGTGGACAAGCCATTGAGAGTTTATCTGGCCACTGACGGAACCTTTGACCAAATCGCTGAAAATACCGGCCTGCCAGTGGGGAAACGGCGCATCCGCGATTTTCTGACCCACATCTGCAAAGACCCCATGGACGCACAAAAACAAAGCCTTGCAAATATGATGGAAGAATTTCAGGGCAGCGAGGAACAACGCGATGATATCACATTTCTCGGTCTGCACCTCAAAGCCTGAACCGACGGATGGATCAGCGGGATAAGTATTATTAAGAGGGTTTAAACCAGGAGAGGACACATTGGACGAAGAATCCATATTTTTACGGGAAACAAAGGTGATAGATGAAGCCGAACACCTTCTGGTCACGGAAAACAGTGCCGGCAATCCCCTTGCCCGGCCTTATTCTGACCTGCTGACCGAATATAAAAAGCTTTTCCGCCAGACCCAGCGGCTGGTGAAAATGAGCGATCGCATGCAGAAAAATCTCAATGAGCTCAATGCTGAGCTCCAGTCTCACAAGGAAATCCTGTCGAAAATGTCTTATATCGACGGGCTGACTTCAATTGCAAACAGAAGGTGCTTTAACGAGCGCCTGGAAACGGAATGGAACCGGGCCCTGCGAACGGGCCGCCCGCTGGCACTGATTCTTCTGGATCTGGATTATTTCAAGCAGTTCAATGATCATTACGGCCATGCAGAAGGAGATGCCTGCCTCATTCAGGTGGCCGGCGCTCTGGGCCGGGCCGTGAAAAGACCCGGGGATCTGGCGGCCCGGTATGGAGGTGAAGAATTTGTTATTTTACTTCCGGAAACAACGTCAACCGGTGCCATAACGGTTGCATCCGATGTTCAAAGCCGTATTGGTGAACTGGCCATTGCGCACCAATGCTCCGATATTGCACCGGTTGTCACGGTCAGCATTGGCGTGGCAGTAATGTTTCCGGAAAAAATCGACAGGCACCAAGACCTTATCGAGGCCGCTGACAGGCAGCTTTATGCAGCCAAAAAAGCAGGCCGCAATCAGATCAAAGAAAAGGTGATGGGCAATGATGCATCAGATTGAACAATTCTACGAGCAACTCAGGCATGAAGGCATCATTTTCAGTTTCAGCGGTCCGGTATCCCAAAGCCTGCTGGAAGGTATCGGCGAGACCCTGCGACAGAAAATGAACCTGGAAGAAACAAGTACCAGCGTGACACAAAAAGTTTTTTCGATTTTTGTTGAACTCATGCAGAATGTGATCAATTATTCCGCGGAAAAAGGAATCATCGGCGGTGAAGAGCAGGATCTGAGCCTTGGGGTTTTAATCATCGGCAAACAGGAAAACCATTTTTATATCCAATGCGGCAACTACATTACTCAGGACCAGAAAGGCCCCCTTGCTGAAAAGCTCAACAAAATTCAGGCCATGGACAAGGACGAACTCAAGCGCTACTACAAGCAGCAGCGAAGAAAAGACCCGGCAGAGCAAAGCAAGGGAGCCGGGCTGGGTTTTATTGAAATGGCCCGCAAGGCCTCACAGCCGATCCAATTCAGCATCCTGCCCACCAGCACAGAAAAGGATTTTTTTGTGGTCACCGCGATTATCTGAATGATACCTCAATGCATTGGATATATTGTCTAAGGAGTCAGCAATGGAAGTTTTTTTTCGGGAAAAGACCAAATCAACCCCAAGAATTCACTTTGACCCTGAAAAACACCGCCTGGAAATCAGCGGGGAATCTTATCCGGAAAACTCCGCCAAATTCTACTCTCCCATGCTGCAATGGCTGGAAGCATACCTTCAGCAGTTAAGCAACGAAGATATTCATGTGGACATCGAACTGATTTATTTTAACAGCAGCAGTTCCAAGGTTTTTATGAATTTTTTTGATCTGCTCGAGGAGGCCGCCGGAAAAGGGGTGTCAGTGGAAATAAGATGGAAATACCACCCGGACAATGATATTGCACAGGAATGCGGAGAGGAATTCCAGGAAGATTTGCAGCAGGTTGCATTTCACCTGGTGGAATTGTAACGGCAAAAATCCAGGGAAACCAACATTGCGCAAAATATGGGGCCTGATCAAAACAATCGCCTTGCCCGGCATTGTCCGGGGTTCAGCCCCAAGCGATGAAATCCGCCTGATGCAGGAACGCTTCTTGCGGAGGCTGCTCTACATCAGTGCAATCGCCTCGGTGCCGGCCCTTTTTATCGCTTCAAAAGAAACCCGGGCCATCGGGGATAATGTTTCTCCATTGTTTTACCTGACCCTGTTTGTCATTATTGCCGCCATGACGCTATTGCAGAATCGCATGGCCTTTTTTTGGAAGACATCGCTTTTGCTGGCCGTCTTTTTTGCCTGTGGTTTCCACAATCTCATCCATTTCGGCTTCAGCGGTGCGGGCATTCACATTTTTCTGATTATTTCTGTCCTGATAACGGTGCTCCTTGGGCAAAGAGCCGGAATCCTGACCCTTATCGCCGGCCTGGCGACCATTGTCGGGGTGGGAGTGGCCATGAGCACCGGCGTTGTAAGTGTGGACGCAGACCTCAACTTTCTCTCAAAACAGATGATCTCCTGGCTCACCGCAGCCGGTGTTTTTGTCTTTTTCGCCGGTGCCGGCGTCCTTATACCGGGAAAACTGCAAAACGAAATGGTGCGGTCCCTTGAAGCACAAAAACTTCAATCCAATGAACTTTCCAGGGCCAACGCAGAACTGAAAAATGAGATCTTCAGGCGCAAACAGGCTGAAGATGCCTATCGGCTGCAGGCCCTGGTGCTGGATCAAATTCAGGACCGCGTAACAGTGACCGATCTGGACGGCAATATCACCTATGTCAACAAGGCCGAAGCCCAGGCCCCGGCTTTTTCACAAAAAGCACACAATCACGATGCTGCGGTGCTTTGCAGTCCGGATACGGATAAAACCGCTTCAATTGACCGGATTATGAAACAAACAAAGCAAAAAGGATACTGGCACGGAAAGATGTCCGGCAGCACGGCAACCGGAAATGAAGCTTTCATGGATTGCCGCACGCAATTGATCCATGACACAATCGGCAACCCTGTTGCAGTATGCTTCATTGCCACAGATACCACCGAGCAGGCGCGGCTGGAAAAGCAGCTGAATCAGGCCCAGAAGATGGAGTCCGTGGGACGCCTGGCAGGAGGTGTGGCCCATGATTTCAACAACATGCTGTCCATCATCAATGGGTATGCCGAGCTTTGCCTGGACCAGCTTGATCCTGCGGAGCCGATTTATAAAAATATCCGTGAAATATACAGCGCCGGAAACCGCTCAACCGCAATTGTCCGGCAGCTGCTGGCATTTGCCAGAAAACAGACAGCTTCCCCCCTGCCGGTTGATCTCAACGAAACGATTTCAAATATGGTCAAAATGCTGCAGCGCCTTATCGGCGAAAACATTCACCTTCAATGGTTCCCCGGAAACAACCTGTGGAAGATCAGAATCGATCCTTCACAAATCGATCAGATCATGGCCAACCTTGCCGTAAACGCCCGGGATGCCATATCCGATGTGGGCAGGCTGACCATAGAGACGAAAAATGTTGTTTTTGACGATTCAGACTGGCAATCCCTTGCAGGGCTTCCGCCGGGGCAATACGTCATGCTGGCTGTAAGCGATAACGGATGCGGCATGAATCCAAAAACCATGGACAGCATTTTTGAGCCGTTTTTCACCACCAAAACCGCAGGGGAGGGAACCGGTCTCGGCTTGTCCACGATCTACGGCATTGTCAAGCAAAACAGCGGATTTATCAACGCCTACAGTGAGCCGGGAAAAGGAACGAGCTTTAAAATATATCTTCCAAGGCACACAGAAGCACAATCCTCGTCCGTGCACGCACAAGAACCCGGACCGCAGCTGCCCACCGGCTCGGAAACCGTCCTGGTCGTCGAAGATGAAACCGCAATCCTGCAACTGACCGGCAGCATGCTTGAAAAGCTGGGGTATACGGTCATCAATGCTGAAAGTCCAAAAGCCGCACTGCATCTTGCAGAAACATATGGAGAAAAGATAGATCTGCTCATCACCGACGTTATCATGCCGGAGATGAACGGCCGGGAGCTTTTCCGGCAATTGTCCGCCTGCAATCCAGAAATCAGGGCGCTTTACATGTCGGGTTACACATCCAGGGTCATTGCCCAACACGGCGTTCTTGAAAAAGGCGTTCAATTTATTCAAAAACCATTTTCCATCCGGGAACTGGCCTTAAAAGTGAGGCAGGCGGTTGATCCGGCCTGGATGCCCTGCCAAAAAAAGGACAGCCCGGCAAAAAAGACCTGATGGACCGGAGCTGCAACTTTTTAAACCAGATTCCTTGACAACCACCCAAAGGCCGGGTATAACACCCACTGCATGACGGGGCCGGCCTGGTGATGTTTCCTGCCGGGACGAAAAGCCCCTTTGCTTTTTGGTATTTAAGAAAAAACAATTTTTAAGGGCTCCCATAAAAAACGTGCCTGCGGAGAGATGACCGAGAGGCTGAAGGTGCACGCCTGGAAAGCGTGTGTACCCGCAAGGGTACCGAGGGTTCGAATCCCTCTCTCTCCGCCACTTTTTATGCCGGGAAACAAGGCACTGATCGACAAGAACCCTTCCCCATCATCTCTGCTTTTGCTGTTACCGCCGGGATCCGCCGGCCTGTAGAGACAATCCACGGCAAATGCCGGTATTTCCGGAAGCGGTCAGTGACGGGGATGATGCATGCATCAACAAGCAGGGATTGAAGGCACCGCCGGCATGGCTTATCTGGTTTTTGCACGCAAATACCGTCCGCAGCAGTTTGACGATGTCATCGGTCAGGCCCATATCACCCGCAGCCTGGCCAATGCGGTCACCACCGGACGTCTGGCTCATGCCATTTTGTTTTCCGGCCCCAGGGGCACGGGCAAAACCACTGTTGCGCGAATCCTGGCAAAATGCGTCAATTGTCACAACGGTCCCACGGACAAACCCTGCAACCAATGTCCCTCCTGCCGGGAAATCACTACCAGCAGCGCTGCTGACGTGTTTGAAATCGACGGGGCCTCCAACAACAAGGTGGAAAACGTCCGGGAACTTCGGGAAACCGCCAAATACAAGCCCTCTTCCAGCCCGTATAAAATTTTTATCATCGATGAAGTCCACATGCTCAGTGATGCGGCATTCAACGCCCTGTTAAAAACCCTGGAAGAGCCACCGGCCCATGTGCTGTTTTTCTTTGCCACCACAGAGCCCAACAAAATCCCGGTCACCATCCTTTCCCGGTGCCAGCGCTACGACTTCAGGCGGGTGGCCATTGACGACATCACAGCCCACATGGCGGAAATCTGCAGGCAGGAGCAAATGCAGATCAGTCAAAACGCCCTGGCTGTTATTGCCCGGGAGGCAGACGGCAGCATTCGCGACGGGTTAAGCCTGCTCGACCAGATTGTGACCTGCAGTTCCGAACAGGTTTCAGATGAGCAGGTGGTGGAAATGCTCGGGGTCATTGACCGCCAGGTGCTTTTTGATGCCGCAGACGGCCTTTTTTCCGGCAATGCCGCCGCCCTTGTGGGCATCTGTGATGCCCTGTACCGCCAGGGCAGGCATTTGCTGCGGTTTTATTCCGAGCTGATCGTGCATTTCAGAAACCTGCTGCTGATCAAAATGGGCGGGGCGGAAAAAAGCCTTACAGACGTTCCCGAACATGAAAAAAAACAAATGGCCAAACAGGTGGAACATGTCAGCGAGCCCTATCTCAGCCAGATCGTCAACACCCTGTTTTCCGACGAGTGGCGGATCAGACAGTCTGTCTCACCCAGACATGCGCTGGAGATGACCTTTTTCAAGCTCCTGCAGATCCGGCCGGCCATGTCTATGGACACGCTCATTGAAAAACTCGACCAGCTCAGACAGGAAATGGGCGGAGCTCTTCCGGTAAATGCCGTGCCTGAGGCGCCATCCGAACCCCGGAACCCGGAGCCCGCGGCTTTACCAGAAAACCTGCATCCCGGCCCTGAGCCTGAGCCGGAGCCTGATCCGGAAACTGCACCTGAGCCAGCACCTGAGCCGGCGCCGGAACCCGACGGCCCGGAAACACCGTCAACACCCGAAGACCCGGCTGCCGGCTATGAAACCAACGAGGCATTGTGGGCGGCATTAAAAAACCATATTGCAGCCCAAAAACCGTCTCTGGCCGCATGCATGGGCGAAAGCCAACTCCGGGAGATAAACGGCAGCCGCCTGGTCATTGATATCAAGTCATCAGGCAGCAACATCGAACTCCTTGACCGGAAAAAAAGCATCACCCGAATGGAGCAGCTCTGCAGCGAATTTCTGAAAAAAAATGTCCGGGTGGAGCTCAATATTTCCAGAGAAGCCAACCACTCGGAAAAACGCAAACAGGAAGCCAAAACCCTCAGGGAAGAGGCATTAAACCACCCCCTGGTGGATGCGGCAGTCAAAACATTTAACGGCAAAATTGTAGATATCAAAATATTGCCCGCAGGAGGAAATGCACAATGAAGAATATGGGAAAACTCATGAAGCAGGCCCAGCAGATGCAGGAGAAAATGACCAAGCTGCAGGAGGAAATGGCCGACAAAACCATCGAAGCCACAGCCGGCGGAGGCATGGTCAAGGCCGTGGCCAACGGCAGGCAGCAGGTGGTCTCCATTCAGATCGAAAAGGAAGTGGTGGACCCCGAGGATGTGGAAATGCTCCAGGACCTTGTGCTCGCAGCGGTCAACGACGCCCTTGGCCGCGCCCAGGAAATGGTTTCCGAGGAAATGAACAAGCTCACCGGCGGCATGAATCTTCCGGGCATGATGTAAGGCGTTTGAAAAAAGGCAGCCCGTTTTCATGAAACACTATCCAGAAGCCATGTACCGCCTTATCCGGCAGTTCTGCAAACTGCCCGGAATCGGGCAGAAATCCGCGGAGCGCTTTGCCATGTACCTGCTGAGCGCACCGGATACTGAAGTCGCAGCCCTTTCCAAGAGCATCGGGGAGCTGAAAAAACAGGTCACGGTCTGCAAGACCTGTTTCTGCTTAAGCGATCAGGAAACCTGCGCCATTTGCCGGGATCCGGGCCGGGACAGCGGCCTTGTCTGCGTTGTGGAAAGCCCTGCGGACATGGCGGCAATTGAAAAATCCGGCGCATTTACCGGGGTCTACCATGTGCTTCAAGGGCTGATTTCTCCCATGGACGGTATCGGTCCGGAAGAAATCCGCATCCGGGAACTTGTTGCCCGGGTACGCGCAGGCACTGTCAAAGAAGTGGTGATTGCCACCAGCACCAGCGTGGAGGGCGAGGCCACGGCCGACTATATTGACAAGGCCTTAAAATCATTTGAGGTCAATGTCACCCGCATTGCTTCCGGGGTTCCCATGGGCGGGGAACTCAAGTATATCGACCAGGTGACCCTGAAAAAAGCCATGGAGGCCCGGCGTGCGGTCTGAAATTACCCCGGAAGACCTGTTTGAATGCCAACAGTGCGGCCAGTGCTGCCATGGTTACGGGGGCACCTATATTAGCCGCACCGACATTGAAAACATTGCCGCATACCTGGGCATTTCAGAAGCCGTTTTTCTCTGCCGGTACTGCACACCATCTGCCGGCGGCTATGTTCTGGCGCAAAAGGACGACGGATTCTGCGTGTTCTGGGATCAGCTCTGCACCATCCACCCGGTCAAACCCCGAATGTGCCGTGCCTGGCCGTTTATTGAAAACCTGTTGAAAAACCCCGCTGGCTGGGACGTGATGGCCGAAGCCTGCCCGGGCATGCGCACGGGATTTGACAAAAACGACATCCTGCGCTGCGTGCGGGAAAAACTCCACGAACGCGACGCCATGCGAAACCGGCAATCCGAATCGCCAGCTGACGGAAAAAGCTCATGATCGGCATATTTGACTCCGGCATCGGCGGGCTCACCGTGGTTCGTGCGGTCATGGATGCGCTCCCCGACCATGACATTGTTTATTTCGGGGATACGGCCCGGACGCCGTACGGCAACAAAAGCGGCCGCACAGTGGTGGAATATTCCATCCAGAACACGGAGTTTCTGATTGAAAAAGGGGCCAAAATCATTGTCATGGCCTGCAACACCGCCTCCAGCGTGGCCACCCAAACCCTCCAGGAGCGCTTTGACCTGCCCATTTATGAAGTCATCAGCCCGGCCGTGGACCTGGCCCTGGAACAGACGCGCAAAAACATCATCGGCGTGATCGGCACCCGGGCCACCATTGAAAGCGGCATCTACGAGGAAAAAATCCGCCGGCGCAGTGCTGAAGCAAAAGTTCACTCCACGGCCTGCCCCCTGTTGGTGCCCCTGGTGGAGGAAGGCTGGACAGACAAGCCTGAAACCCGTATGATTGTCAAAAAATACGTCCATCCCTTAAAGGTCAGACAGATTGACACCCTGATTCTCGGCTGCACCCATTATCCGGTCATCAAACCGATCATCGCCCGTAAAATCGGCAAAAAGGTACGCATCATCGACTCCTCTGTGGCCCTGGCCGGCCAGATCCGGCAGTTTTTAACAGACAACCCGGAAACAGATGCCAGGCTGGGCAAAAACGGCACAACCCGGTTTTACGTATCTGATATCACCCGCCAATTTCAGAAAACTGCAAAAAGTGTGATCCGGCGGCCCATTGAATTAAACCGGGTGGATCTCCAGCTCTGAATCTCACCGAAAGCAAGCCTTTGACTCGTTATCCGGCATCAGATGACTGCCCGGTAATTGGGGCCCACAATCAGCATACTGTTGGGCGTAACCGTCTGCACGATTTCCATGGTGGAGCCGAAAAGCAGCTCCTTGATTAAGCCGTGACCGTAGGCGCCCAGAACCAGCAGGGCATCGTGTGGGATTTCATAGAGGTTTTCCTGAAAGGGGCGGCTTTCAGAAATTCGCCATGTGCGCACGTAGTTGTCAAAATCGTCCTTTAGTCCCGCCTCCTGGATAATGTTTTCGTAATCCTTTTGGGAACGGTTTTCCGGATGGGAAAACACGTCCAACGGCAGACCGCACCGGCGGCTGAGGCGGATTCCCAGGCGCAATGCCTTGACCGCGTTGGAAGAGCCGCCAAACAGCACGGCAATGCTTGTCCATGGCTTGTAAACCGCGCTTGGGATCAGAACGGGAAACCGGGCGGATTTGACAATGCGCCGCACCCGGGGACCGATATATCCCAGGCCGATTTTCGAAGACAGATCCGAGATGCTTCTGGGACAGCACATGAAATCAAAATCCACGGGAAGATCCGGCAGGGTGGAGGCGGTAAAATGTTTGGGGGTAAAAAACCTGGGCTGCGGCAGGCCCATGCCCTGGATGATCTCGGAGGCATGCGCTTTTGCGCTGTCCGGGGCCTTTAAATAGGAGGCATCCAGATCCACCTGAACCACGTCGTTTTCAAAATACATCAAAAACTTGACATAATCGGGAATGTAGATCAGCGGCAGGATCTCCAGCTGTTTGCAAAAATAAGCCGATTGCAGCAGCATTTCCCTGCCCAGGGGGGTGTTTCGGAAAATGTGGAGCATCTGCATTTCCATGGCGCATCTCCTTTTATTGCGGCCCGCTCTCAGCCGGCGGCAAACCGGCCTGGCCCCATGGGTCAGTGAAGGGTCTGGACCATTAATTCGTTTCTATACTTATCCAGCAGGGTGGCCTTGGAAATCATACCGATAAACCGGTCGGCCGATACCACCGGCATGCTGAACAAGCCCTTTGCATCCATTCGGGCAAGCACCACTGAAAGCTCATCATGAATATCGACAGTCTCAACGTCTGTCTCCATGATCTGCTCCAGAAAAACCGTTTCATAGAGCAGCGGATCAAAAAGGTACGGACGGATATCGTCGAGATGGATCATGCCTTCAAACTGCCCGGTTTCCGGATCCACAACAGGGAAATAATTTCTGTGGGACTGCTGGATCACCCGGATGAACTCGCCGAGGCGCATGCTGCGGGGCACTGTTTTGCAGTCGGTTTCCACGAGTTCGGCAATGCTTAAATCCGCCAGCACCTTGGCATCGGTTCTGGGACGCAGGTATTGCCCCTTTTCCACCAGGTCCCGGAAATAAAAGGATGCCGGCTCCCAGGCATGGCAAATGGTTGTGGACAGGGCCGAGACAAGGATCAGCGGCAGAATGGTCTCATATCCGCCGGTAATCTCAACAATCAGAAAAATGCCGGTCAAAGGCGCCTGCAGAATCCCGCTGACCAGGCCGGCCATTCCCAGAAGCGCAAAACATCCCTCATTGACCAAAGACAACCCCGGCCAGAGCATTTCCAGAAACCGGTGATACATGAGCCCGGAAAAACTGCCGATGACAAGGCACGGGGCAAATATGCCCCCGGATCCGCCCCAGCCCAGGGTAAAAGACGTGGCCGCGATCTTGGCGGCCACCAGCAAAAACACCAGACCCAGGCCCGGCGCAAAGGAGCCCTCCACCATCTGGCGGATGGAATGGTACCCCTCGCCGAGCACTTCCGGCAGCACCAGCCCGATTGCCCCCACCACGCATCCGCCCAAAAAGGCCCGCACCCAGAAGGGCAGCGGAAGTTTTCCGGAAACATGGTGGGAGCCCCGCAAAGCCCGGGTCAGGGCAATGGAGACAAGGGCGGTGACAACAGCCAGGCCGATGGCGGCAAGCGTGGCCGTAATTCCCACCTCAAAGCGAAGGTGGGTAAATGCAATCTGGTTGCCCTGAAGCAGCCGGCTGACTTGGGCGCCGGCAACGGAAGCCACGGCAATGGGGACAATATTGCGGGCGGACCACTCGCCCACGATAATTTCAATGGTAAACACCAGCCCGGCGATGGGGGCGTTGAAAATGGCCGCCAGCGCCCCCGCAGAACCACAACCGACAAGAGCGATGCGCTGGCGCTCGTTTAAGGAAAAAAACTGGGCAACATTGGAGCCGATGGATGCCCCGCTCATGACCACGGGAGCTTCCGGGCCGGCCGAACCGCCGCTGCCGATGGTCAGGCACGAGGAAATCAGCCGGGAAAAAGCTGAACGCAGCCGCATCAGACCGCCGTGGCGCGATACACTGTAAACCACCTCGGGCACGCCGTGGCCGGCGCCTTCCCGGATCGCCTTTTCAAGAAACAGCGAGGACAGCATGGCCCCGATGCCCGGCAGCACAAACAGCCACCAGTGGGCGCGCAACCCGGACAAAGCCCCGGCCATGAAATGAAGTCCGGTATTCAGCGCCACTGCTGCCAGACCGCTGCACACGCCCACCAGGGCGCCGATGGCGATCAGCAGCAGGCGGTCGTCCATGCGGAACCACACCCACCTGGAAGGCGTTCGCCAAATTTTTGGTCCTAGAAACAAAGCCAATGTTTATTTGCCGGTATTTCAGTGAAATCGAAAAAACACCGCGAATTTATTCACCGTTGTTTAAACGCTGGTCAAATTCTGCCATTTTTTTTCTGAGGGTTTCAGGCTCAGGCCGCTGGGACAGAAGGGTCAGAAACGAATTGTCCCTTAGACAGAAAGACAGCCGGGAAAGAAGGTGCAGATGCTGCCGGGCCGTTGTGGCCACCAGCACAAAAAGCACGTGTACCGGCTTTTTGTCCACAGCCTTGAAATCAACCGGCTTTTCCAGAAAACAGGCTGCCATCTGGTCGGCAATGCCGCTGTTGCTAAGGGGTGTGCGGGGATGGGGTACGGCAACACCGTTGCCGATGCCCGTTGACATCATCTGCTCTCTTGCCACCAGACTTTCATAAAGCACTCGCCGGGCAGTCTCGGAGCCGACCTGCTGCATGGCTGATACCGCCGAATCAATGACCTGTTCCACGGTATCACCGGCAATGTCGTAATAGATGCCCCCGCGGCCAATGGCCTCTGAAAGGGTTTCCATCTTGGGATCCGGTTTTTCCTCCTGTTTTTCACCGGGAAGACAAAACGACAGGTTATGGGTCCGGGCCCATTTTTTCAGCGCGGTCTCGGAGAAAACACATGCGTCCCCGACTTTTTTCACCGGGATGCGTCCCTGGCGGATCCACCGTTCAATGGTGGTCACCGGCATCTGCAAACAGTGTGCAAACTCGTTTAACTTCAGCTCCATTGCAAAATGGTCCTTTTATCCATTCACCGGCGGGATATCAACCCTGAAGGTTAAACCGGATGACGGACCATCACGGCCCAAACCCGCCCGCCTGAATTTACAAATTTTTTTAAAGTACAACAAAAAGCCTTTTATTTCAAGGATTTTATCCGTACTACTCAGCATAGGTTTCCATCCACCATGCATCCCAGCTGCGCGTGGAGACGGCTTCGGCCAGATTTTTGCCAAGTTCGGTTTTCAGCCTTTTTCTTACCACCGGCAGCCATTTTTCCGGTGTTTTACCGCCCACATCGGAAATGGATTTCAAATCAAGAATAAAGGCCAACTGATCCGCATCATGGGCGAGCCGGGCCTCCCGGGTCTGCTGGCTGTTGAACTCGGCCAGCAGTTCGGCAATGTCATTGTCAAAGGGCAGATTTTCCACCACATCGGCAATGGCCCGATCCTCGTCTGCGGTGACGTATTTTTTTTGCACATAATTCAAGTCACCGATGCGGGCTTCGGGAAGATCATGGAGCAGACACATGGACACCAGGCGCTGGCCGTTGACTTCCGGCTCCATCCGGGACATGACAAATGCGATAAACGCGGCGGTAAAGGAGTGCTCCGCAACAGACTCCCGGCCTGCACCCAGAAACGCAAACCCGGTCCTGGGAATATTTTTCAGAATTTTGGCTTCAAACAGCAAATCCGCGATGGCTTTCATTGCAACTCCTGATAAACCTGTAAAAAATCATTTTTACAGGCAGTGTTAAGTTTTAAGTGATTAAGTGTTATGTAAAATCAATAAATTATTTTTTTCTTGTTTGGCGATGATATCTGTTTTAAGACTTTCAAGGAAGTCCAAGGCCGGGGTTTCAGTTTTTGAAGCGACATTGAGCGTTTACGGAAAAATTCAGCAAATGCCGGAGCGTAAAAATTTCAAACTGTTTGAGGCCGGCGGGCCGAGTTTTTGAAATTTTAGCGACGGCATTTGATGAATCCGTAAACGGTCAGGAGCGAAAAAACTGAAACCCCGGCCGCAGGGCTTCCTTCCTGCAACAACAGCGGACGCGGTAAAAAGTTTTTTACGGTGCCATCAACGCCTGACTGAACAAGCCTTTTAAAACAATTGTTTCCATGTGCCAACAGCCCAGGCGCCAGCCACAACGGCCGAACAAACGGCCATGCACAACCTCTGGCCCCGGGTGCTGATGGTTTTATGGACCCCGGCATATCCGATTCCGATAAATATGCCAACAAGAAATCCAAACAAGTGGGCAGCCAGATCCACGTGCTCACCTGCGCCCAGAAACCCCAGCAATGCCAGGCCGCAGGCCAGGGGCAGCCAGGCTCCCGCCTTTTTCCGGAATACAACACGCCGGCGCAGAAACTGGTAACCCGACAAAATGCCAATGGCGCCGAACACGGCTGTGGATGCGCCGATGGACACGTGACCGGATTCATACATCACGGCATTGACCATATTTCCCCCGGCGCCGGCGGCCAGGATCATGAGCATGCCCGCTCCCCATCCGGCCACGTGGCAGACAGCCGTGGCAAACACGGCCAATCCGGCCATATTGCCGAGCAGATGCACGGCATCGGCATGCAGCATCAGGGCGGTCACAGTACGGTAAAACTCGCCGTCCATAATTTTCCATGCAGAAGCCCCGAAATCGTTCCAAACCGCATGGATATCGGCTGTGCGGGAAACACCCGCATACACCGCCGCCATGAACGCTGCTGTCCAAATGCCCGCATATCCGTGATCCTGCTCCGGCAGCGGGTTTTGATCAATAACATCAGACGGCCGGTTTTCCCGGAAATAGCTGTCCACGGCACACCGCGCACGGGAAAAATCCCGGGCCGCAACCCATATACCCCACCCATTGCTGTCTTTGCGCACCCGAAAGGGAATCCCGGAGGCCTTCAAAATCAATCCGCACAAATCCGCACTGTCAGCGGACATGTTATCATAGAGTTCTATCATGGGTGGTTAAATCCGTTTTCCACGGGTTGACAAATCCAAAACAAGCATCATTATATGGACAAACCAAGCACGCGGCACAAAGCCTTCCTTTTGTGGAATCCGGTTTACAAGCCATTGGACAATAACACAACATAAAAACAGGAGTCGGACCATGACACCAAAAGCCGAAACCTATGAATTTCAAACCGAAGTCAAGCAACTGCTCAACATTATCATCAATTCCCTGTATTCCAACAAGGAGATTTTTCTCAGGGAACTGATTTCAAACGCATCAGACGCCATTGACAAGGCCAGCTTTCAGGCCCAGACCGATCCGGACATTCTCGGCGATGACACGGAATTTAAAATCAAGCTGGCCGCCGACAAGGAAAACAAAACCCTGACTGTTTCGGACAACGGCATCGGCATGACAAAAGACGAGGTCAAGGAAAACCTGGGAACAATCGCCAAAAGCGGCACTGCGGCGTTTTTGGAGGCTCTTGAAAAATCCAGGAAGGAAGACGCCCTGACCCCGGAACTCATCGGCCAGTTCGGCGTGGGTTTTTACAGCGCGTTTATCGCTGCCGACAAGGTCACGGTGGTCACCCGGGCGGCCGGCGAGCAAAGCGCAACCCGTTGGGAATCAGCCGGAGACGGATCCTATACCATCGAAGAAACCGACAAGCCGGGCCGCGGCACGGACGTGATCCTGCATCTTTCCCCAAAGGTCCTGGAAGACGAGGATTTCACGGAGGAATGGACAATCCGGCGCATTGTCAAGCGCCATTCGGATTTTGTGCGCTACCCCGTGGTCATGGACGTGGAGCGCGAGGAACCCGAAACCGACGCAGACGGCAATCCCGTTGAAGGCGGGGAGAAGAAAAAAGTTGTCCGGGAAGAAACCCTGAATTCCATGAAGGCCATCTGGGCCAAAAACAAAAACGAGATCACCGACGAGGAATACAACGACTTTTATTCCCATATCTGCCATGACTGGAACCCGCCTCTGGATCGGATGCACATCAAGCTCGAGGGAATGACCGAATACACCGCCCTGCTCTACATCCCGTCCCAGGCGCCCTTTGACCTGTTTTCCCCGGAGCGGCAGCACGGGGTTCAGCTTTACAGCCGGCGAGTTTTTATCATGGAAAACTGCCGGGAACTGCTCCCCGAATATCTGCGGTTTATCCGCGGAGTGGTGGATGCCCCGGACCTGAATTTAAACATCAGCCGGGAACTGCTCCAGCAGGATGCCCTGGTGCGCAACATCCGCAAGAACCTGGTCAAAAAGATTCTTGAAAAACTCGAAAACATGGATGGCGACACCTTTGAAAAATTCTACAATGAATTCGGTGCGGTGTTAAAAGAAGGGGTTTATTCGGACTTTGAAAACCGCGACCGGCTCACAAAGCTGATCCGTTACAAGACCACCAAGTCAGAAGACAAATGGCGCTCATTGACCGAGTATGTCAATGACATGAAATCCGACCAGAATCACATCTATTACATCACGGGCGACAACTTAAGCGCCATGCTAAACAGCCCGCATTTGGAAGCCCTCAAGGAAAAGGACTATGAAGTCCTGCTCATGACCGACCCGGTAGATGAATTCGTTGTGCAGACACTGACGGAATTTGAGGGCAAAACCCTGCAAAGCGCGGAAAAAGGCGATCTCGACATTGACGAAACAGATGAAAAACAATCCGAAACCTACGCGGATCTGTTTACCAAAATCCAGGGCTATCTGGATGAAACAGTCAAATCGGTAAAGCCCTCCTCGCACCTGAAAAACTCGGTTTCCTGTCTTTCCGGGGATGCATATGACATGAGCGCATACATGGAAAAGCTGCTCAAGGCTTCGGGCCAGACCGTACCTCAGTCCAAACGGATACTGGAGCTAAACACCAGCCATCCGGTCATGGAAAAAATCCGGCAGATCCATGAAAACAGCCCGGATGACGAGTCGCTGAAGGATTACAGCCACCTGCTCTATGACCTGGCGGTCATTGCCGAAGGCGGAAAGGTGGAAAACCCGTCGCGCTTTAACAAAATGGTGGGCGATCTCATGGCCGGGGCCATCGGGTCCAAAGCCGCATAAACCTATTTTTAAAATCTGAAACGCTCAATTTGGGTAAGATAAAAACCTTATCTGGATTCCTGCTCCGGGCCGGTGCCGATTTTTTTCAGGTTGGCCAGCTGCCTTTCAGCAGTCTCAATGGCGCTGCGGCCGGCCCGGTGCATGGGATCAAACACAAGGATTTTTTCCCATATTTCAATGGCATCCTCAAGGCGTTCCTGCCGGTAGGCTGAAATCCCTTCTTCCATGAGCTGCTGGGCGCATTGGGCAATGCCGGCATCCAGCTCGGCCGGGGTTAAACGGATCTTCGAGGCAAGGGCCGGATCTTGCGGGTAATGCTTTTGTGCCGCACGAAACAGCGGGCCCGCCTCTGCCGCCCGGCCCTGCTCCAGCCTGGATTTGGCCTCCCGAATGGCCTGATTGACCGCCCGGACATAGACGGATGACACATGCTGACCACAGCCCCCCTGCCGGACGTTTTCCCCCACGCCGTCAAGGGCGGCCAGCACATTGCCCTGCGCCAGGCCGCGCTCGATTCTGTTTTTCTGTTCCGCATCCTCATTCTGCCGGGAAGTGGTTTTTCCGGAACTGTCCCGGGACAGTCCGTCTTTTTCATTTGCGGACACTGGAGCTTCTTTCTGATCCGTGCCTGCGGGAAAATCCGGCCACTGCACCGGAATATAACTGCAGCCGCTGAAAAACAGCAACCCGGTTAACAATACATGGAATAAAAACTTTTTTATCTTCATATGGCCTCGCCGGCAAAAGGGATTTCCCCGACTTCGTCAAATTCATTTAAGGCTTCTAAAAATATATCGGCCAGATGCGGGCAAAATTGAATGCCTCTGTAATTTTTTATTTCCCTGGCCGCGTCTTTTCTGGACCGGCCCGTGCGATAGGGCCGGGAGGTGGTCATGGCATCAAAGCAGTCGGCAATGGCCACAATTCTGGCATGCAGATGAATTTGCTCGCCTTTAAGACCGTATGGATAGCCGTTGCCGTTATACCACTCGTGATGCTGGAGCACTGCGGGAAGATATTTGTGCAAAGATGCGGACAGCCGCAGGATATCCGCGCCATGCACCGGATGCTGCTGAATAATGGCATATTCTTCTTTGGTCAGGGGTTCGGTTTTGGCCAGAATCCTGTCCGGGATTTTGATTTTTCCGATATCATGGAGAAAACAAGCCATTTCCAGCTCTTTTAACGCCTCCCGGTCCAGTCCCAGTTTTTTGCCCATCTGCAAAGACAGCCAGGCCACCCTGGCCGAATGGCCGAGGGTATACTGGTCCCGGGCATCCAGGGCAGCGGCCAGTATGCGCACCATGGAGGTATAGGATTCCTCCAGGTTTTGGGCGTAGCTTTCCAGGCTCTGCTGCTGGGCCTGAAGCATTTTTGACATTTCATTGAAATTCCGGGTCAGCTCGCCGAGCTCATCGCGGGACGTGACCTTGATCTCCACGCCCCTTTTACCGGACTTGACCCGGGAAACCCCGGCGGCCAGCCGTTTGACCGGCGCGGTAAAAAACGAAGACAGCACCAGGGTTCCGGCCACGCCAAAACCCAGGGTCAGGATGGCAATCAGGCCGATCTTTCTGCGGGCGGCCTGTCTGGCAGACGCCAGGACATCGGCTTTCAAGCCGATAATCACATCCCCGACCCGGTTTTCGGCAAACCGAATCGGGGTTTTAAACTCGTAGCAAGCCACTCCGTCCCGCTTAATTTTCTTTGTCTGAAAATTATCCGTGCGCCTGACCATAGGACCTTTAATATCAGCAAAGGCCTCTCCCACGGCAGACAACCGGTTATGGGCCAATATGACGCCATTGTGGTCCACAATGCTCATATAGGCCACATCGCTCTGGGATTCTGTGATTTTGGACACCAGGTTGTCCAGGGCCAGTTGATTTTCGGACAAAATGCTGAATCCGGCAGGCGTAGCCGCGCTCAGGGCCACAGAAGACCCTCTTTTGATCAGGGAATCCAGCAGAAAATCATTCATTATGGAAGTCACCACCACGGCGGAACCAAATGTTGTGGCAGCGATAAGGATCAAAGTTACCAGGGTCATCTTCAAACCAATGCCCCAGGGGCGGTTCCAGAACCAGGTCATGCCGGGACGTTCTCCTTGATACATCACATCTGCAGCGCGCAAATCCCGCAGGAACAATTCCGCGCCCGCATTTTCGTGCAACCATCTCTAGCACAAAAAATCATTTTCGCCAATTCATAAGAGCGCCACCCTGCCCCTGCGCCATTAATTTTCGGAAATTGCCACCGGCAATGGCCTTTTGCAGATTTTCTGAAAGGGGCAGCTCCCGGATTTTGTTCAACTCACTCACAGGGTCGCCAAACGGGAAATCCGAGCCGAACATAATCCGGGTGCCGCCGTAGCATTCGATATAATTCAGGATTTCATCCCGGGAGGCGAGGCTGGTATCCGTGTGGACCCGGGGATTTTCCCAGAGTCCGCTTCTTGCAATAGCCCGGTATCCGCCGTTTAGCATGCCCAGATGCGGGATGATCACATTGACACCCCGGGCAATTTCATTGACAAACCGCAGGGTATTGGAAAGCTCTTCTTCAAACACCACAGGCACTCCCCGGCGCCGAATTTCGGCCACTGCCGCAACACAGGCCGGATCTTCATAGCGATATACCGGTTCATCCGCATGCCGATGCCATTTGATCCCGCAATGCCGGTCATCAAGCTGCTCCACGGCAAAATCGTTCCAGATGAAAAAGTACGGAAAAACCTGCAATTCGCGGTTTTCCAGGCTGAGCAAATAACGGTTGGAGGCCTTTCGCTGCTTTTGCCATGCTTTGTTATCAGCAAAATCCGGATCATTGCGGTCATAGATTTCCATAACCGGAGAAAACATGGCCGCGCCTTCAATGGAACTATTTTTAACCGCAGCCAGGTAATCTTCAAACGCCTGGGGCGGAAAGCGATCATAGATTCCGCAATGGGCATGAGCGTCAACAATCATTGCAGTTCTCCCTTTTCGTCGGTAAATGACAATTTGGTATTTTATAATATTTCCCGCCTTCCTGCAATCCCGTGCTGCCCGGTGTGCTTGCAGAAAGCAAGCCCTGCGGCCGGGGTCAGTTTTCAGATGGCGCTGTAAAAAGCTGCTTATCCAGCTGCGGCGATATTTCTGCAGAAAGGAAATCCATAACCGCCTTGGCTGATCGGCGGCACGAAAAAAGAGTTTCCTCGCTTCAGGAGCCTCCAGGAGCCTCAATTTCCGCTCGGGAACCCGCTTTTCCGCGCCGCTGTCAGGGTAAAGCAGTACAATTTCGGCATAGCCCAAAAAAGGAACTTCAAATGAAGTTCAAGATCAAAGTTTTCGCTATTTCTAAGAATTCAGGGTACTTATATATATGTGAAATTCTGAAAAATCGCGCGTAACGCAGCTATTGAACTTTTTACGGCGCCATCAACGGTTTGATTGTTGACTTTGCAGGCAATTCTCATATATTTGAAATACAAGCAGTTACACAGGACCCAAAAATTTTATCCAGGGGCAAAAACCATGGAAAGAGAAAAATGGATGCTCAAGGCCATCTTTGACACCATTGAAGACGGCATTTACGTGATTGATCAGAATTATACCATTGAATACATGAATCAGCGGATGATCGAAATTTTCGGAGACGGAACCGGAGAAAAATGTCACCACCTGATTAACAACAGCGACTCGCTTTGCCCATGGTGCCGGGCTCCCGAGGTCTTCGCGGGCAAAAGCCTCCACTGGGAGCTTTATATTCCCAAAGCTGAAAAGACCTTTGCCCTCACGGAACTGCCCCTGAAAAACCCGGATGAGTCGGTTTCCAAGCTGTGCATATCCCGCGACATCACCGAGCAAAAACAGCGCGAAGCCCTGCTGGCCGCATCTGAGGAACGATACCAAAACCTGTTTGAACATGTGGGCGTGGGGGTTTACATCAGCAGCAAGAAAGGCCGGTTTCTGGATGCCAACCAGGCCTTTATCAACATGATGGGTTATTCCAGCAAGGAAGAGATTTTAAACCTGGATATCACCCGTGATCTGTATGTTCGCCCCTCGGACCGGCCCAAGTTCCAGGAGATGATTGAACGCGAAGGCCGGGTGGTGCAGTATGAGGTGGATTTTAAGAAAAAGGATGGCACCCCGATCACGGTCTTGTTAACCAGCCACGTGCGTTACGACCACAACGGCAATATTCTCGGTTACGAGGGCATCACCGAGGATCAGACCGAGCGCTACATGATGGAAAAAAAACTGCGGGAAGCCCATGATTTCATGAACAAAATCATCCAAAGCTCGCCAAGCCCCATCATGGCCGCGGACCTGAAAGGCAATATCTTCATCTGGAACCGGGCAGCGGAAGAAACCCTGGGATATCCGGCCTCGGAAACCATCGGGAAGATGCACATCACCAAAATATACCCCGAAGGGCTGGCCTACAAAATCATGGAAATGATCCGAAGCCCCGAACACGGCGGCGTGGGTCTGCTGCGCGGCCATCCCATGCTTTACGTCCGGCGCGACGGCCAGGTCATCGACGGCTCACTTTCCGCTGCCATGATATACGATGATGACGGCAATGAGGTGGCCACAGTGGGCTCGTTTGTGGACATGACCGAGCGCATTGAAATGGAGCGCACCCTGCGCTCCACCCAGGAACAGCTGCTCCAGTCGGAAAAACTGGCCGCCATGGGCCGGCTGACCTCCCAGATCGCCCACGAGTTAAACAACCCCCTTTTCGGAATCATGAACACCCTGGAACTGCTGAAAACCGAAATCACACCGGAAAACAAACGGCGAAAGCTTCTGGATATGTCCCTTTCAGAAACCGTTCGTCTGGCGGAAATGCTGCGCAAGATGCTGTCATTTTCCAAGCCCGACCAGGAGGAAAAAGGCCCGGTCAATATCAACACCATTATTGATGAGCTGCTTATGCTTCATGAAAAACAGCTCCAGGAAAACAGCATCAAGATCAAAACCGAGCTTGCAGAAGCACTTCCGGAAATCAATGCGTCCAAAAACCAGATGCGGCAAGTGTTTTTAAACATGATCTCCAATGCCAAAGACGCCATGCCCGAAGGCGGAACCCTGACCTTCCGAAGCTGGCACAGAGACAAGGAGGTGTTTATCGAAATCACTGATACCGGCCAGGGCATCAAGGAAGAAGATATCAACCGGATCTTTGACTCGTTTTTCACCACAAAGGACACGGTCAAAGGCGTTGGTCTGGGCCTTTCGGTATGCTACGGGTTTATCAAGGAGCACGGCGGAGACATCAGGGTCAAAAGCAGTGCAGGAGAAGGCACGACCTTTACCATTTCACTGCCCGCCCATGCAGGCCAGCAGGCCGGCGGCGAAAAACAGACTTGACAAATTCACAAGCACTCCATAAGCTTATTAAAATCTATTTTCCAGCAGGGTATGCCTCAAACAAAGGCATAAAAAGGGAATCCCGTTTAAGTCGGGGGCGGACCCGCCGCTGTAACCGGGAACGAACGCCGCACATTGCCACTGCTTTGATAAGAAGCGGGAAGGCGCGGCCAGTAGGATGATCCGGAAGCCAGAAGACCTTCCTTGCTGAAATTTTCCACGGACACCGGCGCGGATATCACCGGCGTGGAAATCAAAGAAGGGGTCAAGAAAGACGGGTGCAGCCCCCCTGAGCCAAAAAGCTCAGGGGGGCTTTTTTATTCCGGAAAAATTTTAAAAGGAGGGTGAAATGAAAAAAGGCTTTTTCAAACCGGTTTTGATGCTACTGATCCTGATTTTTGCTGCAGTTGCAACGGTTCAGGCCGGCAGTCCGCAGCCGGAGGAGGGCAAAACAGCAATCCTTCTGGTTACCTTTGGCACAACGTTTTCAGAGGCGCAGGCAGCTTTTGACAATATTGAAGCAGAAATCAAAACCGCCTTTGCCGATACAACAATTCAATGGGCCTATACCTCAAAGATGATCCGCGAAAAAATGGCCCAACAGGGAAAAACGGCCCATTCCCCTTCACAGGCCCTGGAAGAAATGGCAAAACAAGGTTTTACCAAAATTTTTGTGCAGTCGCTGCACACCATTGCCGGATATGAATACCACGACCTTGTCAAAACCATACGCAAGTTTGAACATCAATCCGTTGGAGTTAAAAAAATCACCATCACCGGACCACTGCTGGCAGGACCGGAAGACATGGCCAAAACCGCCCGGGTCATACGCGAGACCATACCCGAAGATCGCACAAGCGATGAAGCGGTCGTGCTTCTGGGACACGGCACCCACCATCCGTCAAACGCCGCCTACCCGGCCCTGATGTGGCGGCTGCAGCGCGATGACAAAAACATCTTTATCGGAACGGTGGAAGGCTTTCCCGGCTCTGAGGAAATATTGGAACAGCTTGAAAAAAATAACATATCCACGGCATGGCTCATGCCTTTTATGTCCGTGGCCGGCGATCATGCCAGAAACGACATGGCCGGGGACAGCGATGATTCCTGGAAGTCGGTTTTCGAAGCCGCAGGCATTGAATGCAAACCTGTTTTAAAGGGTTTTGCGGAATATGATCCGTTTGTGGACATATGGGTGAGCCAGCTCCAAACGGCCATGGATCAATAAAGCTGATGGCGCCATCTAAAAACTTACTTTTTACGAAACCATCAAAGTTTAAAAGATAAAGCAATTCCCATGGGCCTGAAATCAGATAAATTGGGCATGCTTCGATTTTTTCCGCTTTGGCCGCAGCTTGTGGTGCTGACCGGGGTGCTGGTGGTTCTGGCTGCTGCGGCCGCGGGCATGGGGCATGTGCAGGTGGGTTTTTTCGATGTCTTGCGCATAACCGGGTCCGCGGTCTCCGGCATTGCCGAACTGGCCGCCGACATTGACCCCATTGCCCGGGCCGCGGTCATCGAAGTGCGTCTGCCGCGCATCCTTGTGGCCGCGCTGGTGGGCGGGGCCCTGGGGGTGTCGGGCGCGGTGTATCAGGGCATTTTGTTAAACCCCCTTGCAGATCCCTATACCCTGGGCGTTTCCGCGGGGGCGGCCTTCGGGGCCTCTGTTGCGATTCTGATCAATGTGAGCATGCTCGGGGGTTTTTCCGTGCCTTTGTTTGCCTTTGCCGGGGCCGTGGCAACGCTGATGATTGTCATGTATCTGGCCTCTTCAGCCGGGGGATATTCGTCGAGCAACCTGATCTTGTCCGGCATTATTGTAGCGGCCATCCTGTCTGCGGGCATCAGCTTTATCAAGTACATGGCAGATGAGCGGGTCTCAGTGATCATTTTCTGGCTCATGGGAAGCCTGGCCTCAAAAACCTGGGCAGATGCCGGGCTTCTGGCAGGGGTGACAGCGCTGGGCACGGGTGTGTGCCTGTTTTTTGCAAGGGATCTGAACCTGATGTCTCTTGGCACCCGCACGGCCGCATCCATGGGAACATCTGTTCAAAGACTTTCTCCGGCACTTCTGGTCTGCGTGAGTTTGATGGCCGCAATCTGCGTATCAGTTTCAGGTATTATCGGATTTGTGGGGCTTTTGGTGCCCCATCTGGTCAGAAGCATCTGCGGCCCGGACCACAGCCGGCTTATTCCGGTATCGCTGCTCATTGGTGCCATTTTGCTGCTGGCCGCAGACACGGTCACCCGGGCCCTGCTTCCCAGCGAACTGCCCATCGGCGTGCTCACAGCGTTGATCGGCGGACCGTTTTTCTGCTGGGTGTTTCGCAGGCGGCAAATGGGGGCAATGGGCCATGGGTTTTGATATCAGCGGAGTTTTTTATTCCTACGGCACCCGGCGCGCCATTGACGGAGTGAGCCTTTCGCTTGTACCCGGGCGCTTTTACGCGGTGATCGGCCCCAACGGGTCGGGCAAAACAACCCTGATGGACCTGATGTGCCGGCACAAAAATCCGGATTCCGGAAATATTTTTCTAAACGGCCGGGCCCTTGTGCAGTATTCCAGCCGGGCCCTGGCCAGACAGGTGGCCCTGGTACCCCAGGAATACCGGGTGAATTTTCCATACACTGCAGAAGAGGTGGTGGCCATGGCCCGATATCCCCATCTGCCCCGGTTTTCTTCTCCCACTGCCGAAGATATGGAAGTGGTCAGCTGCGCCATGGCCGAGTGCAAAGCCGAAGACCTGGCCGACCGGTTCATGACCGAGCTTTCCGGCGGCGAAAAACAGCGGATCGTATTTGCCCGGGCCCTGGCCCAGCAAACCGCGGTGCTGCTGCTCGATGAGCCCTGCGCCAATCTCGATATCCGCCACGGCCTCGGCCTGCTGGAGTCGGCGGCCAAACGGGTGAGATCCCAAAACATCACCGTGGCCGCGGTCATGCATGACATCAATCTTGCGCTCAGGTACGCAGATGATCTCATACTGATGAACCAGGGAAGAATTGTTTCAAACGGGCCGGTGGAAAACACTCTGGAGCGCGGGGTCTTAAAACAGATATTCGGCGTTGATGCCCGTATCCGGACAGATTCGGCCATAAACGCACCACAGGTGACCTTTGTTGGATAAACGTTTACAATTTTTCATACTTGTTTTTGCTGCCCTGCTTTTTGCGGCAACCCCGGTACGGGCTGAAAGCCGGACCATGGCCCTTGTGGGCAAACACGCGGTGCGCGACTGCGCAGGCAGACAAATCCGGGCGGAAAAACCCTTTTCCCGCATTATTTCCCTGTACGGGGCCCACACGGAAAACCTCTTTGCCTTGGGACTGGACAAAGAAATTATCGGCGTGGGCCGGCACCCGGATTATCCGGAAAAAGCCAGGAAAAAACCCGGGTTTTCCCCCCAGGACGGCCCGGAAAAATTTCTTGCAGCCCGGCCTGATCTGGTGCTCGTGCGCCCCATGCTCGACCGGGGCTATGAACCCCTGATGAACCAATTGGAAAAATTTGACATCCGGGTGGTCTCGCTTCAGCCCGGCAATGTAGAAGAGATGAAAACCTACTGGCGCATCCTGGGACGGCTTACCGGCCAGAAGGATGCTGCAGAGAAAATGATCGCCCATTTTGACAAAGGCGTCAAACAGGCCCGACTTCTGGCCCAACAGATCCCTGAGAAAAAAAGGGTTTATTTCGAAGCCATCCACGACCGGTTCAAGACCTTTACCCCGGATTCCATGCCGGTTTTTGCCCTGGAGTGCGCCGGGGGTATCAATGCCGCAGACGATGTCAGCCGGGTACGCAACACCAATATCGCAGAATTCGGCAGGGAACGGATCATGGCAAGAGGCGGGCAGATCGACGTGTACCTGGCCCAGAACGGGCCCATGAACAACGTTGATGTCAAAGACATTGAAAACGAGCCAGGCTACAAGGTAATCAAGGCGGTCAAACAAGGCGAAATTTATATCGTGGACGAACAGATCGTGGCCCGCCCCACCCTGCGGCTGCTCAAAGGCATATGGACAATCGGGGAGATCCTGTATCCGGGGGTTTATACGAAAGAGACGGTTGGCGAGATACTCGGGGCAGAGGTCAGAAGGCAGAGGTCAGTAGACAGTGGTCAGTAAGTTTTAGGTTTCAGTTATCAGTTACCAATGGGCACCGGTAAATTAGGCTTTTTGAGCGGTTTGGGGATTGGAAGCAGTTTTTCTTGTGTTGTTCCGGTTCTGACGGGGGTCGGGCAAGGGGCGGCGGGGTGGTTTGTCAAGCTGCATTGAGCGTTTTCGCCAAAAGATCCGGCCGGGGCCGGAGCCATTGGAATTTCAAACTGTCTGAGGGCGGCAGCCCGAGTTTTTGAAATTCCGGCGGAGGCACCGGCCGGATCGGCGAAAACGGTCAGCAGCGAACAAACCGCCCCGCTGCCCCGCACAACAACGTGGCAAGCATGTTTTTTTTGCAGAGCGGGCGGTTACTTGACAGCCCCGCAAAGCTTTTACACGGCTTGAAGCCTGTCAGGAAGGAAGCCCGGGAAAAAACGATAATGGCAATATTTTTTCAAGCTACTTACATGTACGGAAAAACCGGATGGATGCAAAAAAAATCAAAGGTATAGTGGTGGCTGCGCCGGCTAGCGGCAGCGGCAAGACCACCATCACCCTGGGCCTGCTGGCCGCCCTGACAAGAAAGGGCATTGATACGGCGGCCTTCAAGATCGGCCCGGACTTCATTGACCCGGGCCTGCACGGGGAGATCACCGGACAACCCGGGCGCAACCTGGACGGCTGGATGCTGGATCATGATACCAACATAGACATCTTTGCCCGGGGGGCGGAGGGTTCAGACATGGCCGTGGTTGAAGGGGTCATGGGATTGTATGACGGTTTTTCCGGGGCATCCGAGGCCGGATCCACCGCCCAGATGTCCAAATGGCTGGACCTGCCGGTGCTTTTGGTGGTGGATGCCGGCCGGATGGCCAGAAGCTTTGCCGCCCTGGTCAAGGGCTTTGCGGCATTTGATCCAAAAGTGCGCTTTTGCGGAGTTGTGGCCAACAACGCCGGCAGCCCGGCACACATCCGGTATCTGGAAGAGGCCATGGCTGATGTCCCTGAAATTGCCCTTCTGGGAGCGATTCCAAAGGATGCCGCCGCCGGTATCCCGGAGCGGCACCTGGGGCTTTTTACCGCAGAAGACAAGGTGGTCTGCCAGCAAAAAACCCATGCCCTGGCCAATCTGGTCTCAAATCACATAGATCTCGACGGATTGATCAGCGGACTTGATGCAATCGCCCTAAAACAGACTGCTGACCGGCTCCGGCCTGAACCTGCCGTGCGGGTGGCCGTGGCAAGGGATTCGGCCTTTTGCTTTTATTACCAAGACAACCTGGACGTGCTCGAAGAACACGGCTGCGAAATCGTATTTTTCTCTCCTGTCAATGATGCTGACCTGCCGGAAAACATCCACGGCATCTATCTCGGCGGGGGATACCCGGAATTGTACGCCAAAGCCCTGTCTGAAAATGTGTCCATGCGCCATGCCCTTCTGGCTGCGGCCCGGGCAAACATGCCGGTATACGCTGAATGCGGAGGCTTTATGTATTTGTGCAAAAGCCTGGAAGACCAAAACGGCGGGGTTTTTGAAATGGCCGGGGTATTTGCATTTCAGACAGTCATGGCAAAACAGCTCTGCGCCCTTGGCTACCGGCAGATCCGGTTTCTGGAAAATACTCCCCTGGGCCCTTCAGGCACGGTTGTGCGCGGCCATGAGTTCCATTACTCTTTTATCCGGAATCCAAAGTCGGAGCAAGCAGGCCGGGACGTCTATGAAACCGCTGATCGGGCGGGCAAGACCCGCACCGCACCGGGCTGGCTGGCCAACCAGTGCCTGGGCAGTTACGTGCACCTGCATTTCCGGAGCCAACCCCAAACCGGCCGCAACTTTGCAACCGCATGTGCAGCATTTCAAAACAAAAGGAAAAATATTCATGAAACCCCATGAAATTGAAGAATTAAGCTTTTCCATCATCGAACAGGAAGCCGCGCCCCACGGGTTTGAACCCTCGCAATGGCGGATTGTCTCGCGCATGATCCACACCAGCGCGGATTTTGAATACCTGCAGAGTGTGCGCTTCCACCCCGAGGCCATATCCGCCGGAATCCGGGCCATACAAAACGGGCAGACCATTTTCACGGACACCAACATGGCCAAAGCCGGCATCCGCAAAACCGATGCAGCCAAATTCGGCTGCCGGGTGGAGTGCTTAATGGAGGCCCCGGAGGTGAAAAAACAGGCCGACGCAAATGGCAGCACCCGGGCTGCCGCAGCAGTGGATGCGGCAGCAAATCAGGTCAAAGACGGCATTTTCGTGGTGGGAAACGCGCCCACGGCCCTTATGCGCATTATTGAACAAATTAAGGCCGGCCGCACTGCACCTGCCCTGGTGGTGGGCCTGCCGGTGGGGTTTGTCAACGCGGCTGAATCCAAACAGATGCTGAACCGGGCGGATGTTCCTCATATCACCAATGTCGGCAGAAAAGGCGGGTCAGCCGTGGCTGCGGCTGTGATCAACGCCCTGCTGAAACTGACGGCTGAAAAAGGAGAGTAATGATGGAAAACTCATACGGAACACTTTACGGCATCGGTGTGGGCCCGGGAGACCCTGAGCTGATCACCCTCAAGGCGATCCGGATCCTGGCACAGGTGGAAGTGGTCTACACGGCCAGTTCCACCAAAAACGATTACAGCCTGGCGGTTTCCATTGCCCGGCCCCATATCCCGGACAGCGCGGAAATCCAAAACCTGGGTTTTCCCATGAGCAAGGACAAAGAGATATTGAAACAAGCCTGGGAGAAAAACGCGCAAATCGTGGCCGACACCCTGGAACAGGGGAAAAATGCCGCTTTTCTCACCCTTGGCGACTGCCTGACCTATTCCACCTACTCTTACCTGGCCAGGCATCTCCAGCGGATCGCACCTGATACACCAACGGTTGCAATACCGGGCATAACATCCTATCATGCCGCAGCCGCCCGCCTGCAGCGGCCTCTGGCTGAAGGAGAGCAGTCCCTGCTGATCGTATCGGGCTGTCACGGCGGGGACAAGCTGCGGCAAATGGGTAATTATGCAGACAACGTGATTTTTTTAAAGGCATACAAAAATGCCGCAGACATCACCCGTGCCATTGATGAGCGGGGATGGCGGGAAAACTCGGTAGGCATTGTTTCCTGCAGCCTGCCCGAAGAGCGGGTCATCGAAAATATCAACGAGTTTGAAACCGCGCGCCCGGACTACTGGACCCTGATTTTCTCCGGGAAAAAAAACGGACATGAATAAAAAGGCAGCACAGCCCAAATACCGTCGGCTTTTGATATCCCTGGGGATATCAGCGACCATGGCAGCCGCCGGCATGATCACAATCGAGGCCATCACCCCGGCCGTTGCCGCAGACAAGCTGGCAATTCCCCTGGCCCGGCTCTGTATGTTTATCGGCATGGGCCTGGCCGTGGCCCAGGTGATTGAATCCAGGGGCTGGACCCGGCGGCTGGGTGCGGTGGCAGCACCCCTGTTTTCCTATGCCCACCTGGGCACGCGCTGCAGTGCGGCTTTTTCCACGGCCTTTTTTTCAGGGGTGGCGGCCAATTCCATGCTGGTGGATTTCTACAATGACAACAAAATCACCCGGCAGCAGATGTTTCTCACCAATTTTATCAACCAGCTGCCGGCCTATTTCCTGCATCTGCCCACGACCTTTTTCATCGTAGTACCCCTGACAAAAACCGCCGGTTTAATCTATTTCGCACTGACCCTGGCCGCAACCCTTTTGCGCACAATGGTTTTTGTGATCTGGGGCCGGCTCTTTGTTGCCCCGACAGCCGGAAATGATGAGCAGGCAGGTGAATTCCGGCAGACCGAAGCGGAACAGAAAGGGGCCTGGGCGGTATTGAAAAAACGACTGCCCGGACGTTTTGCCGCAATTCTCACATACGTGGTGCCCATTTACACAGCCGTGTATTTTGCAGCCGGCCTGGGGACATTTGAAGTTCTTCGCACCTGGATGACCCGGGCCGTGACCCTCCAGGCCCTGCCCGTGGAGGCCTTTTCCGTGGTGATCTTAAGCTTTGTGGCGGAATTCACCTCCGGATTTGCTGCAGCCGGCGCCCTGCTTGACCAGGGGGTGATCAGTGTCAAGCAGACCGTGATCGCCCTGATTGCCGGAAACATCATTGCATTTCCGGTCCGGGCACTTCGCCATCAACTGCCGCGCTACATGGGCATTTTCCAGCCCAAAACCGGGGCCCAGCTGCTGCTGCTGGGCCAGTTTTTCCGGGTGGCAAGCCTGGTGGCGGTCACCGCAATTTATTATGTTTTGGGGTAAAAGCCGTTTCAGACTGCAAGCTGCGAGGTCAAGTGACAGGCAAAAAATCCAGACGCAAACTCAAAGCCGGTTTTACCACCGGAACCGCTGCTGCGGCAGCGGCAAAGGCGGCTGTGCTGGCGCTGATAGACAAACACCCACCCGCTGAAGTCAGGGTAGCCCTTCTGACCGGGGATTTCATCAAAATTGCCGTGCACGGGTGCACCGTGGAAAATGCCGCCACTGCCTCGGCCACGGTGATCAAGGATGCCGGCGATGACCCGGATGCCACGCACAGGGCTGAAATCGGGGCCCGGGTCACGCTTTTGGAGCCCGGAGAAGAACTTGTGATCACCGGCGGCCCGGGCGTTGGCCGCATTACCCGGCCGGGGCTGGAAAAGGCCCCGGGCAGCCCGGCCATCAATCCCGGGCCGGAAAAAATGATCCGGCAATCAGTCAAACAGGTTTTCGATGATTTCGCAGATGCGCGCGGGGCTGAGATTGAGATCTTTGTCCCGGAGGGAGAGAAAATCGCCAAACACACATTAAACGCCCGGCTCGGAATTATCGGCGGCATCTCCATTCTCGGCACCACCGGGGTGGTCAAACCCATGAGCCATGAAGCCTATATTGCCACCATTTCCTCTGGCATGTCCGTGGCAAGGGCCGCAGGAAGCGATCTTGTGGTGTGCACCACCGGCCGCAGAAGCGAGCGCTACGCACAGGCCCTGTTTTCCGATCTGCCGGAGCCGGCCTTTGTCCAGATCGGGGATTATTTTGAAAAATCCATGCAAATGGCCGGCGATTACGGTTTTACCCGGGCGGTGCTGGCCGTGTTTTTCGGCAAGGCCGTGAAAATAGCCCAGGGAGCGGCCCATACCCACGCGGCCAAATCCCGCATGGGACTGGAAACCCTGGCTGGATGGGTGCAAAAGCAATGCCCGCACAAAGCAGTGGCCCGGCAGGTGGCAAGTGCCAACACCGCCAGGGAGGCATTTTTCATGCTCCGGGAGCACTGCCCGCAAATATTTGCAGACACAGCCGTGCGCATGATTGCATCGGCTGACGGGTTTGCCGGCGGCCGTTTACAGATCCGTGCCATTATATTTGATTATGACGGCGGTGTGTGCGCAGACCACACAGAGACGAAAGGGGCATCATGAAAAACCGCATACACACTGTGGGCATGGGCATGGGCCGGGCCGACCTGTCCCAAAGGCACATGGAAGTCATTGAAAATGCGGACTTTCTGGTGGGAACGGAACGCCATCTCAACTGGTTTGCCCATCACCGGGCAAAAAAGCGCAAAATCGATTCACCCATGTCCGGGGTGCTGGCAGATATTGAAACTTTTGTGCAATCCGGGACAGTGGCTGTACTGGCAAGCGGAGATCCGCTTTTCTACGGCATCGGCACCACCCTGATCCGGCATTTCGGAGGCGATGCAGTGACGGTTTATCCCAACATCTCGTCCATGGCTGCCGCGTTTGGCCGTATTAACCGCTCCTGGCAGGAGGCCGCAGCCGTGAGCATGCACGCAAGAGACGGCCGGCGCGTTCTTCTCCAAGCCCTGGCCGCGGCAAAACCGGTGTTTGTGCTCACCGACCCGGAAAACAGCCCGGACCGGGTAGCCCAAATGGTGCTGCAGGATTTTTCCGGAGATGTGGATATCTGGGTTGCCGAGCGCATGGGCCACCAGGACGAGTGCATCCACAACCCGGACATCAGCCAGGCAGCCGGACAGACATGGCGCACGCCCAATTGCGTGATACTGGTTCCAAAGCCGGCATCACGGCCCGGCCCGGCGCTTTTTCCGGGTCTGCCCGAGGATAGCTACGCGCACAAACAGGGCATGATCACCAAGGCCGAAATCCGGGCGGTGGTGTTTTCAAAGCTTTGCCCCCAGCCCGGGGACGTGTTCTGGGACCTGGGAGCGGCAAGCGGGTCCGTGGCAATTGAGGCGGCTTTTTTCATGAGCGTCGGCCGGATTTTTGCAGTGGAAAAAAATCCGGAACGGGCCGCAAACATCCGCACAAATGCGGAAAAATTCGCACCGAACCGGGTGGCGGTGGTCGAAGATGACATTTCCGAGGCAATCAAAAACCTGCCTGATCCGGACCGGATATTTGTGGGCGGGGGCGGAAAAGATCTCGAAGCAATCCTTTTGGAGGCCTGCCCCCGGCTGGCATCAAAGGGCAGGATTGTGATCAATGTCGTGGTCCTGGAAAATCTGGGCACATGCCTGGCTGTTTTAAAAAATCTCGGGCTTGCCGCAGAAGTGGTCCAGGTCCAGATCAGCCGGTCTTCGCAAATGGCTGCGGGCATGCGCATGGCCGCACACAATCCGGTTTTTGTTGTAACCGGTGAAAAACCTTGATGGTTTCGTAAAACGCTTTTTATGCCGCCTGGCATCTTTGCACACAGTCGGCCATGATGCCGGCCCGGGGGTGGTTTGCGAGTCGCATTGAGCGCGTAAGCGGTCAGCAGGGAGCAAACCACCACCGGGCCGGCATCATGCGAAAATTATAGAACCAAGCACTAACAGCAACTTTGTTGATGTTACTTGGAAGTTTTCAGATGGCGCCGTAATCATTGGATAAAGCTACAAAAAAAGGAATTGAAACAATGACCCAGTACCCAGTGCAGTTTGTGGGAGCCGGTCCGGGTGATCCCGAACTGATCACCGTCAAGGGAAAGCATGCCCTGGAAACAGCCGATTTGGTGGTTTATGCCGGATCACTTGTCCCGGATGCAGTGCTTACATGGGCCGGCAAGGATGCGCGCCTGGAAAACAGCGCAGAAATGGACCTGGAAGCAATCGTGGATATAATGGCGCAAACGCATTTCAACAGCGGCCGGGTGGTGCGGCTGCACTCTGGTGATCCGTCCCTGTACGGGGCCATTGCCGAACAACTGCGAATTCTGGAACAAAAGGGCGTTGCCTGCCGTATCATTCCCGGGGTCACGGCGGCCTTTGCCGCTGCAGCCGCCCTGAAAGTCGAATACACCCTGCCGGAAGTCAGCCAGAGCCTGATTTTAACGCGCATGCAGGGCCGCACCCCGGTGCCGGAAAAGGAAAACCTGGCTTCCCTGGCCGCCCACCAGACCAGCATGGCCGTCTACCTGTCTGCCGGTCTTGCAGACAAGCTCCAGGAAGTGCTTGCAGCCAATTACGGCCCGGATGCCCCTGTTGCCGTTGTCTGCAGGGCCTCACACAAGGATGAAAAAGTCCTTTGGACAACGGCGGCAGACCTGGAAGAAACCATGAAAGCGGCTCAAATTTCCCGCCAGGCCCTGGTCATTGCCGGCCCGGCCTTAGAGGCTCAGAAAAACCGGGATTTTTCCGCTTCCAAGCTTTATGACAAAACCTTTACCCACGGATACCGAAAGGGCCATGGATCAAAATAACCAGAAACCCGCTGTGGCGGTTTGGGTTGTCACCCCCAAAGGCGCAGGGATTGCGCAGCGCATTGCCGGCAGCCTTGAAAACGTCACTGTCCATGCCGGCAAAAGTGCAGGCGGCCCTGAAGACGCGCTTTTTTTTGACAGCATGGCCAGGGCGGTGGAAAAACACTTCCGGTCCTATGACGCCCACGTGTTTGTCATGGCCACGGGCATTGCCGTTCGCATGATCGGCCCCCTGCTGGATTCCAAGCATGTTGATCCGGCCGTTGTAGCGGTTGACGAGTCAGCCGCTTTTGCCGTCAGTCTTGTTTCCGGGCATCTGGGCGGGGCAAACGCCTGGGCGGAAAAAATTGCGGCCATCACCGGGGCGTGCCCGGTGATCACCACCGCCACAGACCGCGCCGGGGTGCCGGCAATCGATCTGCTGGCCAAACAACACGGCCTGACACCCAATAACCCGGAGGCCGTAAAGGCGGTAAGCATGGCCCTGATTTCCGGCAAAACCGTGCTGCGCTATGATCCCTACCAGGTGCTGGGCCCGGAGCTCGGCCAATGGACGCAAGATATCAGCACCCCGGATTTTGGCAGCCGGCCGGGCATATACGTCTGTCATCATTGCCCTGATTTGCCGGAAAACGTGCTCGTGCTGCGCCCGGCCTCTCTTGCCGTGGGCGTGGGGCTAAACAGCGGCACTGACGCCACGCAGTTGTGTGAAGCCGTGTACTCGGCATTTAAACGCCACCGGCTTTCGGTGAAAAGCATCCGGGAATTTGCCACCATTTGCGAAAAAACGCATGAACCCGGGCTCCGGGAAATGGCCCGGCATTTTGCCAGCCCGCTGACAGGTTACAGCCGGGCCGAACTAGCTGAAATCAGGGACGTGCCCACACCGTCTGAAACAGTTGAAAAACACATGGGAGTCAAGAGCGTATGCGAAGCAGCAGCCATCAAAGCCGCCCGATCCGGGCAGATTCTGGTGCCCAAACAGAAGACCAAAAACACCACAGTGGCAGTGGCGGCACTGGACTTTTTATTGTAGGCATCGGGCCCGGCGGCCCGGAGCACATGTCTTTGCGGGCAAAACAGGTCATTGAAAGCGTGCAGGTGTTGTGCGGATACACCACTTACATGGAACTGGTAAAGCCCCTGATCACAGACCAGCAGGTCATTTCCACGGGCATGACCCGGGAGGTCGACCGGGTGCAGCAGGCTGTGGAGACCGTACAGGCCGGCCGTAGCTGCGCGCTGATCTGCAGCGGGGATCCGGGCATATACGCCATGGCCGGCCTGGTCTTTGAAGTCTGCATCCAAAACCGGGTGTCGGCGGGCACTGGCCCCGGACAGGTGTCCATAGAAGTGGTGCCGGGCATTCCCGCACTGAGCGCGGGTGCGGCCCTTTTGGGGTCGCCGTTGATGCATGATTTCTGCGCCATTAGTTTAAGCGATCTGCTCACCCCGTGGGAGCTGATTGAAAAGCGCCTGCATGCCGCAGGCGCGGCCGACTTTGTCACCGTTCTCTACAATCCCAGGAGCAAAAAACGCAACTGGCAGCTCGATTGCGCCAGGCAGATCCTTTTGCAGCACCGCAGGGGAAACACGCCTGTGGGCCTTGTCACCTCGGCCATGCGGGAGGAGCAAAACATCGCCCTGACCACCCTGGCAGACCTGGACTGCGCGCAAGCGGGTATGCAGACAACGGTTTTTGTGGGAAACAGCCACACCTTTGTATCCGGGCCGCATATGATCACGCCCAGAGGGTATGGGGCAAAATACCAACTCCAATTTGATTCAGCAGGATAAAAATGACAAAGGAAACAAAACCCGCACCGTGTCTTGCCTTTCTGGGCACCGGCTCTGAGGTGGGAAAAAGCGTACTTGCCGCGGCCATGTGCCGGGTCCTGGCAAACCGGGGTTTCCGGGTGATGCCCTTTAAGGCCCAGAACATGTCCAACAATTCCGGGGTCACCCCGGAAGGCCTGGAAATGGGCCGGGCCCAAATCGTGCAGGCAGAGGCGGCCAAAACCGCCCCTCATGTGGACATGAACCCGGTGCTGTTAAAGCCCGCAGGCGACAACGGCTCCCAGGTAGTGGTCATGGGAAAGGCCACAGGCCACCAGCAGGCGGCACAGTATTACAGGGAAAAAAATGCGCTTTTCAAAACAGCGGCCGCAGCCCTTGACCGGCTGCGAACCGGGTGCGATGTTGTGATCATGGAGGGCGCCGGCTCATGTGCCGAGGTCAACCTCATGGACCGGGACTTTGTGAATCTGCCCATGGCCGCATACGCGGATGCACCCGTGGTGCTGGTGGCAGACATTGACAAGGGCGGGGTGTTTGCCCAGATCACCGGCACACTCCAGTGCCTGCCCCGCCATTTTTCCGACCGGATTGCCGGATTTGTGATCAACCGGTTCCGGGGAGATCCGGACCTGTTTACAGACGGTCTGACATGGCTTGAGCAAAAAACCCAGAAACCCGGCTTTGGGGTGATCCCGTGGTTTGACCATATCCGGATTGAGGCCGAAGATGCGGTATCCATTGAAAAAGCCGCTGCTGCTGCCGGGGCACCGGTCACCGGCCCGGCCGCGGCAGTGGTCCGGCTGCCCAGAATTTCGAATTTCACCGACTTTGATCCCCTGGATGCCGCAGACGGCCTGTCTGTGCATTTTATGGAGCAACCTGTGGATCTGTCGCCTTTTTGCGCAGTTATTCTGCCCGGCACCAAAAACACCCGGGCGGATCTGCAATGGCTGCACAAAAGCGGCTGGGCGCAAGCCATCCGGTCCTATCACCAAAACGGGGGGCATGTGCTGGGCATCTGCGGGGGATACCAGATGCTGGGAAAAAACGTCAGCGACCCCGAAGGGCTGGAAGGCGTACCCGGCACCACCCCGGGTCTGGGTCTTCTGCCTGTTGAAACCTTTCTGGCCGCCCCCAAAACCACCACCCTGGCCCGTTTTTTCTGGGATGAAACCGAGGGCAAGGGCTATGAGATCCATATGGGACAAACAAAACCTGTCCCGGCATCAGAATACGGAACGCCCTTATTTCGCGTAACAGCGCAAAACAGCCGGGCCTGCGATTTGGCCGACGGGTGCGTGAGCGCAGACAACCGGGTAATGGGCACATACATGCACGGCCTTTTTGACCGGCCGCAGATCCTTGAAAAATGGCTGGCCCATATGGGCGTTCACGGGGTCCGGGTCCCGGACCTGCAGGGGCCTGCAGCCAGGGACCATCAGTACGATCTGCTGGCACAACATTTTGAGGCCCACGCAGACATTGCCGCAATCATGGCCTGTCTTGGCATAAAGGAGGAATGATGATCCACGGACACGGCGGCAACATATTTGCCGCAGCGACGGCCCTGGGGTGCGCGCCCGAAGACATCACGGACATGAGCGCCAATATCAACCCCCTGGGCCCCATGCCCGGCCTGCTCCATCATCTGGCCGAAAACATCCATGGCGTATGCCGGCTTCCGGAAGTGGATGCCGGCCAGGCAGCGGCCGCCTTTGCAGATTTTGAGGATATGGACCGATCCGGGGTCATTGCCGGGGCCGGCACCACGGAATTTCTCTACCTGCTGCCCCGGGCCGCGAACATCAGTGCCGCAGTGGTGGTTGGGCCCACGTATGCGGACTATGCAGACGCCCTGGCCATCAACGGCGTGAAGCATGAATTTTTCATGCGTCATGACAGCCAGGGCTTTTCGATAGACCCGGACCGGCTCAAAACGGCTGCAAAAGGCGCGGATGCGGTTTTTTTGTGCAACCCCAACAATCCCACTGGCGGATACACGGACACCGATCTTTTGACAGACCTGGCCCGGGCCCTGCCCGACACCGTTTTTGTCATGGACGAATCCTACCTGCCCTTTGTTTCCGGGCACGGGGAAAAAAGCCTGGCCCATGCGGACCTGCCCAATGTGGTGGTGCTCAGGTCGCTTTCCAAAATGTACTGCATCCCGGGCCTGCGGGTGGGATTCTGCGCAGCCCCCAAAGGCCTTGCCCAAACAATCCGAAACCACTGCCCGCCCTGGAGTGTTAATGCCCAGGCCCAGCAGGCGGTGATCTTTATTGCCCAAAATCAGGACACGGCCGGAAAACATGAAGAAAAAACCCGGCAGTATCTCAAAGACCAGCGCGCCGTAATCCACCGGCGGCTTGCCGGCGTACCCGGCCTTCGGGTCCATGATTCGGATGCCACGTTTATTCTTTTGCAGGCCCGACATTTCACGGCAGCCGATGTGGCCGGCCGCATGCTCGAACACCGCCTCCTGATCCGGAACTGTGAAAATTTCAAGGGACTTGACAGCCGTTTTTTCCGGATATCCATCAAGGACCCGGACACAAATGTCAAAGCAGCAGACCTGATTGCCGGTTATGCCCGGGAACGCGCGCAGACGGCCGGCCGGGAGAACGCGTGATGGCCGGGCTGTCCTCCGCCTGGATCATCGCCGCCGCCCTGGTCCTGGATCTGCTCATGGGCGATCCGGCCCGTTTGCCTCACCCGGTGCGCCTGATGGGCACGGCCGCAGCCCGGCTGGAAAAACCTTTCCGAGCGCTTCTGTCCAATGAATTCACAGCCGGCCTGGGCTTTGCCGCAGTTCTGGTATCGGGGATTTACGTTATCACCCTGGCCGGGGTGGTGCTTGCCCATCTGGCGCATCCCGCGGCAGGAACGGTTTTGGAAATCCTGCTGGTCTATGCCTGCATCTGCCCGCGGTGTCTTTATGACGAGGCCGGAAAGGTGCATCAGGCCATAGCGGCCGGCCGCCTTGATCAGGCCCGGGCCCTGATAGCCATGCTGATTAGCCGGGATACGGCAAGCATGGATGAATCTGCCATCAGCCGGGCAGCCATTGAAACGGTTGCGGAAAATTTTGTTGACGGCGTGCTCACCCCCCTGTGTTTTGCCGCCATCCTGGGCGCGCCCGGAGCCATGGCCTTTAAAATGATCTCCACCTTAGACTCCATGGTGGGATATCGCACGTTAAAATATGAACAATTCGGAAAGCCTGCAGCCCGACTCGATGACGCAGCCAACTGGATTCCGGCAAGGCTTTGTGTGCCCGTCATCTCCCTGGCAGCCGCCCTGGTTTGCAAAACCGGCCGCAGGGCCTTTAAAACAGCCGTATCCGAAGGCGGCAATCACAAAAGCCCCAATGCCGGACGCCCGGAGGCCGCATTTGCCGGCGCTCTTGGCGTACGCCTGATCGGTCCGGGCATCTACCACGGCAGCCTTGTGGAAAAACCCTGGATCGGAACCGGTTTTCCCCTGCCCGGCCCGGATCACATACCCGCGGCCTGCCGCCTGATGATGGCCGCCACCCTGATTGCCGGAACGCTCATGATCGGCTTTCGGCTGATAATCGGATAGCATTCCTTATGGCCCGGTAACTGGTGGGGCTCTTGCCGGGCGCACACCCGGACCGGGATATCTGCGTTGCATTCCGGCCAATAATGATAATTATTTTGTTAGTGAAAACGTGGAGATGAATTCAACAAGGAAAATAAAACATGGAATACTTGATTATTATCATCCTGATAGCTGTTGCGCTGGGATTTTTCCTTTTCAGGAAAAACAGACCCGCAGATCCCGCTGTCACCCCGGCCGTTGAGGCCACATATATCTGTGATCAGTGCGGGGAGCATGAATGCATCTGCCGCAAAGATGAAAACGAACAAGACAAGGCATCAAAATAAGGAGTACCTGTCATGAGCGATAACGCCAAAGCCGCTGTGCTGGCCGCATTTGCCGCAGACAGCCTGGCCCTGGGCGCCCACTGGATCTATGACCCGGAAAAAATCCAGGCAGATTTCGGCAGAATCGAATCTCCGGTGTCACCGGGCCCGGATTCCTTTCACAAGACCAAAGACAAGGGGAATTTCACCCATTACGGGGATCAAATGCTGGTGCTGCTCCGGTCCATTGCGGAACAAAAGGCATTTGTGCCGGCTGATTTTTCCGAAAAATGGCGGGCTCTGTTTGACAACTACGACGGCTATATCGACAATGCCACCCGCAAGACCCTGGCCAATTATGAAAAAGGTGCTGGCCCGGAAAATGCGGGCTCATCGTCCAATGATCTGGCCGGGGCCGCCCGGATCGCACCGCTGATCCGCCTTTATCCCGGGGACCCGGAAAAGCTGGTGCAAGCCGCCCGCACCCAGACGGCCATGACCCATAACAATGAAGCTGTAATTGATGCAGCGGCATTTTTTGCCCGGGTGCTCCATGCGGTGCTCCATGGTTCGGCTCCTGCCGCAGCCATTGAAAACCTGGCAGAGGACGACGAATTTGCCATGTCCCCCATTTCCATGTATATCGGCCCGGGACTCAAATCCGCAAGCGAGCAGAGTGCTGATGCCATCGCCCGGTTCGGCCCGGCCTGTGAAATCGACCAGGCCCTGCCCGGCACCATTCATCTCATTGCCCGGTATGAAGACAATCTCAAAGAAGCACTGGTCCAGTCGGTGATGGCCGGCGGCGACAGCGCGGCCAGGGGAACTATCGCGGGGATGATCCTTGGCGCACATCTTGGCATGAAGCCGGTTTCCGGAGAATGGATCGAAAATGTCAACCGGATCGGAGAAATCCGCACGCTTCTGGATCAAATCACCGGTTTATAAGTGTCTTTTCTTCAGGGCGTTAAAAATGCACACAGCCGCACCGCCCCAGGTGACGGCCAGGCCGATGATCATCATGGCAATGGATCCGCTGCTCATTTCCGGTGATCCTCTATCCTATGCGATTATTTTGTTTTCTGGGCCCAGGCACTTTTCATGGATTGCAGCACAAAGCTCAAAAGCACAATGCCCGCCACCACGCACCAGCCGAACATGACCAGGGCGCTGCCGTCATAGCCCTCATAATTTTTCCGGATGTCGCCCACAAGGTTGGCCACGGCCATGTAGCCCAAGACAACCGGGGTGATCACTTTCAGGCAGAAATTCCACCAGGTGCCAATGGCAAAATCAGACAATGAATTGGCATACTGGCGAACGGTATCGAGTTTAAAAAACCAGGACAGCAAAATCACCTCCACCAGACCGGCAAACACGATTCCGAAGTTATTGATGAAATGATCCGTGATATCTAATATAAACAAACCGCCCCGGGTCATGAAAATCAGGCTCAGCATGAACCCAACCAGGCAAAACAGGCTGGTGGTAGGCTTTCTGTCCCAGCCGAACTTGTCAATCAGCGATGAGCAGCAGGCCTCGGAAATGGATATCATGGAACTGAGCCCGGCAAATACCAGGGACAGAAAAAACAAAAACCCGAAAAATTCCGGGGCCGGCAGCAGATTAACAGCCTCGGGGATGGTCACAAAGGCCATGCCCACACCCTGGGTGACAATCTCATGAAGTGCCACATCCTGTGTGGCCGCCATGTGCCCGAGCACCCCAAACACCATGATTCCGGCCAGCAGGCTGAATCCGCAATTGATAAACGCAGTCATCATGCCATTGTTGTTGATATCCGATTTTGCGGGCAAATAGCTTGAATAGGTGATCATGATGGCAAAGCAGACGCTCAGGGTAAAAAAGATCTGGCCGTAGGCTGCGGTCCAGACCCGGTAGTCGGCAATGGCGCTGAAATCCGGCCGAAACAGCCAGTCAATACCCTGGGCCGCCCCCTCCAGGGTCACGGCGCGCACCAGCATGATCAAAAGCAGCAGAAAAAGAAGCGGCATGAAAATCTTGTTGGCCAGTTCGATGCCCTTTTTCACGCCGCTGAACAAAATGATCCAGGTTACCGCCCACATGGCAATGGCAGCGGCAAATACCGGCCAGACAATGCCGCCCAGATCCATGGGCCCGTTGCTTAATTGCAAAAACTCATCAAAGAAAAACCTTTCCGGACTTGTGCCCCAGCCCAGGTCCAGGGCCAAAAAGGCGTAATTCAGGGCCCAGGAAATGACCACCACGTAATAGACACTGATGACAAAGGCCACCAGGGCCTGCCACCAGCCCAGCCACTCCCATTTTCCAAAGATGTTGAAAAAGGTCAGGGGTGCAGAACCGCGGTATTTGTGCCCCACCCCGAACTCAAGAATGATGATGGGAATGCCTGCGGTGAGCAGGGCAAAAAAATAGGGAATCAAAAAAGCGCCCCCGCCGTTGTCATAGGCCATGTAGGGAAACCGCCAGATGTTTCCCAGGCCGATGGCCGAGCCCACCGCAGCCAGAATAAATCCGCTTCTTGTACCCCATTGTTCCCGTTTTGCCATGTGATTCAAGCCTCCTGCAAAAAAATTGGCCTGTGCAGCCCAAAAGCGCCTGTATACAATAAGCTCTTTTCATACCCAAACTGAGATCCATAGTAAAGTTCAAATTTGGCGTCAAGTAAGAATTCCGGGAAGTTACAGACACACCCCATCGGCGCGGGGCAACCAGCGGACAACACCGCGGTTTTGGCAGAATCGCCGTCTATATTTCAATGACCCGGCCGGCCCCGCCGGCAAGGCTTTTGTGCCCGAGCCTGGACTGGATCTGCTGTTTGTACTGGGTGCAGTGGGTGGCACACACCCAATCCAGCTGATCAATGACCGGAAAATCACAAAATCCGTGAAGCCCGCCGATAAGCGCAACAGGCGGGCCGATTGGTGCTGCGGCCGCAAGGATGGTTTCCACACCCGGATGAGAGCATCCCGCAATCACCACCACCTTTTGGCCTTCTTTGATGCACATGGACTGCTCAATATTTTTCAGCGTGCCCGTGGAATAAATGTTTTCGTGAATTTCAATGGGATGTCTGATGGAAACGGTTTCCGGGGCGTGGTCCACACTGGAAATGGTATCCGGCACATAGACCCGTACGGGATTGAGTTCCAGGATGCCCGGCAATCCACCAGTGTGGTCCCAGTGATCATGGGAAATGAAAATCTCCTGGATACAGTCAGGACTTATTCCCAGGCGGTGCATGTTTTCTGTCAGGATCTGTCCGCTTGCGCCGGTGTCAAACAAAATGGTCCGGCCGAAGGCCTCAATTAAGGCTGCAAAACCCCAGTCCGGGGACAGTCGTTTGTCAAATGCATCATTGTCGTATAGAATCGTAATCTTCATCATCAGCCTCCTTGTTTTTACACGCTTGCATCCGGGAAATTGTTGATGTCCTGCACATAGCCTTCAAAATCATTTTGGGCAAGAAAACGGGAAATCATCTCCCCGACCATGGCGGCTGTGTCCACACGGTATTTTCCTGAGGCATCAGCGCCGGTGATCTGTTTTGCGTTTTCCACAATGGCGGTAAGCGCGGAGGCCGGTATATTCACATTCACGTGCACTTCAAGCAAGTCTTTTGAATCTGCCATTTCTCCCCCTTTCCTTTCAGGTCAATTCTCTGCATTACAAATGCCGAAAAAATGCAAACCAAGTAAGTTTGATGGAATCGTAAAAAGTCCTAAAACTGATATAATCGCCAACAATAAAAAAAGTAACCTCATGATTTTACTTAACACTTAATCACTTAAAACTTAACACTGCCTGTGAAAAAGACTTTTTACAGGCTTATCAAGTTTCAAGCATATGCCAAAAACTTACTATAAAATCCATCTCATAATATTTCAAGGGCAAACAGACAGGAGAGCAACGCAAGGGGTCTTTACGGGAAAACCTCGGCACAAATGAAAAAAACACATCTTCCCGGCGAAAATAAAAATGCCCGGGGAAGCCGCAGCCTTCCCGGGCACAAATGCAGTTGGATCAGTTGGCCATGGAGGCATCGATCATGGACATGATCTGGCCGTTTCCAAACCCTTTCAGCTCTATGGCACCTGAGCGGCATGAAGCCACGCACAATCCACACCCCTTGCACAGGGCGGACTGGATTTCCGCCTTATCGGTTTTTTCGCTGATCCGGGGGGCGGAATACGGGCACACGGATACGCATACCCCGCAGCTGGCGCACAAGGACGGGGTCACCTGGGCCACGGTGCCGCTGACCGAGATATTTTTGGCCGAAAGCAGGGTCACAGCCCTGGCCGCTGCTGCCTGGGCCTGGGCAATGGATTCATCCAGGGGCTTGGGTCCGTGGGCCAGGCCGCACAAAAATACCCCGTCGGTTGCAAAATCCACCGGCCTGAGCTTTAAGTGCGCTTCCACGAAAAACCCGTCATCGTTCTGGGTGACCTTGAAAAACCGGGCCAGGGGATCGTTTTTCTCGCGCACCACGGCTGATGCCAGCACCACGAGATCCGGGGAAAGCGACATGCTCCGCCGCAGGGCCAAATCCCTGAAACCAATCTTCAGGGTATTGTCTTCCGCCTCCACTGCCAGCCCTTTGTCAAAATCATACCGGACAAACTTAATGCCGCCGGCCCTGGCCTCCCTATAGAGATCCTCTCTTAGGCCGTAGGGCCGCATATCCCTGTAAAGGACAAACACGTCCATCTCCGGTTTTCGTTTCTTGAGCTCAAGGGCGCTTTTTATGGACTGGGTACAGCAAAGCTTTGAGCAATAAGGCCTTTCGGCAATCCTGGAGCCCACGCACTGAATAAATACGGCACAATTGGCCCGGCCTATGGACGGATCATTGTCCACCAGCCGTTTTTGCAGTTCCTGGCCGGTGATCACGCGTTGGTCTTTGCCGTAGAGGTACTGATCAACAGGCTTGTATTCAGACGCGCCCGAGGCAATCACCGCCACGCCGTGCTCAAGTGTGCTTTGCTGGCCGTGACTTTCAATGGTGGTTTTAAAATCACCCACAAACCCGTCCACATTTTTGATAGTGGAATTTAAATGCACGGCAATATTGGCATTGCTTTCAATCCGCCCGGCCAGGCCGGAAATAAATTCCTGTACATCCTCGCCCCGCCAGGTTTCGGGCAGATTCCGGGCGTTTCCGCCCAAAACCGTGTCGCGCTCCACCAGGTCGACCCCGTAGCCCTGCAGGGCCATATTTTCAGCCGCTGTCATTCCGGCCACGCCCCCGCCGATAACCATGGCCCGCTGATTAATCTCCAAAACCGGCTCTTTTAAGGGCTCGATTCTGGCGGCCTTTGCCACGGACATGCCCACCAGGTCCCTGGCCTTTTGGGTGGCGGCCTCTGGATTGTTTTTGTGCACCCAGGAATCCTGGTTCCGAATATTGACCATTTCAAACAGGTACTTATTGATCCCTGCGTTCTGGAGTGTTTCCTGGAAAAGCGGCTCATGGGTCTTGGGCGTGCAGGCGGCCACCACAATGCGGTTTAGGCCTTGGTCTTGGATGACCTGGGCCATCTTGTCCTGGGAATCCTGGGAACAGCTGAACATGTTCTGCTCGGCATACACCACCCCGGGCAGGGTTTTGGCATATTCCACCACATTGGGCACATCCACCACGCCCGCAATATTGGTTCCGCAGCAGCAGACAAAAACACCGATGCGCGGAGGATCTCCGATAACGTTTTTCTCCTTTGGCATTTCCTTTGCCCGGGTCCGGGTCCACCTGGCATTTGAAAGCCTGGAGCCCACCACCCCGGCTGCCGCACTGGAGTCGATCACCGAGGAGGGAATATCCTTGGGCCCCTGGAAGGCCCCGCAGACATAAATGCCGGCAACAGAGCTGGAAACCGGGGCAAAGCTGGAAGAAGCCGCAAAGTTATAGTGGTTGAGTTCAATTCCCAGTTTTCTGCCCAGTTCCGCGCCCCGGGCCGTGGCACCCAGGCCCACGGACAGCACCACCATGTCAAATTCTTCTTCGCACCTCTTTCCGGATTCATCAATGTAGCGGATCAGGTGCTTTCCGGTGCCGTCCACCGGAGGGGCGCCGGTTACTTTGCTTTTGACAAACCGCACCCCCATCTCGTCTTTTGCCCGGTTGTAATACTTTTCAAAATCCTTGCCGTTTGTGCGGATATCAATATAGAAAATGGCCGTATCCAAATCATGCTTGCAGTGCTCCTTTGCCAGCATGGCCTCCTTGACCGCGTAAGTGCAGCAGACCGCCGAGCAATACCCCCTGGCGCCCATGTGCTCATCCCTGGAGCCGATGCACTGCAGCCAGGCGATTTTTTCCGGTTCCTGCTTGTCAGAGGGCCGGACCAGGTGGCCGCCGTAAGGCCCGGAAGCCGACAGGATCCTTTCAAACTCCAGGCTGGTGACAATATTGGGATACTTTTTATACCCGAATGTGTCGTGAACAGCCGGATCAAAGGTTTCGCTGCCCTGGGACAGCACCACAGCGCCCACATTCAGGGAGATTTCCTTTTTGGTATCCTCGTAATTGATGGCGCCCGTGGGACATTTTTTCTCACAGATTCCGCATTTGCCCTTGTTGAGTTTAATGCAGTGCTCCGGATCAATGGCATACTTCAGGGGCACGGCCTGGGCATACTGCACGTAAATGGCCTTGCGGTTGGCCAGGCTGCCGTCATATTCATTGGGGACCTTTTTGGGACATTTTTCCGCACAAAGCCCGCATGCAATACACTTGTCCACATCCACATACCGGGGATGGCTGGTGATGCTGACCTCAAAATCGCCTTCCTCGCCGGAGATGCTGTTGACTTCTGAAAGGGTGAGCAATTCTATGTTGATGTGCCGGCCGACCTCGACCAGTTTGGGCGAGATAATTCACATGGCACAATCATTGGTCGGAAATGTTTTGTCCAGCTGGGACATCATCCCGCCGATGGAACTGGACCTTTCCACCAGGTAGACATAGTAGCCTGAATCAGCGAGATCCAGCGATGCCTGCATTCCGGTGATGCCTCCTCCCACAACCAGCACAGCGCCATTGTTTTCACGCGGCATTATCTACTCCTTGTCCTTGCTTAAATAGGATTCTATTTTGCTTATATCGAGCTTGTTGGCCCCAAGACCCAGGGTTTGGGGATCAATGTTCATTGAAAGTCCCAGCAGCTGGGGAAAAAGAATGGAAGGCAGGGCCTTTTGGCCGGCACTGTCCTCAACAAGCATCTGCTGCACGGTATCAAACTGAATCTGGCAATACGGGCAGGATGTGCAGAAAAAATCAGCCTCTGCCTTTATTGCAGCTTCCCGCTTTCTTGAAAACAGATCCGCTGACAGTGCATCATTGGTCCCCATCAGCGGCGCCCCGCAGCATTCCAGCTTGTTTGTCCAGTCCACGCTTTTGGCTCCGGTTGCAGCCACCAGTTCATCAAACAGGGACGGGGCCACCGGGTCATCAAACTGCGTGACACTGCTGGGCCGCAGGGCGTGGCATCCATACTGCACGGCAATGTTTAATTCTTTATAGGTTTTGTGCACCTGCTTTTTGATCGCAGCAATGCCCGTGTCATGATACAGCACGGACAAATAATGGCGGATCCGGGTTTTTCCCTGGTAATTCAGGCCCATTTCCCGGATTTTGCCCAGCACTTCATCCTGCAGGGGGCCCTTTTCAGCCATGATGTGCTCGGCATTTTTCAGCGCCCCGAAACAGCAGTTGCACAACACCAGCATATCCAGCCCCTGATTTTCGGAAAGGGCCAGGTTTTTGACTGAAGAAAGAAGAAACGCCTTTTTGTCCACATTGCGCATGGGATAGCCGCAGCAGTTAAACTGCCTGATATCTGCCAGTTCCACTCCGAAGTTTTTTAAAACAGCCCTGGCGGCTGTTTCATACTGGGGAACCCGTGAAGGAATCTGACAGCCGATAAAAAAACTGTAGCGCATCATAATTATCTTAAACCTCCGGCCTGATCATGATTTTGCCTTCCCTCATCCACACCGGCCACTGCCATGTATTTCAGCTCATAGAGGATGTCGGTGACGTTCACATTTTGCGGGCAATGTTCCTGGCACTGGTAGCATGTCAGGCAATCCCATATCATTTTTGCGCCCATGGCTGTTTCGGTCAGCCCCAGCCCGAGACTGCACATGATCTGATGGGGCAGCAGTCCGAGCTGCTCCTGGGGATCTTCGTAATTGCCCACCACCGGGCATACGGTTGAGCAATTCTGACACCCGAAACAATAGGAAAATGTATTTTCAAAACCACTGGTCGGCTGCTGGCCTCCCGCAGGAGGGGTCAGGTCAATGGAGCGGTCCGGATCCAGCAGGGGCCGGTATTTTGCAGAAACCGCATTGTCGGCTTTTTCCAGCGGCAGGGGATAAATGTCAGCCGGGGTCTTTTTGCGGTTCAGCCCCCTGACAAATGAAAGCTGGGAAAGGACCAGCGGTTCTGCAGGGCCCTGCTGCAAGAGTCTTTCCCTGGCATTGAGCCACAGCTGCCGCAGGTTGATGCCCGAGGGGCAAACCACGGTGCACCTGTCGCAGTTGGTGCACAGATAAATCCCTTCCACAATGGCCCGGGTTTCGGCTTCGTTCAGGTCTCTGCCGGCTGCCAGGGCCTTTAGGGGCGCAATTTTCTCCGATGGGAGAATATAAGTGTTCTGCCTTGCTTCATAACCCATCATGGCAGAGCAGTAAAGGCTGCAGGTGCAGCAGTGGGTGCAGGCGTCCAGTTCTATGATCTGCCGGGTGGCCACATTTTCCGGTTTGGATTTTTTTTCATCCATCACGGCATTGGCCATAATGGTGATGGGCGTTGAAAAAATATGCAGCATTTTGCTGAAAGGCAGGTATGCCAGCCCGATAAAACAGGAGAGGAAATGAATATACCACAATATGCCCACAAAACCGGCCCGGTCCATGGCACCGGCGGCCGGACTGAGGATCTTTCCGGTGGAATAGCTTGCAAAGGCCGATTTCGCCGGGGCATGGCAGTAAGCACAATAACTTTCATGGGCCTGTTTGCCCTGATCCAGCACATCGGCTGCAAACGGGCGGGTCACATCCGAAGACACAAGACCCTGGTCACTTACCCAGTAGCTTTCCAGTGCACGGAGTTCTTCCTGGCTGAGCCAGCCGGCGTACTCTTCCGCCATATCGGAAAATTCAGTTTTGGAAGTAATCTTTACCCCCGACAGCAAAAACCCCGACAGGATAATCACCGCCAGTATGCCGATGGCATACTTGTCCATGCTGCTTGTCATCAGCCTCGGTATCTTGAGGAAAAAACGCCGGATCACGGCAACAACGACCCCGGCAAGAACCATGAGGCCAAACAGGTCCCGGAGAAAGAAATAGGGATTCAGGGTGGGTTCATAATTGCTGAAAAGCGCATCTGTGACAATGCGGCCCAGGGCGTGCATGAACAAAAGCAGGATAAACCCCCAGAAGATGAGCATGTGCATGGCCCAGCGGAGAACGCTTTCCTTTAAGATCTTTCGCTGCAGCAGCACATCAAGGACAAACGCCTGAAGCAGCCGGACAATCTTTGCGCTGAAGATAACTGCGAGCATTGACTTCAGCGCTGAAAAAAATCTTTCCGAAGCGCTCATCTTCTGCCCGTAAAACCCGGCCTCCCGTTGAAACCAGGTGCCGCCCCTGTATATAAGCCCCAAAAAAAATATGATTAAAGAGGCATATAGGGATACCGTGAAAACCATACCAGAACCTCCGCAATGACATGTTAATCAAAAATTTGTATTCAGACCGGCTAACCTATATCGATTATTAAAACGAGTCAAGCAAAAGCTCAAAACGAATTGAGCCCTGCTGAAAGACCAGCGGCCAGAGAACGGGAAAAATCGCATGCTGGCAGTGCAGGCCAAATGGAGAGCGCAGCGGATGGCGCCGGCACAACGGTCCGGTCGTCCGGCGGCGACAGGGGGAAAGAAAATTATGTATTTTGATTTATAATATCAATTACCTCGTCAGGGTCAAACGGCTTTGACAGGTATCCCACAACATCGCGCACCGACAGATGCCGCGAGGGCATGGCACTGATGATCAGCACCGGCGTGTCCCTGAGTTCGCCGCCCTGCTTGCGCAATTTCCGGTAAAAGCGGGTTCCCCATTCCTCAGGCATTTCCAGGTCCAGGGTGATCAAATCCGGCTTTTCCCGCTGCAGCACCGCCATGGCTTCCACTCCGTCATAAGCCTCGCAGGTTTCAAACCCGTTGTTTTTCAGTACGCTGACGAGGTACTTGACCGTGGTAGGGTCATCGTCGATTACGAGGATTTTTTTGGCCATCGTTGCCCCCTTGCTTGATATTTAAAAATCCGAACGCGGTGTTTTCAAACGGCGCCCTGTTGTCCGTATGGAATCCGAATGCGAAATCGCGTGCCCCGGCCCGGGGTGGATTCCACCTCGATGGTGCCGTTGTGCTGGGTGACGATTTTCCGGGTGATAAACAGCCCGATGCCGGTACCCCTGGATCGTTTTGAAGAATAAAACAGCTTGAAGATATTTTCCCGGGTTTCCGCGTCCATGCCCGGACCGGTATCGCTGATGTCAAAGCAAACCCCACCGTTTTCGGAAAAAGCCCTGAAGTCGATGCAGTGGGACGCTTTTCCCCGGTCCTCGGCGCAGGCGTCCAGGGCGTTTTCCAGGATATTGACAATGGCGACCCGAAGCTGCTCAGCATCAATGGTGATTCGGCTGTTCTCCAGAGATTTATCCACCTCCCGGATAAGCTCAACCCCGGATTCCCTGGCGCGGGCAGCCACCACCTTTGCGGTTTCACGCACAAATGCAGCGATGTCGGCCGGCTGTTTATCCATCTCCATCTCGCGGGCATAATACAAAATATCAAGCACCATGTTCTTGATCCGGTCAGACATGGTCTTAACAGTCTTGAGCCCCTCGGAGATTTCCTCCGGATCGTCGCGGGAAAATCCGGAGTTTAGCATGTAGACCCCGCCGTCAAGCCCGGTTAAAAGCCCCTTGATGCCGTGGGAGACCGACCCCACCATCAGACCCAGAGAGGCAAGGTGATCCTTTAAATCCAGAAGCGGGGAGATGTCGGTCATCATGATCATGACCCGGGAGACCTCTCCGGTTTCGTCCTGCAGGGGTGTGGTCCAGGCAAACATGTGGCAGGTCCGGCCCCCGCCGTCCGGGGTGAATTTCAATTCCTCCTGACAGGGGCCTCCCTCTGCAAAGCTCCTGGTCACCGGGCAGCTGTCGCAGGGTTCATCCAAGCCCCTGAACAATTCATAACAGGCAATCCCCCCGGGGTCATCGATGCCAAAATCGCATTTAAGCGCCTTGTTGACTTCGGTGATACGGTAGTCGCCGCCAATGACGGCCACATAACCGGGCAGTTCTTCAAAAAGACGTCGAAAACGCCCGTTTTCAGTATTTTCATCCCCTTCTGCCGCGGCATTGATCCGATCGGTCTTCCGGCGGACCATGTCCTCGAGATTTTCTGTATAACTGCGCCACTGCTGGCGCAGCTTGATGCGTTGTCTGGCTTTTTCCAGGGCGCTTTCCAGTTCCCGGTCCTCGATGGGCTTGGTAATGAAATCCGTGGCTTCGTATTTCAGACTTTTGATGGCCAGGTCCATGTCCCCGTGACCGGTAATCAGAATAACCTCGGTGTCCGGGTTCTCGGCCTTGAGTTTGCGCAGAAGATCAATGCCGTCCATTCCGGGCATTTTGATATCCGCCAGCACAATCTGCGGCCGCTGATCATGAAATACCCGAAGGGCGGTTTCCCCGTTTTCCGCGGTATGCACCTCATATCCCATATCAGACAGGGAAATGCCCAGTACACTGCGGATGCCCTCTTCATCGTCGACAAGAAGTATTTTTCCCGCCATGTTCACAGACCCCGTAAAGATAGGTGCCTGACGTTGGCCCCTGCCTTGTCAGGCAGGATTGCTTGATTTCAAGGCGTTATGGGTTTCTATGATGCGATTTGAAACTTTTTCATTTTTCGCCAAAGCGTGGAGCGGTCAATATTTAAAACTTTTGCCGCCCGGGTCTTGTTCCAGCGGCACTGGTCCAGCGCATCCATGATTTTCATCCGCTCGCTGTAATCCCCGGAGTCCGCCGGACCCGGAGATTTTGCGGGTGCTTCAGATTCAATCAGGGCCCGGGGAAAATGATCCGTTTCAATGGTGTCACCCCGGCAGATAATCACCGCGTGCTCCAGGATGTTTTCCAGTTCCCGCACATTTCCGGGATAGTCGTAATTGAGCAGGATATGCATAGCCGGCCTGGATATTTTCTTAACCGGCACATCCATGGCCGTGCAAAGTTTTTTCAGTATGTGGTGAATGAGCAGGGGCAGGTCGCTTTTGCGGTCCTTTAGCGGCGGCAGGGCAATGCGCATGACATTAAGCCGGTAAAACAGGTCCTGCCGGAAGCGTCTTTCCTTGACCAGTAGATGCAGATCCTGGTTGGTGGCCGAGATGATGCGCACATCCACTCCCGTGGTTTTCCGTGATCCCAGAGGGTAAAACTCCCGGTCCTCGATAACCCGCAGCAGCTTTGCCTGCAGCGGCAGCGGCAGATCCCCGATTTCATCGAGAAATATTGTGCCGCCTTCTGCCTCCTGGAAGCGGCCGGGCTTGTCACGATCTGCACCTGTAAACGCCCCCCGCACATAACCAAACATTTCCGATTCCAGCAGGGTGTCGGGCAGGGAGGCGCAGTTGACCTTGACCAGCTTGCGCCCGGCCCTGGGGCTGGCGTTATGAATAATCTTTGCCAGCAGGTCCTTTCCCGTGCCCGTGGGCCCCTCAATCAGGGTGGTGGTGTCTGTGGCCGCCACCATGGGGATCATATCAAAGATTTTCTGCATGTCCGGATGCCGGCCGATCATGTCGTAAAAAGTATAACGATCCTTGATGGCACTATAAAAATGGTATTTCAGCGACAGGTCGGTAATGGTGATCAATCCGCCCACGATCATATCAGATCCGTTTTTCAGGGGCAGGTAAGTCACCCGGGCCGGCAACAGGTGACCCTGCTCGGTCATCAGCCGGGTCTCGGTTGAAAGTTGTTCACCAACGCCGTTGGGGTAACCGCATTGATCGAGTACGTCCCGGCAGAACCGGGGACCGAAAAACGACTTACAGGATTTGCCCAGCAGCTCGGTGCGGGAAAAGCCGGTAATCTGCTCGGCATTGGTGTTGACAAACGTGACATGGTTGCCCCGGTCCAGGGTCAGTATCCCGATATCCAGGCTGTCTAAAATCAGCTTGAGCCGAAGGTCGTCGAAACGGATGCGCTTGATGAGCTCCCGGAATGCGCTGTGATCCTGAAAAACCTCCATGCAGCCGATCATCTGACCGTCCTGCCCGTAAACCGGCGACTCGATCTTGGTAATGGAGGTGGCTTTATTCTGTTGGTCCTTGACCTCAATATCCGAAACCAGGGTCTGAGTGATTTCATCCCTGGATTCGAGAAATTTGCACCGGCCCCCGCAAAGGTAATCAAGAAATACATGGTAGCAGTACCGCCCCACGGTCCCGGATGCCGTAAATCCGGTCAACTGCTGGGCGGATCGGTTAATGGAGAGAATCTTTCGATCCCTGGACAAAATGATCACACCCAGGGAAAGGCAGTCAAAAATTTCACCGATCTGTTCATACTCCAGCAGCATTGTTGATCATCCCCCCTTCAGGCGGCGGAGCGTCTTGCTTTGAAACCGGAAAGCGGATGATAAACCGCGCGCCCTGGCTGCGGCCCGGTTCGGCGTAAATGGCCGCCCCCCATTCCCTGATGATGCTGTAGGAAATCGAAAGCCCCAGGCCGGTGCCTTTTCCGGCATTTTTGGTGGTGAAGAAAGGCTCAAAAATCTTGTCCACCAGATCAGGGGCAACCCCGCTTCCCGTATCCTCGACCTCGATTATAACAAAACGGCCATCTGAATGCGAGCGCAGAAAAATTTTCTTTTCCCTGGTGTCCATGCCCGGGGATCTCCGGCCCCAGCGATCCTCGATGGCATCCCGGGCATTGACCAGCAGGTTGACAATGACCTGTTCAAGCTTGCTCTCATCTGCCCGGACACTGGGCAAATGCGGAGATAGTTCCCAGACCACGTCAATGCCCCGCAGCTTGAGCTGCTGGGCAAAAATGTCAAAAGCCTTTTCAACCACCGGGTTGACACTTACCTTTTCGGATGTGATGCCGGATTTGCGGCCGAATTCGCGCATATGACGGATAATCCGGGTGGCCCGGTTGATGTGGGTATCGATCTCTTCGGCCATGGTACAGAGATTTTCATTTTTAATGGGGGTGTTGCTCTTGATTTTTTTCATCAAATAACTGCTTGCTGTCTTGATCACCGACAGGGGCTGGTTGAGCTCGTGGGCTACACCAGTGGCCATTTCCCCGAGGGTCGCCATCTTGCTTGCCTGAATGAGCTGCTGTTCGGCCTCCAGGCGCTGGGTGATGTCGCTGGTGGTAACGAGATACACGAATTTCCCCTCGTATTCCGACGGAGAAATGCGAATGTTGACAAACAGGGTTTTTTCACTTTTCCGCAAATGCCTGGCCCGGTGGATTTCATTCCGCATTTTGATTAACTGCCCGAAATATTTCCGGTCGTCGGCAACAAACAAGTCGATGAACCGGGTGCCGCAAATCTCGGATTGACTGTAGCCATAAACCCCCTGGACACTTTTGTTGCAGTCAAGAATCGTGAAATCTTCCCGATCGATGACAAAGATTGGGTTGGCAATGTTGTTGAATATATCCTTATACTTTTTTTCTGATTTTTTCAGTTTGTCTTCAAGCAGCTTCAAATCCGTGAGATCAAGGGTCATTTCCAATGCAGCCGCAATTTCTCCGGTATCGTCGTCCTTCTGGGGAGAGGTAACCACCAGCCAGTGGGCGGTTGTGCCGTCTTTCGCATATCCGGTTTCCTCGCTGAAATGGGGCAGCCCGTCTTCAAAGGTTTTTTCCACCGGGCAGGGCTCGCATTTCTGCTCGCGGCCCTTGTAAGCGCGAAAGCAGTATTCGCCGATTTTCGGATTAAATTTTTCAGCAAACCTGTGATTGAAGTGAATCAGCCGGAAATCCTTATCCAGTATGGCAATTTCGCAGGGCACCAGTTCAAAAAGATTGCGGTATTTCTGTTTCTGCTTGTTGAGTGCAGCCTGTTTGCGCGCAATTTGTTCGCCCATGAATAAAATCAGCATCGCGGCCCCGGCAAAGGTGAACATGGCCAGCAGCAGGACGGCTTTTACGAGCGGAGAGATTTGCCGGTCCGTGTCCATGCCCGACCATGCCCAAAAGGTAATGCAAACCAGCAGGGCGGTTCCCGCGATCAGGAAGAAAAGCAGCCCAAAGGCCGTGCGGGTTCGCATATACGAAAAAAATTTCAGCATTCCCGAACCCCCGGATCAATAACTAATCTGACAAAGCGGCTGTACGGGCCGATTTGGCATTCAGGCCCAGGTCCCGGGCCGGAATGCCCATGGCCAGGCCCAGAAGCTGGGGCAGGTAATATACCGGAATCCGCACATCTTCGCCGTAGCAGGACGATATCCATCCCTGGTGTCCTTCCAGGTTCATCTGGCACATGGGACAGACCGTAGCGATTGCATCCGCGCCCCTGGCGGACTTTAAAATGCGAAAAACCAGTTCCTTGCTGACATCTGGGTTTGTGGTCATATGCGAGGCGCTGCAGCACCTGGCGGCCATGGACCAGGGATGCAGGTTTGCCCCGGCGGCTGCCAGCAAGGCGTCCATTGAGGTGGGCGCCTCAGGGTCATCAAATACCCGGTACGGCCGGAGACATTGGCAGCCGTAATAGGGAGCCACACGCAAACCGGAAAGGCTGTGGGTGATCTGCTGCAAAATTCCGGTTGGACCAATATCTTTTGCAAGAATGTCGAGTATATGGCGCGGACGGACCTTTCCCGAATAGTGCAGGGATTCCGCGGCAAGAATTTCGTTGATTTCCGCCAGGGTCCGGGGGTCGGCGGCCGCGATCTGATACACCTGCTTGAGGTTAAGGTAACAGGCGCTGCACGGCACCAGGATGTCGGCGGCCGAATCCACGGTCTCGGCCAGGGCCAGGCTGACCGCTGGCATGGCCAGGGCCAGACGCCGGTCAACGGCCTTGGCCGCAGTGGCCCCGCAGCACGTCCAACCGGGAATTTCAATGAGTTCCACGCTTAGTGCATGCATCATTGCCCGGGTTGCCATATCGTATTCCCGGGCCGTGGATTCCAGTGAACAGCCTGGATAGTAAAGATATTTCATTGCCCGTCTTTCATGGATTCGATTCTGGCAAAAATGCCTTTCAGGCTGCGGCCGGCCGGCGGCCGGCGCAGGCTGATTTTTCCCTTTTTGATCATCTGCATCCCCAGCCCGGAAAACCGAAATGGCATCAGCGGCCGGCGGGGGGTCATGACCGCCAGGTATCTTGCCATCAGCCGGGTTTCCTGGACTCTTCCGTAGCGCCGGGCGGATTGCAGAAATGCGCTGTAAAATGCCGTGCATGCCGCGTCCCCGCCATGTTTTCCGGCTGCGGCAATCTGTTTGAGATCGGCCATGGCGTCGGTGAGCGCAAGTCCCCGGGGACACCGCAGCGTGCAGCAGTAGCAGTCCGAGCAAAGGGCAAAGGTGCGGCTTTCAAAAATCTCCCGGCTCTGGCCCATGAGCACCAGACGCCAGAGTTTCCGAGGCGTGGCATCCATGGCAAAAGCATTGGGGCACGACCCTGTGCACGTGCCGCATTGAATGCAGGTTCGCACCTTTTCCCGAACCCGTTCCAGCGCCGTGTCCGGCTGTTCGGGACGAATCCAGGCCTGCGGTGTTTGTTGTTTTCTGTTCATCAGCTCAGGTCCTTTTTGCATTTTACCTTTTCAATTATCGATCGCCGCCGCCAGCATGGAAAGCATCCGGCCCGGGGCAAAGCCTTCCACGTATGCGGCAAAATTCGGGCAAGCAGATGCACAGGCACCGCATCCCCGGCATGCCTCCGGATCCACGATGATCATTTGCGCCTGCCGGTCATATGTCCGGGCACCGTATTCACAGGCCGCAATGCAATTCTGACACAAAGAACACAGGCTGTGCCGGACATGCGCGATATACCGGGGTGCGGGCAAGTGGTTGCGGCCAAGCCGGATCACCGCCTGCAGGGCGGCGGCCTCGGCCGAGGCCGCGGATTCGGCAAGGCCTGCAGGCCGAAGTCCGATTCCGCAGGCATACACCCCGGGAGCCAGAGATCCCATTGGCTGCCACTTGGGCTCGGCTTCCCGGAAGAAACCGTGCTCATCCGTGTCCGCGCCAAAGCTTCGGGCAAGCGCCCCGGATTCGGCCGGTTCAATTCCTGTGGCCAGCACCAGCAGGTCTGCCGATATTTCCACCTCACGCCGGAGTATCGGTTCCGTGGCTGTTATCCGCACCGCGTCTTGCCGGGCCGACACTTCCGGGCTGGTATCCGGGGTGTAGGCGATAAATATGACCCCGGCCTTTCTGGCCCGGGTAAACCAAGCCTCCAGAAATCCATAAGCCATCATATCCCGATATAAAACATACACTCCGGCTTCGGGATTTTTTTCCTTCACATGCAGGGCATGTTTCAGGGCGCTTGCGCAGCAGACCCGGCTGCAGTAGTTTTTCGGCGCCTGCCGGGTGCCTGCACACAGGATCATGCACATGCTGTTGATCTGCCCCGGATCCAGTTCCTTTTCCCGGATCCGGGATTCCAGTTCCTGCTGGGTGATAATCCGGGAGTCCGTGCCGCGCCCAAAGGCTTTGGTCTCGGCCTGCCGGCCGCCGGTGGCCAGGATCACCGCCCCGTGTTCCACGGAGAAAGCCTCTTCATCGCCGGTTTGCAGGGTGGTAGTAAATGCGCCCCCGGTTCCGCGGGCTTCGGTGACCTGCGCGTTGGTGTAAACCTGAATCAGAGGATGGTTTTCCACCCGCGACCGGGTCTGCCCGGCAAACTGGGCGATGTCCTCTCCCTCAATGGTCTGGTGCAGCCAGTTGAGATTACCGCCCAGGCGTTCGGATTTCTCCACCAGATATGCCCTGTAGCCGTGATCGGCAACCCCCAGGGCAGCGGTCATCCCGGCAATGCCGCCGCCAATTACCAGCACGGATTGGCCTGTTGAAATATCCGGTGCAAATGACGGATCCGCAAACTTTACCCGGGTTAGGGCCATTTCAAGCCGAATGTTCATGGTTGCGCGAGTGTGGGCTTTTTGCTGCTCCTGACTTTTTTCGGATGCGGCCGGTACCTGCGAGCGAAGATCCACGATTTCAACCAGGTCCGGCAAAAGGGAAACGGCCCGGGCCAGCGCCTTTTTCTTTTCGGGTGCGCAAAGGGGGCGGCATGCGCCGATAACCACCCGGTTGGCACGGGACTGGCGGATCTTTTCCGCCAGTTCGGCAAGCCCTTCTTCTGTGCACAGCCAATCCGCGGTTTCAACGCTGCACAGCGCGGGATCTCCATAGCATTTGCCGAAAAATGTTTCCGGACTAAAGATTTCGGACAAAGCGCTGTTGCAGCCGCATACCGCAGTAAACACCAGGGGTGGCGCGTGGAAAATATCAGCGGCGGTTTCAGGCAGCGCAGATTGTTCGCGCAGGCTGCCGCCGCCGGCATGCAGAAGGCGCGAGGCATGAAAGGCCGCGGAACTGCCGCATATGACCGCATCACTGATGTCTTTTCTCCCGGTGCATGATCCTGCAGCCAGCACGCCATTGCCCGACGTTTGGGTCAGGGAAAATTCCCGGGTATGGATAAAGCCCCAGGCGTTGAGCGCAATGCCGAGCATTTCCGCCAGCTCCGTGACTTTGGCCGAAGGTCGCTGGCCCGTGGCCAGAACAGCCAGGTCGTAGCGGTCCTCGCGAATCTGCCCGGAAGGGTCTGCCGCCCGGATGCACAGATCCCCGCTCGTCTCCTCGCCGACAATGGAATGCACCCGGCTGCGCCGGCACACTACGCCTTCGGCTTCCGCCGCGTCCCGGTACGGCTGGCCGGATTTACCGAAAGTCCGCATGTCCATGTAATAAAGCACCGTCTCAATTTCCGCGCCCTGCTCCCGGGCGGCTTTTTGCGCCAGCCGGGCCTGTTTCAGGCAATACATGCAGCATACCCCGGAGCAATAGTCCGCCTCTGCCTGGATATCCCTGGAGCCCACGCAAAGGATCCAGGCAATGCGCCGCAGGGGGCGCTGGTCGGAAAGGCGTTCCAGAAGGCCCTTGGTCGGGCCCACAGGGCTGAGCATCCTTTCAAACTCCGGACCGGTGACCACGTCTTCTATAATTTTATATCCAAAAGGGTTTTTGCCGGAAGCCGGGTCGTATTCGTCCGTGCCGCCGGCGAGCACAATGGCCCCGACCCGGATTTCCGGGCCGGGTGGAAGCGTGAGTTCGTGATACATCGCCACGATTTTCGGCAGCAAGTCATCCGGATCAAAGGGTTTGACCAGGTAGTCGGCCGCCCCCTGTTTCATGGCGGACACGGCAGTGTCCACGGTGGCATAGGCGGTAATCATCATGACCGGCATCTGCCTGCGAATTTCCAGAGCCTTTTCCAGCAAGGTGATGCCGTCCATGCCGGGCATTTTGATATCCGCCAGCATCAGGTCCACGGGTTGTTCTTCGATCCGTTCCAGGGCCTTTTCCCCGGACTCGGCGGTAATCACGGAAAATCCGCCTTCCTCGCCCAGCCATTCCGAAAGTGAATCACGAATGATCTTTTCATCATCCACCACCAGTATGGTGAAAGATTTGCGGTCTTCTGCGGGAAAGCCGATGGCATCCGTAGGGCAGATCTCCCGGCATTTGCCGCATTGGGTGCATGCCTCGGTATCGATCCGGTAAGGGCCGGCAGCCATGTGCGGCGTGGGCGGGCCTATGGCCTTGCAAAAGCCCTTTCCGGCATTAAACGGATCTGCCACATCCACGGGGCATACCGGGATACAAAGCCCGCATCCGACGCAGCGTTCCGGGTCCACCGGATTGGCGTGCTGCTGCAGGGTGACCGTGAAGTTGCCGGGTTCGCCGGACACGGACATCACCCGGGTTTGCAGATAAATGGTGATATTTTCGTGGGAAAGCCCCTTTCGCACGCACTGCTGTACCAGGTGCTGCGCATCGGCGTGGGGCAGCATTTTGCAGATGCCGCATCCGTCCGTGGGAAACTGGTGGTCCAGTTGGCTGACCACTCCGCCGATATGGGTTTTTTCCTCAATGAGGGTGACATGGTAGCCGGTTTCGGCCAGATCCAGGGCCGCACGCATCCCGCTGACGCCGGCGCCCACGACCATTGCCCTGCCCTGTTTTTCAGAAATGCTTTCAGCTTCCATTTTCGATCCCCACGACTTCCTGGAATTCATTCTCCTGGAACACTGCCAGGGGTGGTTGTTCGTCAAGATTTTTTCCGGCCTGATAACCGAATGCAGACTGGGTCTGTTCGGCAACCGATATGAACAGTTCGGCCAGGGGAATGCCGTTTGGACAGGCGTTTGCACACTGGCCGCAGCTCACGCACGCCGTGCTGATATGGGCCATGCGGGTGAGATGAAAAAACAGCGTATCCGTTGGCATTTTCACCGATCCCCGGCGGCCGGCCCATTTCATGTACTGTACCGGCTCGTGGTCAAAAACATCGGTGGCAAAAACACATTCCCGGCAATAACAGACAGGGCAGGCCGTACGGCAATTGTAGCAGTTGACACACCGGGAAAAATAGTCCGCCAGCTTTTTCATGTTGTCTGTGGCCGCGTGGGTCTGTGCGATCATTTCCTGCCGGGCCTTGCTGCGGCGGGCAATCAGGTCCTGGGCTGCGGTTTGACGTTTTTCATCCGCCTTCCCCTCTTCCAGGTCCAGCTTTTCGAACATGGCCTCTCCCCGCGGTGTCTGTGCGTATACCTGGATTTTCGGGCCCGGCTGCAGCCCGAACAGCCCGATGGCCAGGTCCGCGCCTTCCGGGGTGGGCTGGGTGCATGCGCGGCAGGCCGGTGCTATCTTAGGATCTTGGGCTGATGCCTGGCCATCGGAAAATGCAGTTTCCACGAAATGGGCTGCTGCGTTGTTTCCATGTTTTTCCGCAAGGTCGAAAAAATCCGCATTTTGCAGGGCGCCCGGGCAATCCGTGCCGATTATGATCAGGTTTTCGGTGCTGCCCTGGTTGAGCTTGACCAGTTCGACAAATGCCCGGATTTCGCAGGGCCGCAGAACTGCTGCAATGGTGCCGCCCGCGGATTGCCGGGTCAGCCGGGAAACCATGCGGGCGGCATTCAAGGCAAATGCCGGGGACACGGGCTCTGCGCCCTGCAGATGCGCCGGGTCGGTGATGAGCCTGGGTAAAATCATGTCTTTTTCCGCCGGGCAATGCGGTACCAGGACAGCAGCGACTTCGTCGCTTTCCAGCACTTTTTTCAAAAATTCACCGATTGCGCCGGCAATTTGGCTGTTTCCGATATTGATATCTGCGGTGCGGGACATATGCGGTCTCCCGGTTTAAATGATCTGCTGTGCGCGGGCCGGATTCGGCCCGAGTTCCCTGATCTGACCGACCAGCCGCTGCATTGTTTCGGCAAATTCAATGCCGTCGCTGGCCCCGATCCAGGTCAGCCGGAGACGATTTTCCTCGATGCCAAACTGCGGCAGGATGGTTTTCAACAATTTCATCCGGCGCCGGGCCTTGAAGTTGCCGTTGATGTAATGGCAGTCCCCGGGATGGCAGCCTGAGACCAGCACGCCGTCCACGCCCTCCAGAAAGGCCTTGATAATGTACTGGGTATCGACCATGCCGGTACACATCACCCGGATGAGCCGGATATTTTTGGGATATCCCAGCCGGGAGGTCCCGGCCAGGTCGGCTGCCGTGTAGGTGCACCAGTTGCAGACAAACGCAACAATTACGGGATCAAATTTCTCTTCCATGGTGTATGCTCGCTTTGCGTGTTTTGTGTCTTATGCATCATGCTTGCGTGCCGGTTATGGATATTTTCCTCATTGAATTCGAATTTCGGATTCTGGCATTCAAAAATTTTTTATACGCCGACTTCAGAAATGGCGTCCATCAGTCCGTCAAATTCAGCCAGGATCTGTTTTTTCTGGAAATGACGAACACGCGCGGCCCCGCTGGGACAAAAGCCCGAGCAGCTCCCGCATCCCTTGCATAGCGCTTCGTTAACAACGGACACGCCCCGGCGCGCGTCAAATTCAATGGCCCCGTAGGGGCACAAATCAATGCATGTCTGGCAGCCGATGCAGATGTCCGGGTCAATATGGGAGATCATCGATGAGATGGTCACCCGGCCGCGGGATGTCAGTGCAAGGGATTTGGCTGCCGCACCCGAAGCCTGAGCCACGGTGTCCGGAATATCTTTTGGCGACTGGCAGGCCCCGGCCACAAATACCCCGTCTGTGGGCGTCTCCATCGGCCCCAGCTTGGGATGCGATTCCAGGAAAAACCCGTCCGCCCCCTGGGAAATGCCGAAGATGCGTCCCACTTCAGCGGCCTCGGCCCGCGCCTCCATGGCCACGCACAGAACAGCCATATCTACCGGTACCCGGACCGGCCGGCCCAGCAGCGTGTCCTCGCCGATTGCCACGAGCTTGCCCTGCTCCTCCGGGCTTCGGGGTTCATCCGTGATTTCCGCCACTTTCCCCCGGATAAAAACCGTGCCCTCCTGCTGGCATCGCTTGTAAAACTCCTCGTAGTTTTTACCAAAGCAGCGCATGTCGATATAAAACTCATATACCTGCGCGTGATGCCCGATCTTTTCCTTAATCAGGTGGGAATATTTGAGCGCATACATGCAGCAGACCCGGCTGCAGTATTCGTGGTAATTGGCGTCCCGGCTGCCGATGCAGTGAAGCAGGGCAACGCTTTCGGGCGGTTTTGAAAATTGCCAGTTCTCGTCACGCATCATGATCCGGCCGCCCGTGGGGCCGGTGGCGTTGCTGAGGCGCTCGAATTCCAGGCTGGTAAAGACGTTGGGATAACGGCCATAGCCGTACTGGTGCATGGAAGAGGGATCCAGCAGATCATATCCGGTGGTCAGGATGATACTTCCCGCCCGGATTTCCTTTTCTTCGGGCATCATGGTATGATCAATGGCATTGGCCTCGCAGGCTTTTACGCATTCCATGCATTCGCAGCAACCCCCGCAGTTCAGGCATCGACGGGCTTCATATACTGCCTGCTCGGCGCTCAGGCCGGTGCAGACCTCGTCAAACCCGCTATCGCGGGTCTGCAGCGGCAATTCAGAGGTTTCGGCCCGGGCGCAGGGTTCAATTTTTTCAGGCAGGGGCGTCCAGTCACCGGGTTCCGGTTTTGCGGCTTCCGGGACGGTTTTCTCAGGGAAGAGGGATTCCGGGTCTTCAATGTATTGCCGGATGCTGTCTGCTGCCCGGTGTCCGGCGGCAATGGCTTCGACGGCGGTAGCCGGGCCGGTTACCGCGTCTCCGGCTGCAAATACTTGTGGGATACAGGTCTGCATGGTTTCCGGGTTAATGATGATTCGGCTTCCCGCGTCACATTCCAGAGAAATGCCGGCATCCTCCCAGTCCGGGAGCACCTGTTGGCCGATGGCGCTGATGACCGCATCGCAGGAAATGGAAAATCCGGAACCGGCAATCGGTTCGGGTCTCCGGCGGCCGCCTTCATCCGGCGGGCCGGGCCGGGTGCGGATGCATTCCAGGCCGGAGACCTTGCCGCCTTCGATGATAATCCCTTTGGGTGCGGCATGAACTTCCAGCCGGATCCCCTCTTTTTCGGCTTCCGTAATTTCTTCGGCAAAAGCCGGCATTTCCCCGCGGTCCCGGCGGTATACGATGGTAACGGAGTCCGCGCCCAGCCGCAGGGCGGTCCGGGCCGCGTCCACGGCCACGTTGCCCCCGCCGATAACCGCCACCTGTGAGCCGGGCGGGGTCGTGTCCCCGGCATTGACCCGGCGCAGAAAATACACTGCATCTGTAACCCCTTCAGCCCCCGGCCCGAAAATCCCCGGGGTTTTGCCCCCGCTTGCACCGATGCCGATAAAAACCGCAGAAAAGCCTTCGTCTTCCAGGAATTTCAAAGTAATTTCCCGGCCGAGGCGCTGACCGGTTTTTGCCGTAATTCCGCTTTTAAGCACGTATGCAATTTCCCGGTCCAGAACCCCGGGCGGCAGCCGGTAGTCAGGGATTCCATATCTGAGCATGCCGCCGAGCTGCTCCATGGCCTCGAAAATTGTCACCTGGTATCCGGCCCGGGCCAGGTCCCAGGCTGCGGTCAGGCCCGCGGGACCGGATCCGATAACCGCCACTTTTTCCTGTTTCGGTGTGATTTCCGGCAGGGGGAAGGAATCGAGATCCACGGCATCTGCAACAAAGCGTTTAAGCTCCCGGATGGATACCGATGCATCGATTTCCTGGCGGCGGCAGCGGGTTTCGCACGGATGCGGGCAGACCCGTCCCAGCACACCGGGCAGGGGAATTTTTTCCATGATCAACCGCAGGGCTTGTTCATACTTACCCTGGCCGATAAGCTGGACGTATCCCTGGACGTTAGCATGGGCCGGGCAGGCAGAAACGCATGGCGCCCGGTCCTTTTTGTCGATACAGAAGGTAATGGGCACAGACTGGGGGAAACTGCGGTAAATGGCCTTCCGGGTGCCGATGCCCGCATCCCAGCCGCTTGCCATGGTGACCGGGCAATTTTCAGCGCATTGCCCGCAGCCGGTGCAGGCGTCCTCCCTGACGTACCTGGGGTGCTTGCGCACGTCTACGGTGTAATTGCCGATATAGCCGGATACGGATTTAACCTCGCTGTAGGACAGCAGCTCGATGTTGGGATGCTGACCCACGTCCACCATTTTGGGCGTGCCGATGCAGGCCGCACAGTCAAGCGTGGGAAAGGTCTTGTCAAACTGAAGCATATGCCCGCCGATGGTGGTGTCCTTTTCCACCAAATAGACCTTTTTCCCGCCTGCGGCAATATCGAGAGCTGCCTGCATGCCTGCAATTCCGCCGCCCACAACCAGGGTGTCCGGGTGAACCCCGACTTCCCGGGTCTGCAGGGGGCGGTGAAACCGGACCCGGTTGACTGCGGCAGCTGCCAGTGTCTTGGCTTTTTGAGTGGCCTCGTCCTCATCTGCGGTCACCCAGGAGACCTGTTCGCGTACAGAGGCCATCTGAAAAAGATATGGGTTGATGCCTGCCTTGCTGCACACGCTCTGAAAGGTCTTCTCGTGCAGCCGGGGAGAACAGGAAGCCACCACTACCCGGTTTAATCCATAGTCCCGGATGTCGGTTTCGATCATTTCCTGTCCCGGATCCGAGCACATGAACTTGTAATCCCGGGATATGACGACATTTGCCTGGTTCGCCATCCAGGCCGCCACCTCCTGGACCCGGACCTTGTAGGCAATATTGATGCCGCAATGGCAAATGTAAAAGCCAATGCGGGGCGCGGCGGAAATTTGGGGAACAATGGCTTGGGTCATGGCGATGCCTTTTTTGCTGCCGGTTATTTTTCTTTCTCCGGATGCCTTGTGTGCTGCTGGCCGATAAGTTCACCCACCGCGTGCACCAGGCTTCCGGCTTCCGGCGGGGACTGCACATAAGCTTCCGGCCCGGCCACCGATCCGTGGCGCAGCACCCAGTGCTGACCGATGACTTCCCTGGACACCGGTGAGACCATTACAACCGGTATATGTTTTAAATCGATTTGGGTTCTTAAGATTTTGTAAAACGACATGCCGTCTTCGTCTCCCATGATGCAGTTTAAAATGATGCAATCGGGCTGTTCGGTGCGGGCCTTGTCCAGGCCGTGCTGACAGTCCTGTGCGCTAAGGGTCCGGTATCCGGAGCTTTTCATCAGACCGGAGACAAACAGGCGGATATCGCGGTCATCATCGACAATGAGAACGGTTTTGCGGTGTGCATCAGAAGTCATGACAGACTCCTTTTTGATGTCAGGAAAGGAAATATGCCTTTTGAAACGACATGTCGTTATGAACGACTAAGCATGAAACATGCCATGTTCTTGGGGAGAGTAACCAATTGTTATTGCTATTTTTACGAAAAGATCAACAGACCAGAGGAATCCAAAAATGCAACAGCTACTTTTGCAGGCGATGCAATTATTTATTTTATTAAAGGGTTAAAGCGTTGCAGCTTGTTATTGCATCATTGAAACAAAATGTCGCAAAAATACAACAACAATTATCCGTGCCTGCATCATCCGGCAGGCAGATGCAGATAGAACGTGGTCCCTTTGCCCGGGAGGGAGCGGACCTCAACGGTGCCGCTGTGGGCGGCCATAATGCCGTAAACCGTGGAAAGCCCGAGCCCCACCCCGTGGCCTTCCTGTTTGGTGGTGTAAAATGGTTCGTAGATACGGGGCAAATCAGCCTCGGAAATCCCTGTGCCGGTGTCTGCAACGGAAATGGTCACCCGGCGGTCTGCGGCATCATATCCAGCCTTGATCTCCAGGCGGCCGCCCTCGGGCATGGCATCAATCGCGTTGAAAATCAAGTTGATCAGGCATTGCTGCAGCTGATTGATATCGCCGTGTATCTGCGGTATGTTTTCTGCGGTTTGATAATCAAACTCGATATTGGAAAGGGTCAGTTTATGCTGACTGAGCAGAACGCAGCGGTCAATCAGGGCCTGCACGGAAACCGGGATGAACTCGGCCGGGGACTTTCTGGAAAAGGTCAGCAGATTGGATACGATGCGGCAGCACCGGTCGGTTTCACTTTCCACGATGGACAGGTAGGAAGAAAACCGCTGCCGGCTCTGGTCATCGAGTTGCTTTCTGGTCAAAACCCGGATCATCAGGCGCACGTAGTTGAGGATGCCAAAAAGCGGGTTGTTGATCTCGTGCACCACGCTGGCCGCCAGACGTCCCAAAGACATCATCTTGTCCTGGTGCAGGATTTTGGCCTGGTCCTCCATTTCGCGCTCCAGGCGCCGGATTTCCCGCAGATCCCGGAAAAACAGCACCAGCCCGGCCGGCCCGGCCTCAAGGAGAATGGTGGCAGCCGATACCTGGACCGGCAGTTGATTGCCGGATTTGGTGAGAAGCGTGGTCTCATAGACAAACAGCCCGTTTTCCCCGCCGAATCCATTGCCGGCCATGTCAGACTTAATCTGCTGGTAATGCTTTGGCCGAAAAAGTCCGGAAAGGGTTTTACTGCGGATCACCTCGCTTTTTGTGTAGCCGAGCATGGATTCCATGCTAGTATTGTAGGTGATGATGGTTTCTTTGGCATCACAGCCCACGATTCCGTCCATGGAACTTTCAATCAGACTTTTTTCAAAATGAAAGGCCTCCATGAGTTCCCGGGTTGTCTGGTTCCAGCCTTCCTCCAAAAAATGCGTGTAGTCGGCCAGCTGCTTTTTGTCGTTATATCGCCGGATGGCCCGCTGTATGGCAACGTGAAGGGCATCATCGTGGACCGGCTTGGTGATAAAATCCGAGGCATCAAGCTGAAGCGCCCGGATGGCCACGTCCATTTCCCCGTAGGCGGTGACCACGATGACCTCGGTTTCGGGAAATTCAGTTTTGACCGCTTCGAGCAAAGCGATGCCGTCCATTCCCGGCATCCGAATATCAGTGATGACAATGTGCGGGCTAAACTGCCGGCATGCAGCCAGCCCCATTTCTCCGTTCTCAGCGGTTTGAACCCGGTAGCCCGCATCCTCCAGGGCGATGCCCGTGACCCTGCGAATGCTGGGTTCATCGTCAATGAACAAAATTTTCCAGGGTTGGTTTTCCGGCATGGGCAGCACGTTTGTATGTTCATGTTGTTCAGACGATCTCACATCGTCTTTTTATAACCTGTGGCATCCAATTTCTCAATTCCTGCAGCAGATCCGCGGAAAACCAGAGGCTGGCAGCTGCTGTGAAACCCTGCGGCTTAAATTTGATGTACTCGTAAAAAGTCGGTTTTTAGACGGCTTTGTAAAAAGTTCAAGATCAAGGCTTGCGCGGTTTTGAAGAATGCAGCGGACTTAACCGTACGTGAAATTCTGAAAAATCGCGCGTAACGCAGATATTGGACTTTTCCGAAGCCGTCAAACTTGACACACCTGTTAATGACAGTAATATATAAAATTATGGGGAGCGCCTTTTAATTTTTCCAAACCGACAAAAAGCTTGCAGCGACGACTCACCTTTTTCCCGGCCGTAAATCCGGCGCAGGTCGGAGGACATCAAAACAAGGAGGTCAATATGATTGAGATGGAAGACCTGAAACGGATCAACCTGCTTAAGCCTCTGGATGATGAAAAACTCAAACGACTGCAGGATGTGACATCTTTGGAAAGCGTGCGTAAGGGAGAATTTTTTTACCACTCTGAAGATCCTGCAGATAAACTCTATGCCATATTGTCGGGCCGGGTGGGCCTGGCTGTTGCCAAAAGCGCAAAGGGCAAACAGTCCCATCAGCATACCTGGGTGGTTGAACTCGGCCCTGCCAACTCCTTCGGGGTTTCAGCGGCCATTTTTACCCCGGAAAGAACGCACATGACCTGTGCCAAGGCCTTAAGCGAAGTCAAAGCTTTGTCATGGAAAAGCAATGAGTTACAAAGTCTCTTTGAACAGGATTTTGAAATGGGCTATTGGTTTATGTCGGAACTCGCCCGGGCCATCAAAGACCGTCTCAAGGTGAAAAATATCCAATATCTGGATATTTACCGGTAACCCCGCAGCCCGGAAAAAACCTGACTGGCGCCGGCTAAAATGTTTTGCCGATTCCCAAGCCGAAGTGGAAACGCGGAAAACTGTTTTCCCGGGGCTCCCATACCCACAAATCCCCCTTGATAATTGGATGCGCGTATTCATAATCACCGATCAAACGCGTTTCAGCACCAATGAGACGACCTGCAGCCGTGACCCGTTTTCCCGGCGCATATATTTCCGGATCAAGAAAGGAATCCGATCGAATCAGAAACCGGCCGTTTGATTCCTTTGCCATCTGCGGGCGCTTTGAGGAATCCAGGGGAAACTGCAAAACAGTTATTTCAGAATTGTCCCGCTGGTTATCCGTACTGATAATTCTGCCGCCGAATATCACATATTCATCAATATATTGATCCGTGTCAACCTGAAGCGTTCTGAAATCACCCTCCCATGTAACCTTTTGCACAATATCCCTGGGAACCCTGGGCCCGCACCCCCAGGCACCCATCATGATCAACACACACAGTGAAATAAAAAAATATTTCAATCGCACGGATTCACCCTTCCCCTTTTTCGGCCGGTTCCTTGAAAATATCGGTGAGCATAACTATTGTTAATATAACACGGAATTTTTATTTGAAAAGAAAATCCGTTTGAAGCGGTTTCCCGGACACAGCCGGGACAACCTTTTTTGACAAACTTTTTATCGCCCGGGTCAAAATGAAAACAAATTCTCTGCATTTACGCAAAACCACATGGCTTTTGTGCTGCATCCTTCTGGCGGTGTTTTTTTCCGGGTGCTCGGTGATCTCCAGAGATGTTCGCACCAGTGCCGCAACCGGCGTAAACTTTGCGTCTCTGAAACAAAATCCGGGCGCACATATGGACAAAACCGTGATTCTGGGCGGCTATATCCTGGAAACCCGCAACCTGGCCGATCAAACCCGGCTCATCATACTTCAGGCGCCTCTGGATTTCGTTGATGAGCCCAAATCCAAAGACTTGTCCCGCGGCCGTTTTATACTCATTCATGAGGGCTTTCTGGATCCTGAAATTTATGAAAAGGACCGGAAGATCACCGTGGCCGGCCGGGTTGCAGGGTCAGAAAAAACCCGGATCAGCGAGCATGACTACACCCTGCCCGTGATCCGCGCGGTTGAGATTTATCTTTGGCAAAAATCCCGGCAGCGGCGGGATCTCTATTACCATGACCCGTTTTACGACCCGTTCTATGACCCGTTTTACCCCTGGTACGGCCCGCGGTTGCGTTACTGGCCTCATCCCTACTATTATCGGTAGGCTCGCGCTTACCCGTAGTGGACAGCTATCCAGATGGTTTCAACACCCGGATCCGTCCAGGTCACCTTATGCCGGGTGCGGGCTGAAATATTGACATAATCGCCCTTTTCAAGCCGGACTTCCTGCCCGCTTTCAAAAAAAATGGTTGCCCTGCCCGCCAGGACAATGACCCATTCATTGGTTTTTTGATCATACCATCCCGTTTCCGGGGAACAATGCCCCCTGGAAACAATCCGTTCAATAACCACATGATCATGGGCAACAATCGGCTCAACGGCTTCCTGGTCATTTTTTCGGGGAAGCAGTGAAAAAATGTTGTCCTTTTGGTGATTCTCCATAAAACCGTTATCCCCCTGTGGTTGGATTTTCAGCGTTTCCGACAGGATCAATTTTTCAACCCACCTTTTGGGTGAAAAGATCAATCCGGTCAACCCGCCGCATGCCGGGCTTATTCCGGGTTGCCAGATTTTGCGCTTTATGCTAAACACAGCCGAAACAGGTAACCGAAAAAAACCCCCAGAATATGACCATCAAATAACAAAATGCATCTTTTTGATACAGACATTTCAGTTGCCGCAAACCCGCAGGATGGTTTTCAGGCTAGGGTTTCAGATAACTGGTCAATCAACGGCAACCCCAACGGGGGATATCTGCTGGCCATCTTGACCAGTGCCATGACCGGCTCCAGTGACAAAGCGGCAACCCCGATCCTTACGGTCAACTATATGTCAAAAACGGTTCCGGGCCCGGCAGAAATTGCCGTTGAAACAATGAACCGCTCCAGGCAGTTTACCCGCATCCAGGCCCGGATCATCCAATCGGGAACCGAAACCGCCCGGGCCTTTGGCACTTTTGCCGTGACCCCGGACGAATGCGAAATCCGGCGATACGAGACCGGTCCACCGGAACCCGCCCCGCCGGAGCGCTGCATACAGATTCCCGCAATGCCCGGATACACTGTTTACGAGCACATGGAAGTCCGCCTGGATCCCTGCTGTGCCGGATGGATGGAAAACCGGCTTTCAGAACGCTCAGAGCAAAAGGGCTGGCTGCGATTTAAGGACACACGCCCGTTTGACATTTTTGCAGTCGCTCTGGCAGCAGACGCCTTTCCTCCGGCTGTGCTGGCCAGCCAGGGCATGGTGGCATGGGTGCCCACCCTTGAATTGAGTGTCAGCATCCGCAATACGGCCGAGACCCAATGGCTCAAATGCCGGTTTTCCACCCGGTTTATCAATTGCGGCCTGCTTGAGGAAGACGGCGAGATCTGGGATGAAAACAATGAACTCATCGCCGTATCCCGCCAGATCGCCCAGTTCAGAAACCTGTCCCCTTAGGACCGGTACTTGTTTTTCCGGGGTTTCTCATCACCATATCAAAACAGCCAATATTTTCCCTGCAAATTGCAATTCTGACAGATGCGGTTTTTCCTGCAAATAATCAGGAAACCGCCTACCGAATATAGGCTTTACCGGGCCAGACATGGAAGCCGCAAACGGATGGTGGCCCAAGGCGTGCAAAAAATAAACACCGGCTGCCGGCCGGCCCGTTATAGCCCGGCCAGGGGATCGTGCTTGACAAACGGTTTTAGCATGTAAGTGATATCACTTTCCCGTGTTGGATAAGGGGTCATGACATGCTCCCAGTAGAGCTGGCCGGCATCCTGGTGATGAATCATGGCCTGTTTGAAAATATTGATGAGGCCGGCGGCATTATCGGAAATAATATGCGCCCCGGCAATCCGGTTGTTGTGATCCACCAGCACCTTGTAAGCAGCATGCTTCATCCCGGTGCGCCGGTAGGTGGGCCAGGACAGGTTGGTGGCCATTGCCCTGGAATACCGGATGCCTTCTGACTGCAGGGCCTCTTCTGTGGCCCCCACCATGGCGTACTGGGGTAGGGTAAACAAAACCGAAGGCACGGCCCGATAATCCATAACCGCCTCCTGTCCGCCGCGGAGTTCGGCCAGGATATTCTTTGCGGCCACACAGGCCTCGTAGTCCGCCACCCGGGCCAGCTGAACCGTATCCGCGCAGTCACCCGCGGCAAAGACCCGGGCATTGGCGGTTCGCATTTTCTCATCCACGACAATGCCGTGGCGGCTAAAATCCACAGAGCCCTTTTCCAGCTCCAGGTTCGTGATGGCAGGCGCGCGCCCGGCGCCGTGCACCACCATGTCCGCGTAAAGGTCCTCTTTGCCCGGGGTTTTAACCACATAGCCCTGGTTGTTTTTCTCAATGCCGGTAATTTCCGTATCTATATGGATATCAATGCCCTCTGCCCGGGAAGCATCCATGAGATGGGCCGCCATTTCCCCGTCAAAAGGGCCAAGGGGGCGGGGACCGGCTTCAAGGATATGAATCTGCTGGGCCGGACCCAGTCGCGCAGCAAAATGGGCAAACTCAAAGGAGATAAACCCGCCGCCCACAAAGGCGATTCTGGGCGGAAGCCCGTCGAGTTCAAGGAACTGGCTGCTGCTGACCAGGTACTGGGCGCCTTCAAACGGCAAAGGGGCCGGACGGGCGCCGGTTGCCAGAACAATAAATTTTGATTTCAGCGGCTGTCCGTCCACCGTCAGGGTCTCAGGATCGCGGAATGCCGCAGTTCCTGGGATAAAATCAATGCCGGCAGCGTCAAGGCCTTTTCGGGTGGAATCCGGGACAGCGCCGGTAAAGGCCCGTTTTTGATCCCGAACCGTTTTCCAGTCCATCTCCGGAGGTGCAGTCACGCCTTTTCCAGACAGATCACGGGCCCGGGCCATTGTTTCTGCAGCTTCATAATACCATTTCTTGGCCTGGCAGCCGGCCAGGGCGCAAACTCCTCCGGGCGTGGAACTGTTTTCCACCACAGCAACAGAGACTCCGTATTGGCTCAGGTTATGGGCTGCGGTCTGCCCGCCGGTGCCCGAACCCACAACCACCACATCATATGATTTCACGCCGCACCTCCTTTGCCGGTTTTTGCTCCAGGATCATTATTATAGAGCCGTTTACGGTCATTATTACCATTTCCCGCAACAGTTGCAAATATCCACAGCAATCCAAACGGCAATCCAGCACAAAAGCAAGGCGCTTGAAAAATCCATAAAATCAGTTAAAATTTATAAATTATAATAACTATAATAAGTATAAAAACTAAAGACCAACTTTACAGTTTGATTCTTGATTAAAAATTTAAATTTATAAATTAAGTAGTTTAAAATTTTTTTACAAAAAATTTCATTTTTTTCTTGACACGCTTAAAAGCTATAATTAACATAAAACTTAAAAAGTCAACCTTTTTTCCGCAAGGGAGGAGGCCCGCCATGGACGAAGTTTTCACCGTATTTAAAGCCAGCAAACACTGCAACGTCTCTCCCAAAACCATTATCAACTGGATTGATGCCGGCCACATAAAAGCCTACAGAACCCCCGGCGGCCATCGCCGCATCAACCGCAGGGATCTCGAAGAGTTCATGCGCAAGCAGGGCATTCCCATCCCGGAAACCGTTGAGGAAGACGACCGCAGGCGGATACTGGTGGTCGATGATGATCCCATCATTGTTGAAAGCATTGTCCAGTCCCTTGAAGAAGACGAGCACGACTACGAGGTCATATCCGCGGCAGACGGCTTTGAAGCCGGCCTTCAGGTCAATCACTTCAAGCCCCACCTGCTGATTCTCGACATCATGATGCCGGATATCAAAGGATATGACGTCTGCCAGAAAATCAAAAGCAACAGGGAAACCAGCGACACCAAGATCGTTGTGCTGTCGGCTTACCTGGATGAGGAAAAATTCCAGCAAATGAAGGAATACGGTGCGGATGCCTGCTTTTCCAAGCCCCTTCCCCTCTCCCAGCTCAAGGAGGAAGTGGCGCGGCTGCTGGGCCCTGCATAAATCCGGCGCCCTGCCGCCGGAACCCCCAATTTCAAGGAGGCATTCATGAAATTAAAACAAGCCCTTGAAAAAAAGCAATTTGCGGTCACCACCGAAGTTCAGGCCCCCATTGAACAGGAATCCGAGGATCTGGTCAAAAGTTTAAACCTCATCCGGGGGCGGGTTGACGGGGTGTCGCTTTCTGAAGTGGAATTCCAGGGCATCGTGGGCGACACCATCAAAACCTGCCAGACCCTTAAGGAAAACCGCTTTGAATCCATCTACCAGACCACTACCCGGGACAAAAACCGGATCCAGCTCCAAAAGGACCTGATATCGGCCCATCACGCCGGCATTGAAAATCTGCTGGTGTTTACCGAGGATTACCGGATCACCGGCGACAGCCTCCAGGAAATGATGTTTTTCCACGTGGATGCCGGAAAACTCCAGTCCGTGCTCCAACATTTCAGAGACGGCCGCGGTATTGAGGGCCAGGAGATCGAAGTGCAGCCCAACTTCTGCCTTGGCTCCGGGGTGGAGGCCTCCTGGGGCAAAAATGTGCCCGACCTGGAGTTAAAGGAAATGGAGGAGATGACAAAAATGGGGGCGGGCTATTTTCTGACCACCCCGGTCTTTGATGTGGAGCGGTTTGACAAATTTATGTCGCGCACCAACACATTCGGCGTGCCTGTGATTGCAGAGGTGCTGATTTTGCGGACTGCGGGAATGGCCCGATTTTTAAACCGGCATCTCAAATCCGGCCTGGTGCCGGATTGGGCCATCCAGAAACTGGCCAAGGCCACGGACAAGGACAAAGCCAGCATCGAGCTGTTTGCCGATACCGTCAAGGGTCTCAAGGATCTGTGCGACGGCATCCATATCATCACCATCGGAGGCGAAGACAAACTCCGGCATTACCTGGATGCCGCCAAGCTCAGGTAAGGCGTTGCCAGCCTGCGCGTAAATACGGCAATGCTTTTTCAACGGCCCTTTCAAAACATCAGAAGCAAAAGGAGCCGCCCCGTGGAATCAATTGCCCTGACCATCAACGGAAAAAAGGTGACCTGCCGCACAGGCGACACCCTTCTTTCTGTTGCGGAAAAAAACAACATCTTTATCCCCACCCTGTGCCATCACCCGGAATTAAAGCCCTACGGCGCCTGCCGCATGTGCCTGGTGGAAGACGAAAAATCCGGCCGTCTCATGGCCGCCTGTGTCACCCCGGCGGCAAAGGACATGGCCGTACTCACTGACACCGGGCGAATCATTAATCACCGGAAAAACATCGTGCGCCTGATGATGGCCGAGCATCCGGAATCGTGCATTGTCTGCTCCAAGGGCAACCGGTGCGAGCTGCGGGCACTGGCCGCACGCCTTGGCATTGCCGAAACCCGTCTCTATCCCATGCCCAACTACAAGCCCTATGAGGAATTAAACCCCTTTATCGTGCGGGATCTGAGCAAGTGCATTTTATGCGGCAAATGCATCCGCGCCGACCACGAACTGGTGGCCACAGGAGCCATTGACTACAATGACCGGGGCTTTTCCTCCAGGCCGGCCACCCTCATGGAAAGGCCACTGGAAGACTCCACCTGTACTTTTTGCGGCACTTGCGTGTCCATGTGCCCCACAGGGGCCCTTTCTGCAAAGCATACGGGCTATGTCGGCACCCCGGAAAAGCAAAAGGACTCCATCTGCGGTTTCTGCGGGGCCGGCTGCAGTCTGGCCATGGGCACTTCCGGCGGTCGGGTGGTTGATGTCAATCCGTTAAAACTCAAGGGCAGCGTCAACGGTTCCACCCTTTGTGTGCGCGGCCATTTTGCACATGATTTTTTAAACAATGCCGGCCGCCTGCACCAGCCATTGATCCGTACCCGGGATGAAAACGGTGATAAAAAATTTGAACCTGCGGAATGGAACAAGGCGGTTTCCCGGGCAGCAGAATCCCTGGCGGAAATCAAACGCACCCACGGACCCGGCAGCATTGCATTTATCGGCTCGCCCAAGTGCAGTACAGAGGAGAATTATCTTTTCCAGAAAATCGCCCGGGTCATGTTCGGCACCAACAACCTCACCAGCACCGGCACGATCAACGGCCAGGCCCTGCTGCGCCGCATGGAGGAAAAAACCATGGGCGCAGCCCGCACCATGCCCTTGTCCGGACTGGAAAAGGCAGAGGCCATTGTAACTGTATGCTTTGACCCGGACAACACCGTGCCGGTTGCCGGCTATCACGTCAAGCGGGCCGCCCGGGCCGGCACGCCCCTGGTGACAATCGATGTCCGCAAAACCCGACTTGCCGGATTTGCCAAAGCACGGATCCGCCCGGAATCCGGTATGGAACCAAACGCCCGCATCCCGGCGCTCATATGCGCCCTTGCCGAAAAAATCGCTGATCCCGACGGAACCAGCACTGATTTTATCCAACAATACACCAGCGGCTGGGAGGAGTGCAAAGCCGCCATTGATTCACTTCTGTCCGACCAGCCCCTTTCACCCGCAGAGGAAAGGGAGATAAAACGGGCTGCTGAAATGCTTTCGGGCCGCAAAATCAGCCTTGTGATCGGCGCGGATGTAATGGAGCAGGCCCACGGCACTCAAATCGCTGATGCCGCCTTTGACCTGGTTCTTTCAGCGGGCAGCATCGGCGTCGCCAATGCCGGAATCTTTATCCCGGCCCCGGAAAGCAATACCGTCGGTGCCATGGACATGGGAATGGCACCGGACTTGCTGCCCGGCAGACATCCCCTTTCCGATCCGGATGCCAGAAAACACCTTGAGCGGCTCTGGAACACCAAGCTTTCCCCGGATCCCGGACTGGATCTTTGCGGCATTGTCGAGGCCGCGGAATCCGGGCACTTAAAGGGTCTCTACATCATGGCCGAAAACCTGGTGCGCACCCTGCCCGACCCGGAGCGGGTGGAAAACGCCTTGGAAAAACTTGATTTTATAGCAATCCAGGACATTTTTGAAAACCGCACAACCCGGCTTGCCCACGTGGTGCTGCCAGGTTCCGCCTTTGCCGAGAAAGCCGGATCCTTTACCAACATGGAAGGCCGAATCCAGTCCTTTTCCCAGGCGGCAGCCCCGCCGGGACAAGCCCTTGCCGACTGGCGCATTCTCGGCCTGCTGGCCCGGAACATGGGATATCCCGAACAATACACCACCATTGAAAAAATCCGCCAGGAAATCAGAAAAACCGTTCCCATGTATGCGGCCATCGGCAACCACCGCCAGGAATGGATCAAAAATGCGGATGCAGACACGCCTTTTTCCGGAAACGGCCACCGGTTCACATTTGCGGCCCTTGAATCGCTACCGCCGCAGACAAGCCAACAAAAAGGCTTTACAGCCGTACTCGGCCCCCTGCGCTGGCACCTGGCCGGCGGCACCCGCACCAGCAGGTCCGCCCGGATCAACGCCTGGAACCGTGACAATCCGGCCCGGCTGTCTGCCAGTGACATCGAATCCCTGGCCATACCAGAAGGCGGAAAAATCCGGATTGTATCGGATCACGGCGCCATTGAACGCAGCTTTGTGGCCGATCCGGCAATGTTGCCCGGACAAATGTTTGTTCCCACGGGATTTTCCGGAAACGAAGCCGCCGCCCTTGCCGGCATAGAGGCAATCCGGACGCCGGTACCGGCATGGCGAACCTGCAGGGTCAGCATTGAGAAAATTTAGACGCCAAGGAGCAAAAACCAATGGATCCCACGCAATTTGACCGAAGCCGACTCCATGAAATCATCGAGGATTCCCGGGACCGCAAATGGGCCTTAATCCCCCTGCTCCAGGAAATCCAGGAGGAATTCGGATTTATCCCCCCAGAATCCATCGAGCCTGTTGCCGAGGCCTTAAACATGTTTGCCTCACAGGTTCAGGGGGTGATCACGTTTTATTCCGGTTTTTCCTTAAAACCCAAAGGTCGCTGCGTGCTGCGGGTCTGCCGGGGAACGGCATGCCATGTCAAGGGAAGCCGGAGCATTCTACGGCTGGTCAAAAAGGAACTGGAACTCGAGGAAGGCGAGACCAGCTCCGACTACCAGTTCACACTGGAAACCGTGGCATGCCTGGGAGCCTGTTTTCTGGCGCCGACCATGATGGTCAACAAGGACTACTTCGGCAGGCTCAACCCCACCAAGGTGATCAGCGTGCTGGGCGAATACCGGAAAGACAAGGAGGATGATTGAGCGCCATGAAAAAACTCACATCCATCGGACAGATCGAATGGCTCAGAAACAAGATTCTTGCGGATTCTGGCAAAAAAAAGACCGAAGTCCATGTCTGCATGACCGGATGCCGGGCCTACGGAGCTGCAGCCGTTCGCGACGCCCTGGCTGACGCCGTCACCCGCCAGGGACTGGATAAGGAAGTGGAAATCCGTTCCACCGGATGCCACGGGTTCTGCGCCAAGGCCCCGGTGGTGGCAATCGAGCCGCTGGGCATCCAGTACCAGGAAGTGGATCCGGAAGATGCCACGGAAATCGTGGACAAAACCATCAAGAACCAGCAGTTCATCGAGCGCCTTGCCTACCAGGACCCAAGAACCGGCCGGTTTGTTTATTACAGAAACCAGATCCCCTTTTACCAGAAACAGGTGCGCCGGGTGCTGGCCAACTGCGGCCGGATCGACCCGACACAAATCGAGCACTACATTGCCGCGGGCGGTTACAGGGCGTTTGTCAAGGCTTTGTCCAAGATGACCCCTGAGACGGTCATTGAGGAAGTGGTTTCCGCAAAATTGCGGGGCCGTGGCGGCGCGGGCTTTCCCACTGGCATCAAGTGGCGGTTTGCCAGACAGTCGCCCACCACGCCCAAGTATGTGGTGTGCAACGCAGACGAGGGCGATCCCGGGGCTTTCATGGACCGGGCGCTTCTGGAAGGCGATCCCCATGCGGTGATCGAGGGCATGATGATCGGCGGCTATGCCATGGGCGCGGAATACGGCATCATTTACGTGCGAGAGGAATACCCCATTGCAGTGGAGCACCTGACCCTGGCCATTGAGCAGGGAAAACAACTGGGCCTTCTGGGCGAAAACATCCTGGGCACGGGCTTTAATTTTGATCTTTCCCTCAAAATGGGGGCCGGCGCTTTTGTCTGCGGCGAGGAAACCGCGCTGATGGCCTCCATTGAGGGCAAGCGCGGCATGCCCCGGCCAAGGCCCCCTTTTCCCGCCCAGGCCGGGATTGACCAAAAGCCCACAAACATCAACAACGTTGAAACCCTGGCCAACATTCCGCTGATCATCAAAAACGGTGCTGAGTGGTACGGCGAACTGGGAACCGATGCGTCCAAGGGAACCAAAATTTTTTCCCTGGCCGGCAAGGTCAACAACACCGGCCTGGTGGAAGTGCCCATCGGTACCACCATCCGGGAGGTGGTCTATGATATCGGCGGCGGCATTCCCAAGGGCAGGCAGTTTAAGGCCGTGCAGATGGGCGGTCCGGCGGGTGGATGCGTGCCGGCCAGATTTTTAAACCTGCCCATTGACTATGACACCATCCAGCGCATCGGCGCCATCATGGGCTCAGGCGGTCTTGTGGTCCTGGATGAAAACAACTGCATGGTGGAAATTGCCCGATTTTTTTTAAATTTCACCCAGTCCGAGTCCTGCGGCAAATGCGCCCCGTGCCGGCTGGGCACCACCCAGCTTTTGGAGACCTTAACGCGCATCACCCTGGGCCAGGGACATATCGAAGACATTGACACCATCAAATCCATCGGCCACACCATGGCCGAAGCCTCGTTGTGCGGCCTGGGACAGGCCAGCCCCAAGCCGGCCCTGTCCACCCTGCGCTATTTTGAGCAGGAATACCGCGACCACATCCACGAACATCGCTGCGCCGGTGCAGTGTGTGACTCCATGGTGATATCGGCCTGCCAGCACGCATGTCCGGCCGGTATTGACGTACCCAATTACGTGGCGGCCATCGGCAGCGGCAACTACGAGGCGGCAGTGGAGATCATCCGGGAGAGAAATCCGTTTCCGGCCGTATGCGGCCGGGTCTGCATCAATCCCTGCGAATACAAGTGCCGCAGAGGAGAGCTCGACGATCCCGTGGCCATCCGGACATTAAAACGATTTGCCTCGGACTACTACTATGACAAATACGGTGCCGAGCGCGAAGCCTTCCCGGTGACCCGGTCGGAAAAAGTGGCCATTGTGGGCGCCGGGCCCGCGGGCCTGACCTGTGCCTATTTCCTGGCCAAGCTCGGCTACGAGACAAAGGTGTTTGAAGCCCAGCCCGTTGGCGGCGGAATGTTAAACATCGCACTGCCCGAGTTCCGCCTGCCCAGGGATGTCATTGACATGGAAATCAAGTGGATCGAAAACGCCGGGGTGAAAATCGAGTACAATTCGCCCATTGACGCCAACCACACCTTAACGGATCTGAAAAAGGAAGGCTTTGATGCGGTGTTTTTGTCTGCCGGTGCCCAGGCCAGCAAGCGCATCGGACTTCCGGGGGAGGAAGAAGGGCTGGAGGGACTATACTACGGCTTAAACTTTTTGCGCGACGTGCGCCTGGGCCATGATATGAAACTTTCGGGTAAAACCGTTGTGATCGGCGGGGGCAATGTGGCCATGGATGTGGCCCGCACCGCGCTTCGCGCCGGTTCCGACGACGTTCAGGTCTTCTGTCTGGAAACCCGGGAAGAGATGCCGGCCTGGGACAAGGACGTGGAGGAAACCCAGGATGAAGGCGCCATTTTAAATCCGCAGTGGTCACCGGAAGAAATTTACCAGCAAAACGGCAAAGTCAAGGGCATCAGTTTTTCCCACTGCCTTGCGGTATTTGACCAGGAGGGCAATTTCCGGCCGGAATGCGACATGTCCGATACCGAGTACATCGAGGCCGACAATATCATTATCTCCATCGGCCAGGCACCGGACACGTCGTTTCTGCCCGAAGACAGCCAGCTGGAGCGAGCGTTGTGGGGTTCTCTGGCCGTGGATGAAAACACCCTGGCCACCAACGTGCCCGGCGTGTTTGCCGGCGGCGATTTCACCACCGGCCCCACTTTCGTGATCCGGGCCATTGCATCGGGCCGGCGGGCGGCTTTGGCCATTCACAAATACCTTTCAGGCGACCAGACCCCGATTTTCATGCCGGATGAAAAAACCCCCCTGGCCCAGGAAACCGGTCTGGCCCTGGAATCGGAAAGCACAGAAGATCAGCCGCGGGTTCAAATCGAAACCGAAAAACCCGAGGACCGCGTCTGCGACTTCAGGGAAGTTGAAAGGGGATTTACCGCCGAGCAGGCCCATTTTGAAGCCAGGCGGTGCCTCAGGTGCGATCTTGAAAAAGAGAGGAGCTAACCACCATGATTCGATCCATTACCCAGCAGAAACCAATGGAGGAAATCGAGCACCTGCTCGAAGGCATGGACAGAATATTTGTCATCGGATGCGGCACCTGCACCACCCTGACCCGGACAGGGGGTGTGGAACAGGTGGCGGCCATGGCCGAAGACCTGTCTGCCAGGGGCAAGGTGATCACCGGCACCACAGTGGTCCCCGTGGCCTGCGACAACCTCACATCCGATATCCTCTCAGAGTTTGGTGCGCGCATGAACCAGGCAGACGCTTTGCTGGTGATGTCCTGCGCCTATGGCGTGCAAACCCTGGCCAGTCAACTCGGCCAGATGGTGGTGCCGGCCCAGAACACCCTGTTTATCGGAAAGGAAAACGCCGCCGGCCAGTTCAACGAGATCTGCACCCAGTGCGGCACCTGCGTGATCGGCGAAACCGGTGGCATCTGCCCGGTGACCACCTGCCACAAGGGGCTTGTCAACGGCCCCTGCGGCGGCACCAACAACGGCAAATGCGAAATCGATTCCAACAAGGACTGCGCCTGGACCATGATCTACAACCGCCTAAAGGAGCTTGACCGGCTCGATTCCATGCGCACCTACAAAAAGCCGCGCAATCACCTGGGTGAACCCAGTCCCGGCAAATTCCTGATCCCGGAAAATTAACCGCAAAAAAAACACAAAGCGTTTAAACTTCATATTTCTTAACACTTAAAACTTAACACTATGAATAAGGACACTTCCCATGCCATCCGCATTTAAAAAAGCCCTTGATTCCGGAAAATTCGTGGTCACCTCCGAGGTCGCCCCCTCCAAGGGGACCAACCTGGAAAAAATGGCACACCACGTGGAATTGTTAAAAGACAAGGTGGATGCCATGAACGTCACCGATCACCAGAGCTCTGTGATGCGGTTTCCCTCCCTGGGCGGAGCGCTGCTGGTCAAAGAAAAGGGCGGCGAGCCGATCCTGCAGATGACCTGCCGGGACCGAAACCGCCTGGCCCTGCAGGCCGATCTCATGTTTGCCGCCAGCCGGGGGATCAACAATGTGTTGTGCTTGACCGGCGATTCGGTGATGCTCGGCGATCACAAGCAGGCCAAGGCCGTGTTTGATCTGGATTCCAGCCAGCTGGTGGCCGCGGTGCGCACCATGGAGCGGGGAAAAGACATGGCCGGAAACGATCTGGACGGAGGTGTCCGGTTCTGCGCCGGAGCCATTGTCACCCCCGAGGCCAACCCCATTGAGCCCCAGCTGATCAAGTTTGAGAAAAAAATCGAAGCCGGCGCCGAATTCATCCAAACCCAGGCGGTCTATGACATCGACAACTTCAAAAAATTCATGGATTACGCCCGGCAGTTTGACGTCAAGATCCTGGCCGGTGTGATCCTGCTGACCTCTGCGGGCATGGCCCGCTTTATGAACAAAAACGTGGCCGGCGTCATGGTACCCCAGAATCTCATCGATGAAATGGCGGCCGCCCCCAAGGGCGGTGCCCTGAAAAAGGGCATCGAGATCACCGGCCGCATGATCGCTCAGATCAAAGACGAAAAGATCTGCGACGGGGTCCACATCATGGCCATTGGCAAAGAGGAAGTGGTCCCGGACATCATGTCCGCAGCCGGGCTGCTGTAGGGATTATCCTGACCACAGAATGGAGCTGTCCACGGACCGCACCGAGGCTGTGCCGGTGAGCACCATGCTCTGAACCAGCTCCTGGCGGATTTGGGCCAGGTAGGCGCAAGCCCCGTCTTTGCCCCCGCCGAGCACGGCAACTGAAAACGGCCGGCCGATCATCACCGCATCCGCGCCCAGGGCCAGCATGCGAAGCACATCTGCCCCGGATCGCACCCCGCCGTCAGCCAAAACCGCGATCTGCCCCTGAACGGCTGCAGCCACATCGCGCAGTACCCGTGCGGTTCCGGGCACCCCGTCTAACACCCTTCCGCCATGATTGGACACCACGATCCCTGCAGCACCTGCATCCACACAGATTTTTGCCTCATCTGCGGTCATCACCCCCTTGACCACGAATCTGGCCGGTATTTGTTCAATGATTTCAGCAAGTCTTGCTGCCGGCTTGGGCGACACCGGCCGGCCCATCTTGCGCAGGGTCACCAGACCGGCTGCATCCACATCCATGCCGATTACCGTAGCACCGGCTTCCAGCGCCTTTTCCGCCTTGGAAAACAGCTCCTGGTCCTCCCACGGCTTGATAAACGGAATGCCCCGGCCATCGAGTTCTTTGACGGCGGCAAACCCGCTTTCATGGATGAAATCCGGCACGCCGTCGCCGGTGCATCCCAGGCAGCCCTCATCTGCGCATGCCGAAAGCTTGGCCAGGATATAGTCCTGCTCCTCCATGCCCCCGCCCATGTTAAACGACACCCCGCCAATAGGGGCGGCCAGCACCGGCATGGACAGGTCAAAGCCCAGCAGGGAAAGATCCGTGTCCGGCTCTGCGGCATCATGGAGACAGCGCATGTTAAACCGGATTTCAGAAAGCGCCCGCACATTGTCCTGAAAACCTGAACCGGTTCCGAGACCGCCCATTCCCGGCACCTGTCCGGCACAGGCCCGGCCGTCGCACACCGGGCAGACCCGGCAATATCCCTTCATCAGGGTGCGTGCTTTTTCGCGTATTTCCTCCATTGATTTGTTCCTTTCCCTTCTGATTCCCAAAAGGTGTTAAGTCAATTTTTGAGGGCACTGTAAAAAGTCTGATTTTAGATGGCGCCGTAAAAAGTTCAAGATCAAGGCTTGCGCAATTTCGAAGAATGCAGCGTAGTTATCCGTACGTGAAATTCTGAGAAATTGCGTGTAACGCAGATGTCGGACTTTTGACGGCGCCATCAATTTTTGGCTTTAAAAATTTGTAAGGCTCTGATTCGGTAATTTTAAAAAAAATGCCTTGTGCCTTTCGATCCGAGAAGGTTATTCTGAATAATATAATGGATTACCGGACAATGTTCAACCCTGCTGCCCGCTTGGCTCTTTTCAGCCAGCGGCAGGCGGTTCCCGAAATTGATAAAAAACCCGGCAGGGATAAAATATGGAAACCATATGGATCATCGGCTTCGGCCGGTTTGGCCGCATTGCACTGGAAAGGCTTGCTTCAGGCAAGCGCATAACCAGATTTGTGGTGGTGGAACCAGAGCCTGAACAATTTCCACAGTTCGGGGAAAATGTGGAAATTGTCCGTCAGGACGGGGTGGATTTTCTGAAGCAGCATCTGGCCGAACAAAACATTCCGGACTGGATCATCCCTGCCCTTCCCGTGCATTTGGCCGCGCTTTGGCTAATGGCCGGATCCGCACCGGTGGGGATCCGGCGCTGTGACCCGCCCGAAGGCCTGGAAAAAAGGCTGCCCAACCCCATGTTCGGCCATACCGGGGATATCTACACAAGCATGGCGGATTTCATGTGCCCGGACAACTGCCCTGAGCCGGCGGATTACTGCCCGTCCACTGGTAAAAAACGGACGCAGAACCTGTATGAATGGCTGGAAAACTTGGAAATCGCCGAATTTGAAACCCGGGTGATCCGAAGCCATCAGCTTGCCCCGGGCGTGGGCGGTTACAAACCCGAATCCCTGCTTGAACTCAAGCAAAAAATGTCCCAAAAACCCGGCAAACACCTGATTGCCACCGCATGCAGATGCCACGGTGTGATCACGCCGGTATTGACGCAGGCATAACAGGTCACAGATATTTTTATATCCCGCCTGTGGCGGCAAATTTGTCCATGACCAGCCAGGTTTTCACATCCACCTTGAGATCCGGAGCAACACACAGATCTGCGGCCTCCTGCCGGGACAAAAACACGGTTTCAATGTCTTCTGCGCTTCCGGTGTTTCCGTCGGACGGATGGCCCTCACAGTCGAGATACACCATGACAATGGATTCGTCTGTAAGGCCGGATGATACATATATGGGCGGGCTTGTGCGGCGAACGCCGGTGGTCTTCAGGCCGGTTTCCTCCCCGAGTTCCCGGATGGCACTTTGCTCCGGGCTTTCACCCGGATCCACCAGCCCGGCGGGAAATCCGTACTGGTAGTCGTTTAACGGCATCCGGAATTCCCGGATCACAACCAGCTTGCCGCTGGGCGCATGCCAGGGTACGATAATGACCGCATCCACAATGTCAAATCCGCCAGTTTCAATTTTGGGCGGATTCTGCCGGGAGACAAAGTCCCAGCGCCTTTCATTGCCTTTTTTATCGGAATACCGGATTTCAAACAAGTTGACAAACCTGCGGTCTGTCAAAGCGGTCTGGCCGAGAATCCGGATTTTTTGATCACCTGCACTCATGGTTGATCCTTGTTTGGGGTGACAGCAAAAACCGGCAACCGCGCGAAGTAAAGCCACTCCGGGATTTTTCGGCAAGGATGAAAACCAGACCCTGGACAGGAAATCCGGGTAAGCCCAAAAACACTACGCTGCTTTTCAGGAAACAGGTTGCTGGACTGAATACAGATTTTTATTTTGATGGCGTTGCCTGCGGTTATGATAGACTTTTACAAATGCAACAATGGCCTTTATCTGTTGTTCTTCAGAGCTTTTAAATTCAATCCCGGTTAAATGGCAGCCCGGCTTATCTGATTTCCGGGTATTTGCCACTCGGCCTTTGACTTTTACCTTTTTTCCGTTCAAATCCAGGGTGATCAGCATAATGCAGGAGCCATTTAATGGTTTTTCTGTTTCCAAAAGTATGCCGTTTTGACTCAGGTCCAGGGCTTTTGCCCTGCCTTGATCCGTTACTTCCCTGTTGGCATCGAAAAGAATGTAGCTGACATCGTTTTCAGTCTGTATTCTAGGGCTTTTTCGTCTGTCCACAATCGTTTTTGCGTTTTGCTGGCTATCCATTGAATGCACCTTTATACTGAATTCCAGGGACATAAAAATTTTTTTTCAGTTAAACTGTATATCATTTAATTTAGCTTTGTTCAAGCATTATGACTGTTTTTCTCAACGGCAGGCAGGTGTTGGCATCGGCTATTTTGTTAAACGCTGGCTGAAGATCTTTGGCTTCCAAGCGCTATTCCCATGTGCAGGGCCTTGAGGTTGGCTTCCCGGAATCTTTCATCAAACCGGCCGGCCACGGCTGATTCCAGGCTGGGGATGGAAACGATTTGGGTCAGGGCGGCCACGGCGCCAAGCACGCAGATATTCAAACCCCGGGCATTGCCCATCTCCTGTTTGATTTGATCCTGAAACGGCAGCCAGGCCAGGCGGGCTTCAGCGCTTTTGTCCACTTTTACCAGGGCGGTGTCGGTGATCAGCAGGCCGCCGGGGCGGATGGTGGGATGGTATTTGTTGTATGCGGTCTGGGTCAGGCAGACCAGGACATTGGGCTGGATCACCTTGGGGTAGTAAACGGGCTTGTCCCAAATGATCACATCACTTCTGGCAGCCCCGCCCCGGGCCTGGGCCCCGTAGCTCTGGGACTGGACTGCGTTTAACCCCTCGTGGAGAACAGCGGCTTCTGCCAGCAGAATAGCTGCGGTGATAATGCCCTGCCCCCCGGAACCCGAAAAAACCAGCCTGCACTTTTCCATCATGCCTTCTTTTACGTCTGCTTTTGTTGGTTTTTTTCGATGACTTTTTCGTATTCCCGGCAGTATTCCGGAAGCTCTTTTTTCACAAACACGCCCCGCTCGATCAGCTCCGGGTCCTGGTTCTTTTTTTCAGAACCCACAGCTACGGTGCGATTCTTGTAAGTCTCCATCATTTCCGGGGCATCCCCTGCCCGGTTGTAGCGTCCAAAATACGTGGGGCACTGGGTGAGCACCTCGAGCACGGAAAAACCCTCATGCAAAATGGCATCCCGGATCAGGCGGGAAAGTTCATGCACATGATAGGTTGTGGTCCGGGCCACGAATGTGGCCCCTGCCGCCTCGGAAAGTTTTGCAATGTCAAAGCCGTGATCAATGTTGCCATAGGGCGCAGTGGAGGCCGCGGCCGCATAACCCGAGAGCGGGGAGAATTGCCCGCCGGTCATCCCGTAAATCCGGTTGTTCATGACAATAGCCGTCATTTCGATATTGCGCCGGGCGGCATGCAGAAAATGATTTCCCCCAATGGCCAGGGCATCTCCGTCGCCCATGGGAACGATCACGTTTAGCTCCGGCCGGCTCATTTTGATGCCCGTTGCAAAAGCCAGGGCCCGGCCGTGGATGGTGTGCATGGAGTGGAAATCCACATAACCGGAAATCCGCGCCGAGCAGCCGATGCCCGAAACCATGACGATTTCATTTTTGCTCATGCCCAGCGATTCCACGGCCCGGATCATGGCGTTTAACACCACCCCGTGGCCGCAGCCCGGACACCACATGTGCGGAAAAAACCGTTCGCGGATATAGTCTTTAACAGACATCAAATCACCTTGAAATTATACGCCTTTGCCATGCAGCAGCCGCAGTATGTTCTGGATATCCGTGGGGGAAATCAACTGGCCGTCAATGCGGTTGGCCAGATACACCCGTTCGGGCCGGTCCACGGCCAGCTTTACTTCCCGGATCACCTGGCCGGTGTTTAATTCCACCACCACGATGTAATCAGCATTTTTGCAGACCTTGCGAACCACGTCGCCGGGAAACGGCCAAAGCGTCTGCAGTTCCAGCAGACCCAGCCTTTCGCCGCGCTTGCGGCGATTTTCCACCAGGTGCCGGGCCGAACGGGCAGCAGCACCGTAGGAAACCAGAACCGTGTGGGCATCTTCGATGTAATCCTGCCGAAAAAAGGTCATCTTCCCGGCATAATTCTGGATTTTATCCATGAGATGCCGAATCAGGCCGTAGACGATTTTGGGATCATCTGAAGGAAAGCCCCACATATCATGATACAACCCTGTGACATTGTAGCGGTGCACCCCGCCGAAATCCGACATGGGCAGCCGCCCGTCTTCCCGGGGCAGATAGGGGTGATAGTCAACCCCGCTTTCAACAGACGTCCTGAGCCGATCCACCAGGGCGATTTCGTCCTTTTCGGGAATCACCACCTTTTCGCGCATGTGGCCGGTGACCTCGTCAAACAGCAGAATCACCGGAGTGCGGAAAATCTCGGCAATATTGAAGGCCTCCACGGTGATGGCAAACATGTCCTGGTGATTGGAGGCGGTCAGGGCGACAATGGCATGATCACCGTGAGTGCCGTAACGGGCCTGGTTAAAATCGCCCTGCCCCACATGAGTGGGAAGCCCCGTTGACGGACCGCCGCGCTGCACATCCACGATCACGCAGGGGATCTCGGTCATCACGGCATAGCCAAGGGCTTCCTGCATCAGGGAAAAGCCGGGGCCACTGGTTGCGGTCATGACCTTGCGGCCGGTCAAAGACGCCCCGATAATAGCGCAGATGGAGGCAATCTCGTCTTCCATCTGCAAAAACCGGCCCCCGATCTGCGGCAGGCGGGCGGACATGGCCTCGGCAATCTCGGTGGAAGGCGTGATGGGATAGCCGGCAAAAAACTCCAGGCCCGCATAAAGGGCGGCCTCCACACAGACCTCGTTTCCCTGGATGAATTTCACAGTGCCCTGCATAGGCTCAAGTCTCCTGACATTCGACTTCAATGGCAAGGTCCGGGCACCTGTATTCGCACATGCGGCAGCAGATACAGGCTTCCGGATCGGCAGGATAGGCAATGTTGTGCTCATCGAGCGCCAGAACCTGCTTGGGACAGAAATGTACGCAAATTCCGCAACCCTTGCACCAGGTGCGTTCAATGTGATGGGCTTTTAATTTCTTTTTTGCCATGTTCAAAGCTCCGCGATTCATGAAACTGCATTGTGCCTCTGTACGCCCGAAAAATCAAGCCTGATTTCACCGCCTGTCATACCTGGACTCGGTCATCCCTCCCACGTTTCCCTTGTTTGACCGAATGCCGCGGATTTGGTTCAGCTATATCATTTTTACAAAGTATATCATTTTTGTGAAATATTTTTATTGACAAAACTATCTGGATATTATTAACTGGTTTCAAACATGCTTTCAGAAAAAGGCAGGGCAATGATTCAGGATCTATTTACAAACATCGCCAGATTAAGCATCAAGATGCGGATTTACCGGGCTATTGAGGCTGCGGGAAGCGAGGCCGGAGATCTCAGGGACCGGGAGATGCTGATTCTTGAAATCCTCAGCACCCAGGGGCCCATGAGCATGAGCGACCTGCTGCGCTTTTTTCCCGGAGTCAGGCAGAGCACCCTGTCCACGGATGTCAAACGGCTCAGATCAGAACTGGAAATGGTGGACATGAAAGTGGACCGAAACGACATGCGGGTGCATTTAATTGAGCTGTCACAGAAAGGTCGTGAAAAGGTTGCAGAGATCAAGGCCCGTCAGGCCAGAAGCTATAAGCCCCTGGCCGCCGCCATTGGCGATGAGCCGGATGAAATTGCCGTATTGCAGCGTGTGGTGGACCAGGCCATTGAACTGGTGGACCGGGAAATCACCCGGCACGCGGAATCCCGGGATTAACCGGCACCTTATCCCGGGTAAACTGAAAGCACAAAAAAAGGAGGCAAAAAATGAAAAAAATATTGACTGTGCTTCTCATTGCGGTCTGCCTGGTGGCTTTTGCCGGCACATCCGCATCTGCCGGGGACAAACAGCGCCACCGGTGGGAAGGCGTTGCCATCGGGGTGGGCGCGGCCATAGTCGGCCATGCCATTATCAACAGCTACTACAACAGCGGCCCGGACCCTGTCACCGTGATCCACAAAAACGGCTATCACCGGCCATGTCCGCCGCCGCGCTACAGCCGGAGTCACTCAAGGGCCCGGGGCCACTGGAAAGCCCGGAGCCACATCCGGTACGAGAAAAAACGCCCGGTTTATTACGAGGAAAGACACGTAAAAATCATCCGGAAAGGTTTCGGTCAACAGAGATCCCGAGCTTCCGCATACGGTGCCGCAGGGTACTGTAATGAAGGCCCAAAATCTCGGCGGCACCACCGGGTCCGCTGATCTTGCCGTTTGTGAGCTTCAGCACCCGGCGGATATGTTCGGCCATCACCTCATCTAAAGTCGGCATCGGGCCGGATTCCCGCAGTTCGTCCGTATCCTGCAAAAGCGACGAATTTTTCCGGAAAAATCCGGAAAAGGAAATCCGGCCCCCCTGGTATTGAATCAGGGCCCGTTCCACGAGATTTTCCAGTTCCCGGACATTGCCGGGCCAGTCATGGGCCAGCAACTGACGCAACGCCCCGCTCTGCAGTTCAGGAGGCTGCTTGATTTTCAACTCTTGTGCCTTTTTTTGCATGAAAAAATTCACCAGCCCGGGAATATCTTCCTTTCGCTCACGCAGGGGCGGGATGGAAACGGGGAACACATTGAGCCGGAACCACAAATCCTGCCGGAAGCGTCCGTCTGCCACCATGTCCTGAAGGTTGCGATGGGTGGCGGATAAAATCCGGACATTGACGGCAATCTCCCTGGACCCGCCCACTCTTTCAATGACTTTTTCCTGCAGCACCCGCAGCAGCCGAACCTGTGCCTGGGGGGAAAGCTCTCCGATTTCATCCAGAAAAATGGTGCCCCGGTCAGCCCTTTCAAACCGTCCTTTTTTTCTTTCAACAGCACCGGTGAACGCCCCTTTTTCATGCCCGAACAATTCACTGTCCATGAGGCTTTCGGCAATGGCCCCGCAGTTGACCTTGATTAACGGTCCGTTTCGCCTGTGGGAATGGTTATGAATAAAATTGGCGATCACTTCCTTGCCCACTCCGGTTTCGCCCAGGATCAAAACCGGGCTGTCCAGGCCGGCCACCTGCCGGGCCATTTCCGTAACCTGATGCAATCCCTGGTCTGCACCAATAATTTCAGTCTCTGTCTTTTCATGCAGCCGCGCGTGAAGATGGCGGATATCATCTGTGAGCTGCCGGTTTAACTCAAGCACCTCCCGGTGCTGCAGCACATTGGACATGGCAATGGCCACGGGCTCATGGATAATCTGCAGCAGTTCCGCCTGCTCTTTGGTGTATTGGTTACGACCGGCCGTCGACACCCAGAGCCCCCCAATACGGTTTCCCTCCAGTTCCAGCCGAATCATGATAAAAGAAATATCGGCATCCAGGCCCAGCCGGGTGAACAAGTCCAGCAGGTCCGGATCCTGCTCCAGGTTATTGACCACCATATAGGCTTCCAGGCCCACTTGTTTTTGGATCCACCTGGCCCGCATCTCCCGGGTGTCGGGCAGCGAGACTTCCCGGCCGTATTTTTCCGCGGTTTTTGAAATTTTTCCCGCGATATTGCGGATCACGTTTTTCTGCGGGTCAAACAGCACCAAGGATATGAAACCGGCGGGCAAATACTGATGAACATACTGCTGCATCCGTTTCAGGGCCACTTCAATATCCAAGCTGCTGCAAATCCGGACAGTGGCCTGCCGGAAAAATTCATTGCCATCCACCTGCATAATATCTCCCGGATATTTAGTCACATATAACTAATTTGTCATATTTAACTAACCCATTTTATTCATATATGACAAATACAACGCTTTCTATTTTATAAATAATTGAAATAATATAATTTATTTTTTTGGCACAGATCTGGCAATATCACTAACAAAAGCTTTTTACGATTCTGTCGAATATGAAAAATGGCACGAATTATAATAACATTCAATAGAGGAAAGGAGAGATGACAATGAAACAATTGAAAACGGGTATGTACATGATTCTGATGGGAGTCCTGATCTGCTCTTTGACTGCCTGTGCAGCTACGGGCAGCCGCATGGCCGCATCAACTGCCGGCGACTGCGGAATGAAACCGGGCTCAAAAATGATGATCACCGGCGTCTCTGACAATGATCAAGCAAGAAAACAATTTGAAGACGCCTTGTGTCATGAGCTCAAAAATCAGGGAGTGGAGGCGGTTGCAAGCTATTCGGCAATCCCGGAGGCTTCCGGACTCGACCGGGAAACACTTCTGAAACAAGCCGGTAACCGGGGAATCGATTTCGTATTTCTGGCCCGGATAGCCGGCATGGAGGAAACATATGCGTTCTCCTCCTATGATCCGGTGTTGTTCTACCTGGGTCCGGGCGATACCGGGGGGAACTGGTCCGCGCATCAGCAGCAGTATATCCGTCAAAACGCCACGGCATGGAAACATGTGATGGTTGAAACCCGGATCTATGAGACCAAAACCGGAAACGCCTTGTGGTCCGACACCCTGGATATCGCCAGGCCGGCAAAAAACCTTTCCGCACAAAAGGTCATCAACAAAGCGGTCAAACAGATTCCAAGGGCCATTTCCAGGCACTGCCCGACCAACAGCTAGGTTCGGACCGGATTTGGGCACCATCGATAAAAAGCTGCAGGCAGGGGTGATATCATACCCCTCCTGCAGCCTGTCGGGCAGAATCTCCTTTTGACAATTTCCAAACCAGGGTTGTTTCCCCAACCCCGGCTCTGCTATAGAAGAGGAAATATGAAAAGGAGTCCTTGCCAATGAATGATAAAATCCTTTATACACAATGCGCCTATTGCGATGGGGGAACCTGTTATCCGGCTGCAAACCTCAACGACCCCCTGCCCTCCATTGAAAAAGCGCCCACAGCGTGCCCCATGCGTCAGTATGAGCAGGTCGTCCGCGAGGGGATCACCCACTATCACCGAAGCAATATTCAGGAATTCGCCCGCCGGGCCTCAATCCAGGAAGCCCAGTGTTATGAATTCGACGGTCAGAACTTAAGAACCCGGATTCCGCGAATTGAAGAGATCATGCAGTTTGCCGCAAAGTGCAATTACACCTCCCTGGGTTTGGCCTTTTGCATCGGCCTGCGCAGAGAAGCCCGCGAGGTTTCAAAAATTTTCGAAGCCGGCGGATTTGATGTGGCCTCGGTCTGCTGCAAGGTGGGCCGAACGCCAAAGGAATCCATTGGTCTGACAGGGGAAGAAAAAATACGGGGGCCGGATGCCATGGAATCCATGTGCAATCCCATTGTTCAAGCCGAACTGTTAAACCGCCAGGAGGTGGACCTGGCCGTCATGCTGGGCCTGTGCGTGGGGCATGACACACTGTTTCTAAAATACTGCAAAGTGCCTTGCACGGTACTGGCCGTCAAGGACCGGGTGCTGGGCCACAATCCCCTGGCGGCCATTTATTTGTCTTCAACCCCATATTACGGACGCCTCAAAAATCCGGCAAGGCTTTCCGGGGCAAAAGACAAATGGAAAAAAATCGACATCATGACAGAGGAGACACCCGGAAAGGACGGGAGTTAAGACCACCAGGGCGATTTTGACCCCGGCCTGTGACCGCAGGGGCGGTTTATGGACGCCGCAAAAGGCGCAGCAATTCTGAAAGGGACCGGGTGTTGACCACATCATTGCGGGTCAGCCATCCCCGGCGCGCCGCAGCAATACCGTTTTCCATCAATTCGAGATTTTCCACGCTGTGGGCATCCGTGGAAACCGCTATGCGCACCCCGGATTCTGCAGCCATCTTGCAGTAGGAACTGGGCAAATCCAGCCGATCCGGCTGGGCGTTTAACTCCAGGATCACGCCCCGGTCTTTTGCCGCCAGGATGATCTTTTCCAGGTCAATTTCCATTGGATCCCGCGTATTGATGAGCCGGGCTGTGGGATGGCCCAGGATATGACAATAGGGATTGTCCATGGCCCGGATGATCCGTTCGGTCTGTTTTTTTTCATCCATGCGCTGCTGGTAGTGCACCGAACAAACCACCAGATCCAGTTGGGCCAGCACGGAATCGGCCAGGTCCAGGCGTCCGTCGGCCAGAATATCAACTTCCATTCCCTTTAGCAGCCGGAAGCCGGAAAATTTTTCATTAATGGCATCGATTTTCTTCATGTACTGGAGGACCTGCTTTTCATTAAGCCCACCGGCCATGGCCACCTTCTGGGAATGCTCGGTAACGGCCAGGTATTGATATCCCATGGCAATGGCCCCATGGGCCATTTCCTCAAGGCTTCCGTGGCCGTCTGTGCGGCGGGTGTGGCAGTGCAGGTCTCCCCGGATGTCGCTTCTTTTGAGAAGGGCAGGCAGGCGGTTGTCTGCAGCGGCTTGAATTTCACCCATATTTTCCCGAAGTTCCGGCGGGATATAAGTCAAACCCACTGAGGCATAAACTTCTTTTTCAGTTTTTCCGGCAACCCGCTTTTCTCCCTGGTACACCCCGTATTCGTTGATCTTGTAGCCCTTGTCCTGGGCCAGTTTGCGAACGGCGATATTATGGGCCCTGGAACCGGTAAAATAATGCAGGGCCGCCCCGTAGCTGACCTGGGCCACGATGCGCAAATCAACCTGAAGTCCCGGACGCAGGATCACGCTGCTTTTGGTTTTGCCGTGAGACAAAATGTTTTTCACCCCTTCAAAGGAAACAAAGGCTTCCATGACATCCTTTTCCCGATCCCGGCCACAGGTGACCAGAACATCGAGATCTCCCACGGTTTCCTCTCCCCTGCGGAAGCTGCCGGCCACCCTGACCCGGCGCACACCTTCGATATCCATGAGATACTCTTCCAGAGCCCGGGCATGGACGGCCGCATCGCTCCAGAGCAGACGTTTTTCACCGGATTTTTTCACCCGGCCCAGGGATTCAATAATGTGCTGCTGGCTTTTTTCCCCGAAACCGCTTAAATCAGCAATCTGTCCGCGCCGGGCGGCCCGTTCCAGATCTTCGAGACTGGCCACGCCCAGGTGCTTGTAAAGCTGGGCGGTTTTTTTGGGTCCGAGAGAAGGCACCTGCATCAAGTCCAGCAGGGACACGGGCAGTTCCTGGCGAAGCCGGCGCAGCTGCTCAAGCCCCCCGGTTTCAACTATTTCCCGGATCTTTGCAGCCAGATCCCGGCCGATGCCACGGTACTGGCTCAGATCTTTGTTGGCCTTGACCAGGGAGGCCACAGGCTCGGTCATCTGCTCGATGACCCGGGCCGCTTCCCTGTAGGCCCGCACCCGGAACGGATTGTCGTCCCGGATCTCCAGCAGATCCGCCACCTGATTGAGAAGATCCCGGATTTCATTGTTTTGCAGAAACATTGCACTTCTCCCCCCGGGCATGATCAGCGCCCGTTTGCCAATTCCTGTTATACCGCCTGCCGGTCGCATGGCTTAAAACCCTAAGTATCGATGCTTGAAACGGTCGTCAAGGATTTTTAACATTACAAATTCACTGCCGATTCAACTGAAGCAAATGATATGCACGGAATTTCCTTTTGCATCACCCGGGCGCCTCTGGTATAGAAAAATGGTTTATACGCAAACAGCCCAAAACACACAGGAGACCATACCCATGGCCATCAGCCAGGAATTGCTGGAAATTCTGGTATGCCCCCAATGCAAGGGGGCCATCTATCTCAACAACCGCGGCGATGCCCTGATCTGTGACAGCTGCAGGCTTGAATTTGAAATCCGGGACGATATTCCGGTGATGCTCATTGACGAGGCCCGGTTAATTGACGATTAATCGCCTGAATCCGAATACAAACCACGGCAGCAGGCAGTATTTTCCATGAGCCAGCCATCTGCGCCCGCACCCGCAAAGCTTGTCATCGGTGCCTTTATGGCGGACAAAGAATTGATCATACCCGTTGCCTTGCGGCTTTCTGAGGCCTTCGGGCCTGCGGACATGATCAGCCGGTGGCTCGCCTTTGACTACACCCGGTATTACGAACGGGAAATGGGAAGCGGGCTGTTTCGGCGTATGCTTGCATTTCAAAACATGATAAGCCAGGATGCGCTGTCGCAAATCAAACATACCACCAATGCGATTGAAGCCGAATTTGCAGATAATGACAAGCGCCGGGTCAATATTGACCCGGGATATCTGCTGCGGGAACGCTTCGTACTGGCCACCGGAAAAAATTTTTCCCACCGGATTTATATCGGCGAAGGCATTTATGCGGATTTGACCCTGATTTACCAAAAGGGCGATTTCCAAACCCTGCCCTGGACCTATCCGGATTACGCAGCCGGGGAAATGACGGAATTTCTCCACCAGGTGCGCCGCAAGTATGTTTTTGACATAAAGGAGGCAGCAGCGCAGGCCGATGATTAAAAGCATGACCGCATTTGCCGGCATCGAACACAGCCGGGACAACATCACCGTCACCCTGGAAATGCGCGGCTACAACAGCCGTTACCTGGATTTGGCCGTGAAGCTGCCCTCTTCCTACGGCTGGCTTGAAGATATGGTCAGGCAGGCGGTTGGCCGTTGCATCAGCCGGGGCCGTATTGAAATCCGCATTCAAATCCGGACCGATGAACAGACCTGCTGGAATTTCGCGGTCAACCCGCAACTGTCAGACGCCTATTACGCGGCTTTAAATGAGCTCAAAAAACGCTTTGGCATCACAGAGCCCATTGGCATCTCCCACTTGGCGGGGGTCTCCGGCATTATTGAAACCGTGGAAAATCAGGCGGATGCAGAAACCCTGTCCCGGACCATGGAGCAGGCCGTGCAAAAGGCCCTGGAAGCCTTTGAGGCCATGCGCACAGATGAGGGACAGGCCACGGCCCGGGACCTGGAAGCGCGCCTTGCATTTATCAAAAACAGCATTGAGCGCATTGACAATCTGCGCCAGGGCTTGGTAGAAGCCAGCCACCAGAGAATTCAGGCCCGTGTCCGGGAACTGACCGGAGACCAGGTGGAAATCGACCCCACGCGCATTGCCCAGGAAGCCGCTATTCTGGCGGACAAAAGCGATATTTCCGAGGAATTGACCCGCGCGGCAAGCCATATCCGGCAGTTTTGGCAAATCATGGAAGCGGATGCACCTGCTGGAAAACCGCTGAATTTTTTATTGCAGGAGTTGAACCGGGAAGTCAACACCATGGGGGTGAAAGCCGGCAGCGCGGATATTTCCCATATTGTTGTTTCCGTGAAAACCGAACTGGAAAAGCTCCGGGAGCAGGTCCAGAACATCGAATAATATTGACTTTTAACCCAACCCGTCCCAGGAGAGCCCATGGACTACAATTTGCTAAACATCGGCTTCGGCGGATCCATTGTCGCCGAAGAAGTCATTGCCATCCTGTCCCCCAACTCCGCGCCCATGAAACGGCTCAGAGATGATGCCAGGGAGCAGAACCGCTTAATTGACGCAACACACGGACGGCGTACCCGTTCGATCATCATTACCAAAACCAACCATATCATTCTTTCAGCCATGCAGGCGGAAACCATTTCCCAGCGGTTTGCAATGCTGAAGGAAAAACAGCGGGACAAGCAGGCCGGCAAGGGTTAACCGAAAAATGACCGATATGGACAAAAATACATCCGGCCGCCATAGAACCGGACGTCTCTTTGTCTTATCCGCCCCCTCGGGTACCGGCAAAACCACCCTGTGCCGCCGCATCCTGCCGCAGCTGGAAAGGATTGTCTTCTCCGTCTCCTACACCACCCGCCCGCCCAGGGCTGGGGAAACCGATGGTAAGGACTACCATTTCATCTCCGCAGCATCATTCGAGCAGATGATCAGGGAAAATCGGTGGGCGGAATGGGCCAGGGTCCATGACAATTATTACGGTACCAGCGCAGACGATCTGGACCGGGACCTGGGTGCCGGCTATGATGTTTTGTTAGACATTGATGTCAGGGGCGCGCGCCAGATCGTTGAACGATTTACCGGAAGTGTTACCATTTTTATCATGCCCCCGTCTTTGGACGATTTGCGAAAGCGCCTGGAAAAAAGGGGCAGCGATGATGAGCAGACCATTGAAAAACGATTGCGAGCAGCCGCTGAGGAAATGGCATGCCGCCATGAATACCATTATATTATTGTCAATGACCGGATCGAGCGGGCTGCACAGGAACTGCTGACCGTTATTGAAAACAACCGTCAGCCCGTTGGCTGCCATTTCAACCCTGACTCCGGACCCGAATTGTGAAACCCGATCATAGGACAAAAGACGAAATCATCTATGGAATTCACCCGGTGACAGAGGCTTTAAAAGCCGGCCGGAGAAAGGTCTCGCGGGTCTACATCAGCCGGGAAAATCCCGGTAAGCGGGTCAACAAGCTTGCGGAAAAAATCCGGAAAACCGACATTTACGTGGAGGCGGTCAGCCGGGACCAGCTAAACAAACTCAGCCGGAGTGATTATCACCAGGATATTGCCGCCCGGGTCAGCTTGCTTCCCACAACGGCCGGATCACGGCTACTGGAACCAGAATCCGGAATCGGGCCTGATACCTTTTTGCTGGTGATCGACAGTGTGGTGGACCCGCAGAACTTCGGCGCCCTGGTCCGCACGGCCGTTTGCATGGGCGCAGATGCTGTCATCATCTCCCGGGACCGCTCTGCCGGCCCCGGGCCTGCTGCATCCCGGGCTTCTGCCGGCGCCATGGAGCATGCCCGTATCTGCGTGGTCACCAACCTGGCCAATTACATGAAAGACTTGAAAAAAAACGGATTCTGGATTATCGGTTTGGATCATATGGCGCACCAATCCATTGCCGAAACCGATATGACCGGAAAATGCGCCCTTATCATCGGCGGGGAAGACACGGGCATCCGCCCCCTGGTTAAGCGCCGGTGCGATTTTCTGTGCGCCATTGCCCAATCCGGGCCGGTCAATTCACTCAATGCGTCCGTGGCCGGCGGCATGGCCGTCTACGAGGCAATGCGCCAGCGTCGCACGGCCGCCTTGAAAAAAAATAATGCAAAAACCCGTTGATTTCTTTTTTTTTACAGGAAAGGATCCGCATACCATGAGTACAGCAGAGTCCATCACCATTGATAAAAACGGAAAGCTTTCCGTTCCCGGCCATGTCATCATCCCCTTTATCGAAGGCGACGGAATCGGACCCGACATCTGGCGCGCCACTCAACCTGTCCTTGATGCAGCTGTTGAATACGCATACAAGGGAGATCGCAAAATCGAGTGGAAGGAGATCAACGCCGGTGAAAAAGGATATCAGAAGACCGGCCAATGGCTTCCGGAACAATCCCTGGAAGCCATCCGTCAGCACGTGGTGGCCATAAAGGGCCCTTTGACCACACCTGTGGGAAAAGGCATGCGCAGCTTAAACGTGACCATCCGCCAGGTGCTGGACCTGTATGCCTGCGTGCGGCCGGTCAAATACGTCCCCGGGGTGCCCAGCCCCATGAAACATCCGGAGAACATCAATATGGTGGTGTTTCGGGAAAACACCGAGGACCTGTATGCCGGCGTGGAATTTCAGGCCGGGAGCCCGGAGGCGGAAAAACTCATCTCGTTTTTAAAAGACGAGATGAATGCAACCATTGCCGCGGGCGCCGGCATCGGAATCAAGCCCATGAGTGCAAAAAACACCAAGCGCCTGATGGCCAGCGCCATTGTCTATGCAAGAGACAACGGGTATCCGAGCGTGACATTGATGCACAAGGGCAATATCATGAAGTACACAGAAGGCGCCTTTGCCACTTGGGGCTATGAAGCCGCCCGGGAACAATTCGGGGATATCACCGTCACCGAAGATGAGGTGTACGAAAAATACAACGGCACCGCACCGGAAGGCAAAATCGTGATCAAGGACCGAATCGCGGACATGCTGTTTCAGCAGGTGCTTCTGCGCCCCGAAGAATTCGGGGTCATTGCCACGCCCAACTTAAACGGCGATTATATCTCCGACGCCCTGGCCGCACAGGTGGGCGGACTGGGCATGGCACCCGGGGCCAATATCGGAGACCAGTGCGCAGTATTTGAAGCCACCCACGGCACCGCCCCCAAGTATGCCGGCCGCAACAAGGTCAATCCCAGCTCATTGATTTTATCCGGGGCCATGATGCTCGATCACATGGGATGGACAGAAGCTGCCGACCGCATCCGCAGCTGCCTGGCTGAAACCGTTAAAAACGGAAAAGTCACCTATGACCTGGCCCGTCAGATTAAAGGCAGCTGCAAGCTCTGCTGCTCAGAGTTTGGAGAGGCCATTGTGGAAAACATCTGCAGCTACCCGGAAAAATGCTGACCTTCGGGCCCGCATTGGCCGGGCCCTGATCAACGCGGTTTTCCCGGAAATCTGCCACGGTTGCGGCCGATTTATGCCGGAGCGCCCCATACAAACGGGAAGCGGGCGGGATCCGACGGTACAGGCCGACAAGCGCGACTTTGCCCGCCGGGTGCTGGAACCGGTCCTGTGCCCCGATTGCCTGGCCGATATCCCCATTGTGGACTCCCCCATATGCCCCTGCTGCGGCCGGCCGCTAAAAAGCCGGCAGGATGGGGATCACATGTGCGGCCGGTGCATCACAGAAAAGCGCAGTTTTTCAAAGGCCCGCTCGGCACTGGTTTATGACGGCGCCGTACTTGCACTGATTCATTCCTATAAGTACAACAGCCGCACTTGCCTGGCAAAGCCATTGGGCCGGCTGCTTTATGAAGAATTTATCCGGCATTTTGATCCAGAGGAAATCGACGCGGTCATGGCCGTGCCCCTGCACGCCAGGCGCATGCGGCAGCGAGGCTACAACCAGGCGCTTCTGATGATCCGGCACTGGCCCGAAATGGCTGCAGAACTGGGCCATTTGCAAAACTGGAAAATTATTTGCCATGACCGGGCCCTCTGCCGCAAAGCCCACACCCGTCCCCAGACCGGCCTGGACCGAAAGGCAAGGAAAAAAAACATCCAAGGCGCTTTTGATGTCTCTGAGCCCGGGTTTTGCAAGGGCCGCCGCCTGCTTTTGATCGATGACGTGATGACCACCGGCGCAACCATAGACGAATGCGCAAAAGCCCTGTACCGGGCCGGAGCGGCCGGGGTCAGCGTGATTACCCTGGCCCGGGCCCTGTAAACATTTCAACCCAAAGCCTAAACTGAGCGCAATACAGGGAAAAACAGCCATGATCCATTACCCTGCAAGCCCATCCGGAGCGCGGCTGAAAGCTGCGGTATGCCAGTTTGAGATTGCTGTGGGCGATGTGGACAAAAACGTTTCAACCGGCCTGGCCGCCGCTGAAAACGCCTGCAAAAGCGGGGCACAGCTGGTGGTGCTGCCCGAGCTGTGGTCCTGCGGCTATGACGGGGAAAAAATAGCGGCGCATGCCCGAAAAACCCCGGAGATTACCGGATTTCTTTCCGGTCTGGCAAAGGCGTATGACGCGGTCATTGCGGGCTCCCTTCCGGAGGAAGCAAACGGCCGTGTATACAATACCATGTTTGTCATCAACACCACCGGGCCGGTTGCTGGAGCCTACCGCAAAATCCATTTGTTCCCCCTGCTGAACGAGGACAAATGGTTTGCCCCGGGCCGGCAAAGCGTGATATTGAATTGCCATGGAATACCGGCTGGATGCATGATCTGCTATGATCTGCGGTTTGCGGAAATGGGCGTGCACCTGGCCGCAGGCGGGGCGCGCATGATCGTGGTCTGCGCCCAGTGGCCGGCCGTGCGCATTGATCACTGGGATGCCCTGCTCATGGCCCGGGCCATTGAAAACCAAATATTTGTGGTGGCCGCCAACAGGTGCGGAGCGGATGCAGACTCCGGGTTCAACGGCCATTCCCGGATCATCGCTCCGGACGGTGCCATTCTGGCCGACGCCGGACAAATTCCGGCACATGTTTGCGCTGAACTGGATTTTTCCATAATTGACAACCTGCGCACCCGGTTCTGCCCGGTTGCCCAACGCGTGCCGGCTGCATATCCGCCGGCTTAAACAAAAAAAGAAAACCCCATGTTTTTCACGCGGCACCAGGGCCTGACATATGGCTGTTTTTCAAATCTTTCCGCCTGTCCGGGGGTGTTTCACGCATTTTTTACACGCCTGGACCACCGGTCACAGACAGTTCCGGCAGAAACGGATTTCAGCACAGAAGACAGCACCCGTCAAAACCGTACCCGGGCCGCCCGGTGTACGGGGGCCGATGATCTGGTTTTTCTCAGCCAGATCCACGGCACAACAGTATCGGTTATTTCTTCCCCGGCAGATTTCCATGAAGCCGTGGCAACCCCCCCGAAAGCCGATGCAATCATCTCCGGCCTGGCCGGGGCCGGTCTGAGCGTTCGCACAGCAGACTGCCAGGCCGTTTTGCTCCATGATCCGGTTCGCCGCGCGGCAGCCGCCATTCATTCGGGCTGGCGCGGAAGCGTTGCCGATATTATCGGCCAGTGCATCCAAACCATGAAGCAAAGGTTCGGCACAGACCCCGCAGATCTGGTCGCCGGCATCGGCCCGTCGCTGGGTCCGTGCTGCGCGGAATTTGTCCACTATGAAACCGAAATTCCGGAAAAATTCTGGAAATACAAGGATGATCAGCACCGATTTGATTTCTGGCAGATCAGCACGGATCAGCTCCGTGCCGCGGGGGTCCGGGAATCACAAATTGAGCTTTCCCATATCTGCACCCGATGCAATCCCCGCCTGTTTTTCTCTTTTCGGGGGGAAAAAGCAACCAGGCGCATGGCTGCGGTCATTGGTCTGAAAAAAGAAGAAAACAGGACGCAATATGAGTGAAAATACCGGCGGACGGGTGGCGCAGGAAACCATTGAACTAACGGAGAACAAAAGGATTTCAGATGGCTATTTCCGGCTGCGGGCCAGATGCGGTGCCCATTACGCCAGTGCCGGAGCCGGACAGTTTGTCACCCTCAGACTTTTGGACCAAACAGAGCCGCTTTTGCGGCGGCCCTTTTCCATCCATCAGGTCAGCATCGGCTCAAACGGGATCCCGGAAATCGAGATTCTTTACCGGGTGGTGGGAGGATTTACGTCAAAACTGAGCCGGCAGCCCGCTGGCAGCCGCCTGGATCTTCTGGGTCCGCTCGGCCATGGGTTTACCGTGTCTGCTCACACCAGGCCCGCAGCTGTTGTGGGCGGCGGCATCGGTGTGGCCCCGCTCGTTTTTCTGGTATGGCAATTAAAACTGGCAGGAATGGATCCGGATCTGATCACCGTGTTTTTGGGCGGACAAAGCAAAAGCGATATTTTGTGCAAAGACCGGTTTGAACACATGGGGGTGTGGACAAAAACCGCCACGGAGGACGGCAGCCTGGATTTCCACGGGCTGGTCACCACACCCCTGGAAACCTGGCTCAAAACCGCCGCTCCGGCCATGATCTATGCATGCGGGCCCCACGGAATGCTTATGGCTGTTGGAAAAATCGCCCGGTCGGCCAACATCGCCTGCGAGCTTTCCATTGAAACCCTTATGGCCTGCGGCCTGGGGGTTTGCATGGGCTGTGCAATCCAAACCAGCGAAAACAGTGAAGGCTACCAGCATGTATGCAAGCACGGCCCTGTTTTTGAAGCTGCGGCCCTGACCTAACCCATCCAGCGCGGCCGGGTCACGTAAAGCCGGGAGTCGATCAGTCCCTCGGTTCTGTACTTGGTCGCCTCCAGGTATTCCGGGTCCGTGACCATCTGGACGAATGCCGAGCGCGACGGATACTGCACCAGCAGCACCGCATCCCAGTAATCATCACCGATAAAAGTCATCACACCGGTGCCGTAATACAGTACCCGGCCCCCGACTTTTGTAAGAATCGGGTAAATGAGTTGGGAATATTTGTCATACTGCGCTTCTCCCCCCTCGGGTTTGAAGCGCAGCATGTTGACCATCACCAGTTCCCCGTCATCAGAGACAGCGCTGATATTTTCAAACTGTTCGGCAGTCGGCAGGATCGTTGGCACGTAAAGACCTCCTGTAATGAATTTTGACGGACACGCTTGGGCTGTCCTGCCTTTTTAAACACAGCTACCGCACGAAAGTCAAAACAAAACCGCTCCGATTGCCTCTGATGCATTGCGAAACCGGGGTTTGGGTTATTCTTTTCTTTTCCCTGCCAGGGCCGGTTATCCCTGTTTTACGCCTTTGGCAATGCGCTCGCCAATGTCTTTGTCAATATTTCTCCAGTAATCCAGGGCCCGCTCCAATACCGGCTCTGAAACGCCTTTTTTGAGGTGTCCCACCACATTGGACACCAGGCGGTCACGCTGGGCATCGTCCATGACCTCGCGCACCAGGGTGCCGGGCTGGATGAAGTCGTCATCATCCTTGCGAAGAGTGTAGGCCGCGCGGATAAAATCACCGCTTGCGCTCCACACAGCATCCTCGGGGTAACGTTTGGGATCGGCCTGGGGGCCGCCCTTGGAGTTGGGCGCATATACCGGATCAGAGACATTTTCAAAGCGCATTCTGCCGCCCTTGCTGTAGCTGTTGACCTGGCTTTTGGGCCGGTTGACCGGAATCTGCTTGTAATTGACGCCCAGGCGCGCCCGATGGGCGTCCGAATAGGAAGTCAGACGGGCCAGCAGCATTTTGTCCGGACTCGGTCCGATGCCGGGGACAAAGCTGTTGGGTTCAAATGCCGCCTGCTCGATTTCTGTGTGAAAATCAGACGGGTTCCGGTTCAGTGTCAGGCGCCCCACCTCCTGGAGAGGATAATCGCTGTGCGGCCAGATCTTGGTCAAATCAAACGGGTTGAACCGGTAGTTCTCCGCATCCTTAAACGGCATGATCTGCACCTTGAGGGTCCAGCTCGGATGATCGCCACGCTTGATGGCCTCATGCAAATCGCGCCGGTGAAGATCCGGGTCGGTTCCGGCCATGCGGTCGGCCTCCTCATCTGTGAGAAATTCAATCCCCTGATCGGTTTTAAAATGGTATTTCACCCAGAAACGCTCGCCTTTGGCGTTGACCCACATGTAGGTGTGGCTCGTGTAGCCGTTCATGTGCCGGTAAGTTTTGGGCACCCCGCGGTCGCTCATCAGGATGGTGACCTGGTGGGCGGTTTCAGGCGACAGGGTCCAGAAATCCCACTGCATGTCATGATCGCGCAGTCCGGAATCCGCCCGGCGCTTCTGCGAGTGAATGAAATGCTGGAATTTCATCGGGTCGCGCACAAAAAAAACCGGGGTGTTGTTGCCCACCATGTCGTAGTTGCCCTCTTCGGTATAAAACTTCAGGGCAAAACCGCGCACATCCCGCCAGGTGTCAGGACTGCCCGCCTCGCCGGCCACAGTTGAAAACCGGGCCAGCACGTCGGTTTTTGCGCCTGGTTGAAACAACTTCGCCCTGGTGTAGGCGCTGACGTCCCGGGTGACCTCAAAGTGCCCGAAAGCTCCTGAGCCCTTGGCATGGGGCTGACGGTCCGGAATCATCTCCCGGTTGAAGTTGGCCATCTGCTCCATGAGATAATGGTCCTGGTGCAGAATCGGCCCGTCCGGGCCGACAGTCAGGGAAAACTCGTCGCTGGCTACTGGGTTGCCGGCATCGTTTGTCGTGGGTTTGGGATCATTTTTTGCCATTTTTGCAATACCTCCTTTGCATCATTTGTGCCAATTACCGGATAATATACGGAAATCGCTTTTTTTAAAAAAATGCATATTTACGGCCTGTTCCAACACAGGGCAATATGTTCTATTGCAAAAATAATATTGGCATACACCCAAATGTCAAACCGATTTCCGGATTTTTGCATAGGATGAGACCAGCCGGTATTTCATTTTTGCATCATGACCGCACCCGGGTTATGTTTTCCAAAACCGTAACTTTGAAGGCACCGTAAAAAGTCTGATTTCAGATGGTGCCGTAAACAGTTCAAGATCAAGCCTTGCACAATTTCGAAGAATGCAGTGTACTTATCCGTACGTGAAATTCTGAAAAATTGTGCGTAACGCGGATATTGGACTTTTACGGCGCCATCAACTTTACATCCCGCAGCCAACCGACAAGCGCTGAAAGGAAAAAGCTTCATGCCTGCAGATCCCGTCTTGTTCGCATTCGGACTGACCCTGCTGGCCGGACTGGCCACGGGCGTGGGCAGTGCCCTGGCCTTTTTTACCAAACAGACCAACACCCGGTTTCTGTCCGTGGCTTTAGGATTTTCCGCCGGGGTGATGATCTATGTCTCCATGATTGAAATCTTTTTCAAGGCCCGGGGATCGCTGGCCGAAATTCTGGGCCAGACAGCCGGCTACCGGATGACCACCCTGGCTTTTTTTGCCGGCATTGTGCTCATTGCCGTGATCGATAAACTGGTTCCCTCATTTGAAAACCCCCATGAAATCAGAAACGTGGAGGATCTCGAGGAAGTGGCGGCCGTGGCCGAAAAAAACGCCCTGCTGCGCATGGGCATGCTTTCGGCCGTGGCCATCGGGATACACAACTTCCCGGAGGGCCTGGCCACGTTCACCACAGCCCTTCGCGATCCCACCCTGGGGGTGAGCATTGCCGTTGCCATTGCCATCCATAACATCCCCGAGGGCATTGCCGTTTCCGTGCCAGTCTATTATGCAACAGGAAGCAAGAAAAAGGCTTTTACCCTGTCGTTTCTTTCAGGTTTATCCGAGCCCCTGGGCGCCCTGGTGGGATATCTGATCCTGCTGCCGTTTTTCAATGACTTGGTCTATGGAATGCTTTTCGCCTCTGTGGCCGGAATCATGGTGTTTATCTCCATTGACGAACTGCTGCCATCAGCGGAAAAATACGGGGAGCACCACCTGTCAATCTACGGCCTTATTGTCGGCATGGCGGTGATGGCGGCAAGCCTGATCCTTTTTGCATGACCGTGGGGACTGCTGCATTTTAACGTAAACGTTAATTTACCCTTTATTTTTCTTAAAACATTGTTTATATTTTTATCCATTGCCTGAAACGCAAACCGGTCATCCGAATTGCCACCTTCAATGCCCATCCAGGAGGTCGACGACTTATGTCATCCATGGAATTTCCCGCTTCCCTGAGCCGCATCGGAGACATCGTAGACGCCAATGCCAAACACCGCAAAAACCAGACCGCCCTTGCCTACTATGAGTATGGATTTAAAAACAGTTTTTCCGAATTCAGAGACATTTGCCGGCAAGTGGCCAAGGGCCTGATGGCACTTGGGGTCAAACGCGGCGATCATATCGCCGTGTGGGCCAACAATTTGCCAGAGTGGGTCTACACCCAGTTTGGCAGCGCCATGGCCGGAGCGGTGCTGGTCACGGTCAACACAAACTTCCGGGCTTATGAACTTGAATATCTTTTGGAGCAATCCGACAGCACCACCCTGATTCTCTCCCATGGGGTGCGCGAGCCGGATGAATACCTGCGGATCCTGCGCCGGGTCTGCCCTGAGGTGGACCATTGCCAGCCCGGCAGGCTTGAAACCCAAAAACTGCCCTTTCTCAAAAATATCGTGCACCTGGGCAAGAATCAAATCTCCGGCATGTTTACCTGGTCCCGGATGATAGAGCTGGGCAGCCGCATCCCGGATGCCGAACTCGACCAGCGGGCCCAAAGCCTGGAACCTGATGAAGTCATCATGATGCAGTACACTTCCGGCACCACCGGTTATCCCAAGGGCGTTATGCTTACCCACCGCAACCTGATCGGCAACGCCCGGAGCATGGCCGAAATCATGGCCCTGGGTCCCGATGACACCCTGTGCATTCCCGTTCCCTTTTTCCACTGCTTCGGCTGTGTCATCGGCACCATGTGCTGCACGGTTTCCGGGGCCGCCATGGCACCTGTGACAGGCTTTGATCCAAAACTGGTACTCGAAACCATTGAAGCTTTGAAATGCACGGCATTACACGGTGTTCCCACCATGTTTATCGCTGAACTCGAAGCCATGGAAAACAGGGAATATGACACGGCTCAGCTGCGCACCGGTGTCATGGCCGGCTCCACCTGCCCGGTGGAGGTAATGAAAGGGGTGATGGAAAAAATGGGGGCAAAGGAACTGACCATTGTCTACGGCCAGACCGAAAGCTCGCCGGGCATCACCCAGACCCGGCGCGATGATTCCCTGAAAGTCTGCACAGAGACCGTCGGCCGGGCCCTGCCCAACGTGGAGGTCAAAATCGCGGACACGGTCACCGGCCAGACCCTGCCGCCAGGAGAAACCGGGGAACTTTGCAGCAGGGGCTATCACATTATGAAGGGCTATTACAAAATGCCGGATAAAACCAAAGAAGCCATTGACCCGGACGGATGGCTGCACACCGGAGACCTGGCCAGCATGGACGAACATGGCAACTGCACGATTCAAGGCCGCTTAAAAGACATGATCATCCGCGGCGGGGAAAACATTTATCCCCGGGAAATCGAGGAATTTCTCTACACCCATCCGGGGGTCCAGGATGTCCAGGTCGTTGGCATCACGGATAAAAAATACGGCGAGGAAGTCGCCGCCTTTATCCGGCAGAAAAACGGCAACAGCCTTTCGGCCGAAGAAATCCGAAACTTTTGCAAAGACCGAATCTCCTTTCACAAAATCCCGCGCTATATCTATTTTGTTGATGAATTTCCCACCACCGCCTCAGGCAAAATCCAGAAGTACAAACTCAGGGAGATGGCCCTGAATCAATCTGCTGATGCGTGAACCGCAAATAACCGCACCGCTGCCCGTCTTATAAAAAATCAACAAGGAGTCCTTGAATGCAGACAGACCCAAAAGACGAAAAAACCCGATTTGAATCATTAACCCGTAATAACGTGGAATTTCTGTTAAACCGGTACAACCGCGTCAACCGCTGGGTCATTGCCGACATGACCCGCAGAAGCGCCTATCATCATCCGGACAAAACCGCCCTGATTTTCCAGGACCGGGAAATGACCTATACGGAACTGGAGGCGGCCTGCAACCAGACCGCCAATGCCCTTCTGGACCTGGGTGTGAAAAAATACGACCGGGTGGCGATCCTGGCCCACAACACCTTGCATCACGTGCTGACATGGCTGGGCTGCTGCAAGGCCGGGGCCGTGTATCTGGCCGTCAACTACCTGCTGCGCGGCCCGGATATCCAGTATTGCATCAACCACAGCGAAAGCACGGTTTTTATCGTAGAAGACAGCCTTTATGAACTGGTCAAAGACGTGCTCGCGGAAATGCCCACGGTCAAAACCCTGATCTGGTCCAACCAGGGCGCAGGACAGAACCCGCCGGATGAAAAATTTCTGGAGTTTGACAACTGGTATCAAAAATACCCGGACACCGAACCCGACGCCATCCTGCGCATCGAGGATCCCTGTCAGATGACCTATACCAGCGGCACCGAATCCCGGCCCAAGGGCGTGATCATTAACCATCAGGCCCTGCTTTCCCAGTACATGGGATGCATTTTTGACGGCGGCTACGAAAGCGCCGACATCAACATCAACGCCCTGCCCATCTACCACTGCGCCCAGCGCGACGTGTTTTTAAATCCCATATTTTACATCGGCGGCACAAACATCCTGATGGGCCCGGATATCGGCCAGATCCTCAAAAACGTGGAGAAATACAGGGCCACCATGCTCTTTGCCCCGCCAACGGTCTGGATCGGCATCCTTCGCCACCCGGAGTTTGACAGCCATGACCTGTCAAGTCTGAAAAAACTCTATTACGGCGCCTCCATCATGCCGGTGGAAGTACTCCGGGAGCTGCTCGAACGCCTGCCCGGAACAAAAATCTACAACTATTACGGCCAGACCGAACTGGCACCGTATCATACCATTTTAAAAGCCGAGGACGCCTGGGACAAACTGGGGTCGGCCGGCCGGGCCGGGCTCAACATGGAAACCCGGCTTGAAGCCGACAACGGAGAAATTGTCCATGCACCCGGCCGGCCCGGCGAAATCTGCGGCAAAGGTCCCCATGCCATGATGATGTATTTCAAGGACATGGAAAAAACCGATGACGTGATGCGCGGCGGATGGTTTCACTCCGGTGATCTGGGAGTACTTGATGAAGACGGCTATATTACCGTGGTGGACCGCAAAAAGGACATGGTCAAAACCGGCGGTGAAAACGTGGCCTCCAGGGAAGTGGAGGAAGCCGTTTACACAGACAGCCGGGTGGAAGAAGTTGCGGTCATCGGCGTGCCCCATCCCAAGTGGGTGGAAGCTGTCGCGGCCGTAGTGGTTCCCAGACAGGGAGAAAGCATCAGTGAAGAGGAAATTCTGGAAATCTGCCGCCAAAAGCTTGCACCGTTTAAGGTACCCAAAAAAATCATTTTTGTGGACCAGCTGCCCAAAACACCTACGGGAAAACTATTGAAACGGGGTATGCGGGAAACATACAAAAATGCATTCGGCGCAGACTGACAAGCCGGATGTGATCATCCGGGAAGTGGCCTTAAGAGACGGGCTCCAGTCAGAGCCCGGCTTTGTGGCCACCGGAGACAAGCTCCGCCTGATACGGGCCCTGGCCGCGGCCGGGGTGGTTTTTCTGGAAACCACCTCCTTTGTCAGCCCCAGGGCCATCCCCCAGCTCAAGGACGCCCGGGAATTAATGGCCCGGGTGCCGCGGGATCTGCTTTGCCACGAAGTCATGGTGCCCAACATCAGGGGTGCCCGGGCAGCCGCAGATGCCGGTGCTGACCGGCTTATTGTGTTTGTTTCCGCATCCGAGACCCACAACCGGAAAAACGTGGGCTGCAGCATTGAGCAGTCCATGGCGGATCTCGGGGCCATATCCGGGCTGGCCGCAGGCGGCAACATGGCCGTGGCCGCAGCCATTGCCACAGCTTTTGGCTGCCCGTATGAAGGCCGGGTGGACAAATCCGCAGTGCTGGCCATTGCCCGGCGCTTTGTCCATGAGGGAGCAGACCGGATCACCCTGGCCGACACAACCGGCATGGCCAATCCCAAGCAGATCACCGAAACAGTGGCCTTTTTCAAAGACCACCTGCCCCACACCCAAATCTGCCTGCATCTGCACAACAACCGGGGCCTTGCCGCTGCCAATCTCTATGCCGGATATCTTGCCGGCATAGAGATGTTTGACACTTCCCTGGGCGGCATCGGCGGATGTCCCAATGTTCCCATGGCAGCGGGCAACCTGGCCACCGAAGACGTGGCCAACATGTTTGAAGCCATGGGTGTACGCACGGGCATGGACATTAACGGGCTCATCAGGGCCGCCGGCCTCCTGGAAAACATCCTCGGCCGCGCCCTGCCCGGCCAGGTCATGAAAAGCGGCACCTCCGCGTAGCCGCCGGGCTGTTGCCTTTCCGCAAATATCCTGCTAAGGTGATTGCTTACGAATCCTTGCATTGTTGTGTTGATATCCGCGGCCATTGCAAAAGACCGATGATGCCTGCAAACAATTGCAAAGGAATATAAAATGGATGCTGTCGTAAAAAGTCTGATTTCAGATGGTGCCATCAAAATTGCAGGAAAACCAGATGCACATCACCCTGTCAACAGGCCGCATAATTGACACTCAGCATGATCTGACCGCCGAGGAGCGCCATATTGTCCAGAAACTTTATGCCTGGGCCGATGCAGTGGGCACTGTCGAGGCGTTTAAAAACAAAAGAAAACAAGCTTTACAAGCCGGCTGGAACGGTTCCGGACAAGTGATTGAACGCAGTGTGCTGCGCCAGATCATAGATGACCTGGAAAAAAAAGTAAGAACAAAACTCCGGCAAAAACCTGGCGTCGGATAAATGCAAAACCCGTATTACCGGCCTCCCGGACCCAGGATCCATTTCTTCAGCCCTGTGGTAATCCATTTTGCCGGTGCCCCGGATACGGCGTAGCCGATGACCGCAAGCATCACAAACATAATGGCCCGGCCGGCGGTATCCATATCCGGTTCTATCAGATGCGGGCCCAGCAAAGCGCCCAGGCCGATGCCCATGAGAATGCGCCATGAATCGGGCAGAAACAGAATATAAAAAATCACATATGCGGGGGTAACCGGGTGTTTGGGCAAAACCTGTTTTCCTTTGCAGTTTGTACATTGCGGTTGATCCGAAACACAAAATTCGGCTATAGATATGCCGAAACCGATATCATTAAATATTGCAAACCGCAAGTTTGCGATGCGGCCAAAAGGAGGCAAATTGCAGGCACTCAAGGGATTTCAGAAAACCTGGCTCAGGGGGCGGGCCCATGACATCAAGCCGGTAGTGTTCATCGGGCAGAAAGGTCTGTCTCCGTCGGTAATCGAGGCGGTTGCCGATGCCATCGAGACCCATGAGCTCATTAAGGTCAAATTTCTGGATTTCAAGGATAAACAACAAAAGCAGACCATTGCCCAAACCATCAGCGAACAGACCGGATCGGAACTGGTGGGGATGATCGGGCACATGGCCATCTTTTTCCGTCAGCACCCGGAGCCGGAGAAGCAAAAGGTCCGGCTGCCGGATCGCGCCAAATAATGGAAAACAAAACCCCCGGCGGTTTCCTGCACCGGGCCTGCCAAACGTCATTTTACGGGCAACAAACCCATCATCATTTATATTCCGGGCAACAGAAAGGATTTTTTCATGAGCCGGCAGCAGCCAGACAAAATTATCTGCTCAATGAACCGCGTGAGCAAGTATCACCATAAAAAACCCATTATCGAAGACATTTCCCTGTCGTATTTCTACGGAGCCAAAATCGGGGTGCTTGGATTAAACGGAGCGGGCAAAAGCACCCTGCTTCGCATCATGGCCGGAGCAGACACCCAGTACAACGGCGAAATGGCCATGAGCCCGGGATACACCGTGGGCTTTCTGGAACAGGAACCCGTTCTGGATGACGAAAAAACCGTGCGCCAGGTTGTGGAGGAAGCGGTTGCCGCCACCATGGAACTGATGGCCGAATACAACCGAATCAATGAACAATTTGCCGAGCCCATGAGCGATGAAGCAATGGACAAGCTGATCGGCCGCCAGGCAGATGTTCAGGAGAAACTCGATGCCGCCGATGCCTGGGACATTGACGCGCGTCTGGAGATGGCCATGGACGCCCTGCGCTGCCCTGAAGGCGACACACCGGTAAAAGTCCTTTCCGGAGGAGAACGCCGCAGGGTGGCCCTGTGCCGGATTCTGCTGGAAAAACCCGATATCCTGCTGCTCGACGAACCCACCAACCATCTGGATGCCGAAACCGTGGCCTGGCTGGAACGGCATCTGCAGCAATACGAAGGCACCATTATCGCAGTCACCCATGACCGGTATTTTCTCGACAACGTGGCCGGCTGGATCCTGGAGCTGGACCGGGGCCGGGGCATTCCCTGGAAGGGCAACTACACCTCATGGCTGGAGCAGAAGCAGGAACGGCTCCGCCAGGAGGAAAAGGCCGAATCCCAGCGTCAGAAAACGCTGGAGCGGGAACTGGATTGGATCCGCATGTCTCCAAAGGCCCGGCAGAGCAAGTCCAAGGCACGTATCAACGCCTACGAACAGCTGTTAAACGAGCAGTCTGCAGACCGGGCAAAAGAAATGCAGATCTACATCCCGCCGGGTCCGCGCCTGGGAAAGGTGGTGGTGGCGGCAGACAGCGTGTCCAAGGGCTACGGCGACCGGATTTTGTTTGAAAACATGTGCTTCCACCTGCCGCCAGGCGGCATTGTTGGCGTTGTGGGCCCAAACGGGGCGGGCAAGACCACCCTGTTTCAAATGATCACCGGCAAAGAGCAGCCGGATACCGGCTCCCTGCGCATCGGTGATACCGTGCGCCTGGCCTATGTGGAGCAAAGCCGCGCCAGCCTGGATTCGGAAAAAACCGTATGGGAGGCCGTATCCGACGGCGAGGACATCATCCGGCTCGGCAGCGTGGAGGTCAAGTCCAGGGCCTATGTATCCAAATTCAATTTTTCCGGCGCTGACCAGCAGAAAAAAGTCGGGATGCTTTCCGGCGGTGAGCGCAACCGGGTGCACATGGCCCGTATGCTCAAGCAGGGAGCAAACGTCATTTTGCTTGACGAGCCCACCAACGACCTTGATGTCAACACCATGCGCGCCCTGGAAACAGCACTGGAAAACTTTGCCGGATGCGCGGTGGTCATCAGTCATGACCGGTGGTTTCTCGACCGGATCGCCACCCATATTCTTGCCTTTGAGGGCGACAGTCAGGTGATCTGGGTGGAGGGCAATTACGCCGACTACGAACAGGACCGCAAAAAGCGTCTGGGCGAGGAGGCAGAAAGGCCCCACCGAATCAAGTACCGGCGCCTGAGCCGGCAGTAGAAATGTTTGGACACGGCCTGGCTGCAAAATTGAATTCGTGTTTTTTATTGACTGGTATTGTCAGCTGTGTTAAAAAAATTATCTTTATCAGGCTGGTAAGTGGCCGGCCCGTTGATGGCAAAACAACATGAAGAAACAGAAACAAAGTGCTTTCAGGGACCTTGCTTACTATAGCGGCCTTGGATTTTCCGTTGCACTTGCAATATTTATCGGCTTATTTATCGGCCTGGGGATAGACAGGTTGTTTGACACCACGCCGATATTTATGTTTATTTTCCTTTTTTTCGGCATCATTGCCGGTTTCAACAATATTTACAAGGTGATCAAACGCAGCAGCAAAAACTGAGGATTTAGATGGTTATACAACAGCGTCTGCTCAAATTCATCATGCGGACGAACTGGTGCCTGCTTGCAGCCGCCAGTATAGTCGGATTTGCCGCTACCCAGCTGCATTTTGCCATGGGTATCGCTGCCGGCGGCCTGATTGTGACACTCAATTTTCATCTGCTGTACAGAAACCTGAAACGCTCTCTTACCCCGCCGCATATTGCCTCCCACAATGTGGTTCTTGCCAAGTACTATATCCGGTTTATCATGACCTGCTTTATCATCTTTGTGCTGATTGCGGGCGGATATGTAGAACCATTGGGATTGCTTATCGGCCTGTCGATTGTCGTGGCGAGCATCATGCTCGGTACCATCCGGGAATTTATCAAACTCATACACAGGGAGGCGGTCTGAAGTGGAACATCCGTTTCTTATCTTCGTAAAATTGTTTGAAGTCATCGGCCTGGGTCATTTCGCCCATGAATACCCGCAGGTCATCTACAGCTGGGTCGTCATGGCGGTGCTGATCATTTTGGGCGCTTTTGGGGCCAAGCACATCACCCTGATCCCCAACAAGGTCCAGAACGTATTTGAAATGATCATCTCCAGTCTTGAGGAATTTACTGTGGATACCGCAGGCGAGGAAAGCCGCTGGTTTTTTCCTTTTCTGGCCACCATTTTTCTCTATATCTTCCTTGGGAATCTGGCGGGTCTGGTTCCGGGATTTTTCTCCCCCACGGCGGATCTCAATACAACCCTGTCGTGTGCGATTCCGGTATTTTTCTTTACCCACTACATCGGGGTCAAGGCGCACGGGTTAAAGTACCTGAAACACTTCATGGGTCCCTTCTGGTGGCTGGCACCCATTTTTATCCCCATTGAAATCATCAGCCATCTGTCCAGGGTGCTTTCCCTGTCCTTTCGTCTTTTCGGCAACATCATGGGCAAGGAACTGGTTCTGGCAATTCTGTTCATGCTGGCTGGCGCGTTTTTCGCACCGCTGCCCATCATGGCCCTGGGCGTGTTTGTATCCTTTGTTCAGGCCTTTATTTTCTACCTGCTGTCAACCATGTACTTTGCCCTGGCCATGGAGGATGATCACTAAACAGCCATCATGGGAAATACAACCAAGGTTTTACCCACGGTTTTTGGAAGAAGCCGTTAAACTTAAACTTTTTGTCAAGGGAGGTTTGTAAATGGAAATTGAAGCACTAAAATTCTTTACCGCTTGTGTTACCATTGCCGGCATTGCCATTGCCATCGCAGCTGTTGGTTGTGCCTACGGCATGGGTATCAGCCTGAGATCCGCAGTTGAAGGCATTGCCCGCAACCCGGAATCATCCGGTAAGGTTACGGTCACCATGCTTATCGGTCTGGCGCTGATCGAGTCCCTGTGTATTTACGCCCTGGTTATCTCGCTGATTATCATCTATGCGACACCCATGGCAGGTACGGTCACCAAGATGATCGGCATGTAGCACAAGCGCCAAAGACCCTCAAAAAAAAGGCCCATGTCTGCTGCTACGGCAGATATGGGCCTTTTTTATTTTTCAGAAAAAAATTTTGCCGGCTGTTTTGCCGCCAGCTGCTGTTGCAGAAACGCACCTGTGGCGGAATTTTCACAGCCGGCCACATCCTCGGGCGTACCCTCTGCGATCACAAATCCCCCTGCATCTCCGCCCTCGGGCCCCAGGTCAATGATGTGATCGGCATACCGGATCACATCCAGATTGTGCTCGATGACCACAACCGTGTTGCCCGCCTCCACCAGCTGATTTAACACGCCCAGCAGCTTTTTGATATCCTCCATGTGAAGCCCGGTGGTGGGCTCGTCGAGAATGTAGAAGGTACGACCGGTATCCCGGCGGGCCAGTTCCCGGGAAAGTTTCACACGCTGGGCCTCCCCGCCGGAAAGAGTTGTGGCCGGCTGGCCCAGGCGGATATAGCCCAGGCCCACATCCACAAGGGTCTGGAGTCTGGATCGGATATGACCGATACTGGAGAAAAAGGCCATGGCCTGATTGACCGTCATGTCCAGCACTTCTGCAATATTGAGTCCCTTGTACTTGACTTCCAGGGTCTCGCGGTTGTAACGCCGGCCATGGCATACATCACAGGGCACAAAAATATCGGGCAGAAAATGCATCTCGATCTTTATGATGCCGTCTCCGCTGCAGGCCTCACACCGGCCGCCCTTGATGTTAAAGGAAAACCGTCCGGCCTTATAGCCCCGCATCCGGGCTTCGGGGGTCTTGGCAAACAGCTCCCGGATAAAGGTAAACACTCCGGTATACGTCCCCGGGTTGGACCGGGGCGTGCGGCCAATGGGCGACTGATTGATGTTGATGACCTTATCAATGTGCTCAAAGCCCTCGGCAGAGGCATGCTTGCCCGGAGGAATGCCCGAGCGGTGGAGGCGCCGGGCCAGGATCCGGTACAGGGTTTCGAGGACCAGGGTGGATTTGCCGGATCCTGAAACACCGGTCACACACACAAAACAGCCCAGGGGAAATCGCGCATCAATATTTTTGAGATTGTTCTGCGCCGCCCCGCGGATCACAAAGCCGGCATCCGTGGCCGGGCGCCTGGATTCGGGGGTTTTAATTTGCCTTTTGCCGGCCAGATACTGGCCGGTCAGGGAAGTTTCCGAGGCCTCCAGCTGATCCGGGGGGCCGGCAAACACCAGGTGCCCGCCTTTCACACCGGCCTCCGGACCCATGTCCACCACGAAATCCGCTGACCGGATGGTTTCCTCGTCATGCTCCACCACCAGGACGGTATTGCCCAAATCCCGCATCTGCTTCAAGGTGGCCAGCAGCCGGAGATTATCGCGCTGGTGTAAACCAATACTGGGCTCATCAAGGACGTAAAGCACGCCGGTGAGCTTGGAGCCGATCTGGGTGGCCAGACGGATACGCTGGGCCTCCCCACCGGACAGGGTCGCCGCGGCCCGGTCCAGGGTCAGGTAGGACAAGCCGACGTTTTGCAGAAAAGCCAGCCGGTCGGTGATTTCCCGGATAATCCGGTCTGCGATTTTCGCATTCTTGCCTTCAAGCTTCAGGTCCCGGAAAAATTTGTATGCCTGCTCAACCGAAAAGCCTGAAATTTCAGGAAGGGTCACCTGGGCCACGCGCACGGACCGGCTCACCGGGTTTAAGCGCGTGCCCCCGCATTCCGGGCACGGCCTAAAATTCATGTACTGCTTGATCTCTTCTCTGGCGGCGCTGGAATCGGTCTCCACATACCGGCGCTGCAAATTGGGAATCACCCCTTCAAAGGGCCGGGTAAAATCCATCCTGCGATTTCCCCGGCTCATGGAAAAGGGAATCTCCTCATCACCTGACCCGTAGAGGAGCACATGCCTGAACAGCTCCGGCAGTTCGCGATAGGGCCGGTAAATGTCTGCACCGTAATGGCGGGTCAGGGCTTCAATGAATTCGGCAAAATGCACGGAGCTGCGATTGGCCCAGGGCCGGATGGCCCCTTCGCGGATGGACAATTCCGGATCCGCCACAATCAGATCCGGGTCAAACTCCATGGTGGTACCCAGCCCGTCACATTTGGTACACGCGCCCTGGGGGGAATTAAAAGAAAAGCTCGCCGGGGTCAGCTCGGGATAACTTATGCCGCATTGCATACAGGCCGCGGTCTCCGAAAACACAATGGGTCCGGCGTCCTTGTCATCCACCGCATCCACCGCAGCGGTGCCCTCGGAGTGGGACAAAGCCAGCTCCAGGGAATCGGCCAGGCGGTTTTTCATGTTGTCCTTGACCACCAGACGGTCCACCACCACCTCAATGGTATGTTTTCGTTTCTGATCCAGTTTGGCCAACCCGTCGAGTTCCCGGACCTGCCCGTCAACACGCACCCGGGCAAAGCCTTCCCGCCTGAGCCAGGCCAGCAGTTTTTCATGGGTACCTTTCTGACCGGCGACCAGGGGGGCCAAAATCAGAATCCGGGTGCCATTGGCCATAGCCATGACCCGGTCGACCATCTCATCAATGGTTTGAAAGGAAATGGGCCGGCCGCATTTGTGGCAGTGAGGGGTGCCCGCCCTGGCAAACAGCAGCCTGAGGTAATCATATATCTCAGTAACCGTACCCACAGTGGAGCGGGGGTTATGGCCGCCGCTTTTCTGCTCGATTGCAATGGCCGGCGAAAGCCCTTCGATATGGTCCACATCCGGCTTTTCCATCCGCTCCAGAAACTGCCTGGCGTAAGTGGACAAAGATTCCACGTACCTGCGCTGGCCCTCGGCATACAGGGTGTCAAAAGCCAGGGTGGATTTGCCCGAGCCAGACAGCCCGGTAATCACCACAAGGCGGTTTCTGGGCAAATCCAGATCAATGTCTTTAAGATTGTGCTGTCGGGCACCCCGAATAATGATGTAATCAGATGAGATAGGCATGGCTGGCAAGCTGAGATCAGACCGGATGCTTGGTTCTGCGGGCATGATCGGCGGCCATTTCAATGGCTGCCATGAGGCTGCCCGGATCGGCAATGCCTTTTCCGGCGATATCATAGGCAGTGCCGTGATCCACGGAGGTCCGGATAATGGGCAACCCCAGGGTGGTATTGACCCCGTCGTGAAAATGCACCATTTTAAAGGGAATCAGGCCCTGGTCATGATACATGCATACAACAGCGTCATATGCGCCGTTTACAGCATAATAAAACACCGTATCCGCCGGATGCGGTCCCGTGGCCAAAATCCCCTGCGAAACAGCGCCGGCAATGGCCGGCCGGATCAGGCGGGCTTCTTCATGGCCAAACATTTCCTCTTCACCGGCATGGGGATTTAAGCCGCATACGGCAATCCTGGGCCGGGCAATACCGAACCGGGATTTCAGGGCCTGGTGGGTCAGCCGGATAACGGTTGCAATCCGGTTTTCATCCAGTGCAGCCGACACATCGCGCAGGGCCTTATGAATGGTGGCCAGCACCACCCGAAGACGACTGCCGGCCATCATCATAGCATATTCCCGGGTGGTGGTTCGCTGCGCCAACATCTCGGTATGACCGGGATATATCCCTCCGGCCAGCTTCATGGCCGCCTTATTGATGGGACATGTGACCAGCGCATCGATCTGACCGCTTTTGGCCATATCAATGCCGGCTTCAATATAGCTGATCATGGACCGGCCGGTTTCCGCAGAAGGATGGCCCCATTTGTGCGCATCTCGGCAAAGCCGGGACGCCGAAATCAGATTGACGATTCCGGGCTCGTAAACAGCGGTTTGCAAATCATTCACAGCCCGGATTTTGGGTCCGGTGCGGGCAATGCCTGCGGCCATGTGCATGATCTCAGGATCGCCGATCACCACCGGACGCGCAAAATCATATATTTCCGTGTAATCCAGGGCCATGCAAAGAATTTCCGGTCCCACGCCCACTGGATCACCCATGGTGATACCGATCAAGGGTCGCTGATCGCCTGCCATCCAGACCTCCGGGATTTTTGAATTGTTTCAGAAATCGAACAGAAAAAAGCAATATAACAAAAACCCCGGAGCATCACAACAGGCAAAGCCATGGAACCGCTGCGGCTAGTTTGACCGGGCCCTTGCACGGACGATTTCCGTTTCATCGGCCCGCTGGCGGTTTTGCTCAAATTCCCTGCGGCGGCGCTCAATGTTTTCGGGCGCCAGGCCGCAATGCTGCATCCACTTGGCAGCCCAGTCTTTATAGCCTTCCTCATGCCAGGCCCGGTCCATTACCTGCTGCACACCCCTGGCATATCGGGTCATTTCCGGGGCCAGGCGGGTAAACATGACCTCCGCGCCTTTGTGGGTGGGCTTTGCATTGTTTTCCCGTATGATCCGCCACATGGTCTGGGGATGATCGATCATGGGACAGGGACGCAGGGTGTTGTAGCAAAAGGGCTGCTCTGAACGAATGGAACGAAAAAATGAGGAATTGAGCGCCTCTTTGAGACTTTTTTCATGGATATTATCTGTTGCAAAATGACAGAAAATGCACGGCTCCACATCACCGCGGTGGTTGACATGGAAATAGAGCCGTCCGCCGGCAATACATCCGCCCGACAGTACACCGTCATTCCAGAAATCCACCAGCAGCACCGGCTTGTTGTCCCGGACATACTGCTGAAACATCCGCATCTGGTTTCGCTGTTCAGGCGTGGGCATCAGGCTCATATCCGGATCATTTCCCACGGGCATAAACAAAAACATCCACCCGTAAAGGGCCCCTTTTTCTACCAGAAAATCGATCCAATGATCCGAGCAGATGATATCCATGTTCCGGCGGGTCACCAGCGAGGAAAACCCGAATGCGCACCCGGCCTCCTGAAGCAGATCCATGGCCCGGACGCACTTGTCAAAGGAACCCTTTCCCCGGACCGCATCAGTGACTTCAGCCGGACCATTAATACTGATCTGGGGGGCCACGTTGCCCAGGTCCACAAGCTTGTCCGCTGTTTTTTCATCAATCAGCGAGGCATTGGTATAAACCTGGTAAAAAGACTTGTCATGTTTTTCTATGACTTCGAGCAAATGGGGATAGATAAAGGGTTCTCCGCCAAGGATGGTAAAAAAGTTAATGCCCATCTCCTCTGCTTCGCTCAAGACCCTGTCAAAGGTTTCCGGGCTCATGTCATCTTTTCGCTCATAGCTGCCGGCATAGCATCCCTGGCAGCGGTAATTGCAGCGCATGGTCGGAGATATGAGCATGGTGGGCGGCGGCTGAATGCCGAATTGTTTCCGGGCACGCCGGGGTGCTTCGGGATCACGAAAAAACATGCTGGCCACCATTCGGGCCACATACCGCTGACGCACCCGGGGATGGGTGTTTTCCACCACCCGTTTCAAAAATTGCCGGCCCGGGCCGTTTTCCCGCATCCAGTGATGAAACCACTGGCGGACCATTTCCTGTTTTTCACCGCTTGCAATGTGATCCACCGCCTTTAACACATACCCGGCGTTTTTATCCGGATCATCGCCCAGGTATTTCAGTGCCTGGCCCAGTGCTTTTTCCGCCAGGGTCCGGCGGGGCATCATATCGCGCCATCCTTTCAGATGCATAGCCATGGTTACCTCCCGTTATTGAAGTTACAAATTCAATATTGACGATTTTGTCAATATTGACGCATCCACAAACGGATAAATAACCGCAAACCGGACATGAAGGTGCTGTGTACAAAATCTGGTTGTACTCCGAAGGAAGAGCTGTGCCGCTTGAAAACATCTGATCGGGAAGAACCGCGCTGGCAAGAATTACTTTTCGAGACTTACTTTTGCTGAATGATCAACTGGTTATTTAACTTCAAAATAACCAGTCTGCAGGATTTGTCAATTTCTTCTGCTCTCTGCTAAACTCGGGCTACCCGGCGGCCATGCCGTTTGGTTTACACCAGAAATCCGGCCACTGTGCCGGTCATGCAGGTGGCCAAGGTTCCGGCAATAATGGAGCGCAGACCCAGGGAAGCAATTTCATGGCGGCGCTCCGGGGCAATGCCGCCGAGCCCGCCGATCATAATACCCAGGCTGCCGGGATTGGCAAACCCGCACAGGGCATAAGACATGATCAAAATGCTTTTGGGGCTCAAAACTTCCGGAGCCATCCGGGTCATGTCCACATAGGCGATCATCTCATTGAGCACGCTCTTGGTTCCAAGCAGGGCGCCCGCCGCCTGAACTTCAGCCCATGGAATGCCCATCATCCAGACCAGGGGGGAGAGCAGCCAGCCGAAAATCCGCTGCAGGGTCAGGGGCTGGCCCGCCACGCCGGGAAACAGGCCCAGAACCGTGTTGATCAGGCTGACCACGGCTACCAGAACTATGATCATAGCAATAATATTTAACAGCAGTTCCATGCCCTGCAGGGTCCCGCGGCTTAACGCATCCATGGCGCCGCAGGCTTCGGTTGGCTGTGTGAGACCGGCCCCGGTGATTTCAGCGGTTTCCGGCACCATGATTTTTGCAATCACAATGGCCGCAGGCGCGCTGATGATGGAAGCCGTCAGGATGTGACCCATAACATTGGGTACCAGGTCAGAAAGAATGCTGGCATATACCACCATCATGGTCCCGGCGATGGTGGCCATGCCCGAAACCATCACAGCAAAGAGCTCGCTTCGGGTCAATTTGGCCACGTATGGCCGTATCAAAAGCGGCGATTCCACCATGCCAACGAAAATATTGGCCGAAACCCCCAGGCTTTCAGCACCCCCAAGCTGCATTGTTTTTTCAAAAATACGGGAAAATACCCGGACAATTGCCTGAAGAATGCCCCAGTAAAAAAGCAGAGAAGACAGGGCGCTGATCACCAGCACCAGGGGCAGGGCCTGGAAGGCCAGGATAAAGGTGGCCTGCGGGTCTGTCACCGCAAAGGGGGGTTTTTCGCCGGCAAGGTATCCGAAAACAAATCCGGCACCGTCAATGGTTGCTTCCTGCAAGGCCAGCACAGCCCGGTTTAACCAGGCAAAAATCCGGGCACAATACGGAAACTTCAGCAGGGCCACGGCCAGAAAAACCTGCAGCCCCAGACCGGCGGCCACAGTGCGCACGGGAAAGCGCCGCCGATTTTCACTCAGCAGCCAGGCAATGCCCACAAACAAAAAAAATCCCCCGATGCTTCGTAAAATCATGCGCGTCCTTTCGCCGTGATCAGAGCACGGCTTTGCGGATGCCGGCCCTGGGCATCAACACGAATACCAGCATCAGCTGGATGCCGAGCCCGGCCCCGGTCATGATCAAGGCCGACAGATACGCGGCCCTGTAGGCCATCACCGATGCAAACCCCATAAACTCCATGATATCCACCACCGGTCCGGCAATCAGGGTGCCGGCCACCCCCCAGGACAGAAACAGGGTGGCATTAAAATATCCAAACCACCGCCCCCGTTGCTCCGGCGGGATTAAAATGGAGGCCATGGCATAGGAAGCCGCCAGGATGATCACCTCCCCTGCCCCCCGCAGGAAACTGGCGGCAAAAATAAGCCACAGCTGATCGGCAAATGCAAAAATCAACAGATATGCAATGGCAGCCAGGGCCCCGGCGCACACCGCCCGCCCGTTTCCGATCCGCCTGCCGATGTGGCCGGAAAAAACACCCAGCAGCACAATGGCCGCAGACTCGGTATTGACAATATGGCTGAGCATTTCACTGGAAACAGCAAAGCCGGATTCCAGGAAAAGATACTGGGACTGAATGATGGTCACGCAGTTGCGGCCGAAATTGATCAGGGTCATGGCAATGAGAAAAATGATGTACAGGCGCAAAGAATCGGCCGCACATCTTGGACCGCAGTCCGAATCCGCAGGCGGATGCCGGCTTGTCCCCCCTTCGGGCAGAAACAAAACCGGCACCATGGCAATTAACATTATGCCTGCGGCCACGAAAAAAAGCAGTCCGGATTCAAAGCCCCAGCCTTCGTACATGGCGCCCAGACCGTCATAGAGCTGGCCGCCGATCCAGATTCCCAGCAGCCGGCCCAGACCGCCCACACTGGCCAGTCTGCCCTGAACCTCGTTTCGCTTCTGTTCCGGGTACAAATCCGAAATCAGTGCGCTCCAGCCGATATTGCTCATGGACCAAAACATCTCCACCACGGTCAGACCCAGAATAATCACGTAGCCGGCCTGATAAGGCGATGCAGCCATCACGTGGGCGGCCCAAATCAGCACGGTGCCCACGGCGCCTGAAAATTCCCCCCATAAAATCAGGGTGCGCCTGAGCTGAAGCCGGTCTGAAAGCCGGCCCCAAAAAAAAGTCTGGGCAATGATATTGGCCAGCATGGGAAGGGTTGCAAAAAGAGTGGTCTCTGTAACGGAAAGATCAAGATAATAACGAAGGTAAATCGACAGATAGGCATAAAAAAGGCCCCTGCGGAACATGGCCAGGGCCTGAAAAGAGCCGATACCCCAGAATATTGAAAAAGCCGGCCGAATCCGCATTTCCTGCATCATTGGGCGGTTACGTGAAATACACGTTCAATGGATCCGGCTGCGCCGGACAGATCCGCTTCCAAGGTGTCCACTTCAGACTGGACATGGGGATATTAACCTGTTTATAATTAATTTATGCCAACAAACAAATCCAAAATAAAACAATTGCGCACAGCCCTGTATTTTTATCTGATCCGCCTGCCTGCGGTATTTTTGCTGGCCCCTTTGGGATTTCTCCTTGAATTTGCAATGACCTTTCCCTGGAAACTGGTGGTCGCCCTGGACAGCCGACGGCCCGGGCAGGAGAAAAAAATTAACCGTACGTGAATTTCTGAAAAATTGCGCGTATCGCAAATATTGGGCCTTTACTATGCCATCAAGCTTATCGGTTCATCCGTGCAAGGATGCACCGCTGCAGGTCGGACATGTCAATGGCGGTAAACCGAAGGCCCACCCCCCGGGAAGTTCTTCTCACGATCTCGCCCCGGGCGGTCAGCACAAGTTCGGGGCTGTTGCCGGAATCAAAATCAATGATGATATCCGCCTTTGCCGGCACCGGTACGCTTTCATCTGTGAGCAGAAACATCCCCGCACCTCCCAAATCATTGACCCGTCCCTGGATGGTCAGCGCCTTTCTTTTATCACTGTAGGGATCAATAATTTTCAGGGTGGCCCTGATATCGGGCCAAACAGTAGTACGCGTATTTTTACGAAAACGGCGGGCCTCGAAATTCATAGAAATATCCAATAGCTCCGGAGTTCAATGGTTGTACAGCCGCCCAGGCAATGCCCATGCATGAAAGCCATCCGGAAAGCGCTCCGGGAATCGGCAAACTTAACTGCCAAGCAGGGGATCCAGACCACCTTTGCGGTCCAGGGCATTTAATTCATCATAGCCCCCCACATGCTGATCATCAATAAAAATCTGCGGAACCGTCTGCCGGCCGCCGCTTCGCTCCACTGCCTCGGTCATGCGCGACGGATCGGCATCCACAAGAATTTCAGAGTATTCAGCGCCTTTTTGATCCAGCAGGGATTTGGCCATCCGGCAAAACGGACAGGCCTTTGTGCTGTAGATTTCTATGACGGGCATTGGCTTTTTCTCCTTGTTTGTTATTATTTAACACGATTGTGAAACCTGCGCGGTTTTGGAAACAAATTGCAGCCAGCGCTGCCTGAAGGCATCCATGGGCATGCTGTCCAAAGTGCGCAGTTCCAGGGTGGTGCCTTTTAAATTAAACCGCACATCCGTAAAAATCGTGGTCATATGATATAAAAACGCTTCAAAGGAAGTATCGGCTGTTTTGAAAAACGGCACCTCCTCTCCCAGTGCCACGGCATGCAGCCCAAAGCGGATCAGGCGGTCAATGAGTTCTTCGGGTGCTGTCAGGGACTCTGCGCAGCAGGGCGGCATGCCGCACCGGGTGGGATCGGTGTTATCCCAGATCTCGCGCCTTTGTGCTGACATCTGAAACAGCGGCTCCCGGGCCAGACGGCACAGCCGGAAAAACAGGGGCAGAAGCTCTTCAATGCTGCATATGGCCACGTGCAAATGAATAGAGGCCGTGGCTTTCATCATCTCATGGCCCCGGGTGCCGCTTGCAGCCAGGCGCCGGTGCAGGCTCACATAACGCTCGGATGTCAGGCACAAAGGGGCATCCCTGCGGCCCGGCACATACCCCCGGGGCAGGTAGGAAATACCAAGATGCGAGCGGATCTCTGCATTGATCTGCTCCATAAAAGCGATAAAGCTGTCCAACCGCTTTTCGTCACCGGCAACAAGCGGCGGACTGCAGTACTCGAGCTGCCCGCCGGGCTCAAAGGCAATGCACAGTCCGTTTTCAAAAAAAACCGCGCCATTGGCGCATTTGCCCCGGCGGCTCAAAAGCGCTTCCACATCCGCCACATCCTCAATATTCAGGACACGATCCGGCAGAAACTCAAATTCAAATCCGTATGTCCTTTCGGTCTTGGGCAGCTGGCCCTTTAAAACCGCCATATAGCGGCGGGTGAAATCGGCTGCCAGCCCGGCGATATCAAAATGCCCGTTCAATTGTCCTCCCGGGTCCGGAAATTCTGGTAATCCCGCATGAAATGCTGGTACCAGAGGGTGAACACGATCACTGAAAAAAGCCGGTCCGCCTGGGAAACCAGAGTCTGCGGGCCCACACCGGCTGTCGTGACATTTTCGGACAACCGCCGGACAAACCCGGGATCCAGCACATTGTGCTGCTGCACCAGATCGCCCAGCACCACTTCCCGGATGGGCTCGGGCAAGGTGCGGGGTTCGGACAGCCAGTCCGCCATGGGAAAGGTAAAAGGCTGCTTTTTGCGAAACGCGGTTTTGGCGTCCAAAAGCCCGTGCCTGACAAATGAATAGGCGCAGATCAATTTTTCCCGGTTCAAACCCAGGTTCACCTTCATGGATACAGGCAGGCGGGCGGCAAATTCGGCCAGACGATAGTCCAGAAAGGGTGTGCGGGTCTCCAGGCCGTGGCGCATGGACAGTTTGTCAAGGCGCAGAATCACGTAATCCGGAAGCCGGCACCGGCTCTCAAAGGCTATGGCCGCGTTTACGGGATGTTCCCTGCCGGTGAGTGCCGGCGCCGCCTCTGCGGGAAACACCGGCTGGTCCGGGGCGCGGCCCAGAAGCTGCTCAAGTTCGGCAGCATCAAACAGGGCCTCTGCCTGGATATAGCGCCGGGCCGGATCATGGCTCCGTGTTGCCAGGTACTTTTCCACCTCGGGATAGTGCCGGTTTACCCGCGCCTGATCGGTTGCGGTCATGCGGCTGTATTGCGCTGCCGCCATTTCAATCATGAATTTTTTGTATCCGGCAAAAAGTTCATCTGCGCCCTCGCCTGTGAGCACCGCCTTTACATCGACGGCCGCGGCCCGGCAAACACAGTCCGTGGGCAAAATGGTACCCAGGGAAATGGGTTCTTCAACCGCGGCGATAATATCGGATAGCCCTTCAAGGCTGTCCCTGCCGCAAACTGCCGGCTGCAGACGGGTTTGGGCGAACCAGCGGCTGCGGGTTTGCAAAAACCGCCTGACTTCAGGCAGTTCATCATAGGCCGGCTCATCAAAAGATGCCGTATACAGGCGCATGTCCGGATGCGTTCCCACGGCGGCAGCCGCCACGGCAGATGAATCAATGCCGCCGCTGATAAAGCTGCCCAGTTCAACATCCGAACGAAGCCGGATTCGCACAGCATCCCGGAAAATATCGAAAAAGCCGTCTGCGGCGCTTTGCAGGTCCAGGTCCGTATCCTGCTGCCCGGTAATGTAATTCCAGTATTGATGAATGGCAAATCCGCGGGCATTTAAGTCATATTCCAGATAAGCACCGGGCGGAAGCCGGTAAATCCCGTCAAACATTGTCTGCTCACCGGGAACATAGCGATAGACAAAATAACTGGCCATCCGGTCCGTGTTAAGCTGCGGGGCGATTTCCAGGCCTGCCAGAAGCGGTTTGATCTCCGAGGCAAAGGCGAATGCACCGTTTGCCTCGGTATAATACAGAGGCTTGATGCCGAAGCGGTCCCGGAACAAAAACAGCTTTGCCTTTTTTGGATCAAGGATGGCCCCGGCATACATGCCGTTGAGCTGGTGGAGAAATTCAATGCCATGGCGCCGGTACAGATGCAGGGCCACCTCCACGTCCCCACTGGAAACAAAGGGCTGATCTGCCACCTGCGGTTGCAGTTCAATATAATTGTAGATCTGGCCGTTGCAGACAATGGCGGTATCATCTGTTGGACAGCAGATGGGCTGCATACCGGTTGCCAGATCCAGAATGGCCAGGCGCACAAAACCCAGAGCGATATTTAAGCCGCAAACCCCGGCGGAATGAAAATCCCTGCCGTCAGGGCCCCTGTGTTTCTGCGTGCATCCCATCTCCTGCACCTGACGACTCAGGTGGGCCATGGAATGGCGCGCGGATATGATACCTGCAATGCCGCACATAATTTCAGCTCTTTTTGTCAAATAATCAAAGACCGGGCAGTTCCGGGCTGCCCGGAAGTGGGTGTTATCTTCCAGACTCTGCCCCAGCCCTGGTGGCCGTGTCAAGTGTTTGCGAATATGTTTTTGTATTTACAACCTTTTTAAATGAACTTATGATTTTAATATGATATATATGGAATCGGTCATAACGAATTTTCGACCGCCGGGACAAGAAACCGGAATCGCATGCAAATCCGGGCTTGACAGAAAACCCGACGGGCATGTAAAGCAGAAAAGCTCTCCGGAAGCGACTCCGAACCAACCGCCGGCCCTGCTTTGCCGGCAGTGCCTGGCGTTTATCACCCGGCCCGGAGAACGGATTGCTGTCAACGGCGCCCATCACCATACCTTTGCCAATCCTCACGGCATTGTGTTTGAAATCGGGTGTTTTCAGCAGGCCCCGGGTTGTGCCGCAGCCGGAACACCCACGGATGAATTTACCTGGTTTGCGGGATACAATTGGCGAATTGCCATCTGCGCAAACTGTCTGACGCACATGGGCTGGCTTTTTACAGCAGCCGGGGGCGGCAGCCGTTTCTACGGCCTGATTCTTGACAATCTCGTGGAATCTGCAGCCGGATTTGAAAAAAAATAAAGAAATACAAAAAAACAGATTGACAAATACGGTCAAATTCGAATAACAGAGAAAGTTTTTAGCCACAGACAGATGATCTCTTTTTATGAAGGTGAACGCAAAACATGAGCCAAGACATTAAACACGTAAGAAACATCGGTATCAGCGCGCATATCGACTCCGGCAAGACCACGCTGACTGAACGAATCCTGTATCTGACCAAGCGGATTCATAAAATCCACGAAGTGCGGGGCAAAGACGGAGTGGGCGCCACCATGGATTCCATGGCCCTGGAAAAAGAACGGGGGATTACCATTGCCTCGGCAGCCACGTACTGCACCTGGGGGGGCCATGAGATCAACATCATTGACACCCCCGGGCACGTGGATTTCACCATGGAAGTCGAGCGCTCTCTCCGGGTGCTCGACGGGGCCATCCTGGTGCTCTGCGCCGTGGGCGGAGTCCAGTCCCAGTCCATAACTGTGGACCTGCAGATGAAGCGCTATAACATCCCGAGTATCGCATTTATCAATAAGTGTGACCGAAGCGGCGCCAACCCGTTCCGGGTCATTGATCAGCTGAGAGAAAAACTCGGCCACAATGCCGTGGCCCTGCAGCTGCCCATGGGACTGGAATCCTATCATAGCGGCGTGGTGGACTTGATTTCCATGAAAGCCATGTATTTTGAAGGCGATCAGGGCCAGCATGTCAAAACAGACGAAATCCCCGAAGATCTTGTTGACACGGCCATGGAGAAACGCGAGGAGCTATTGGATGCGGCTTCCATGTTTTCCGATGAACTCACCGAGGCGATTCTCGATGAGGCTGAGGTTTCCGAAACCATGCTCCGGAAGGCCATCCGAAAAGGAGCGCTCAGGCGCGAACTGACTCCTGTGCTTATGGGCTCGGCCTATAAAAACAAAGGGGTCCATCCCCTGCTCAATGCCGTATGTGATTACCTGCCCTCGCCCGATGACGTAGAGACCCAGGCACTGGATATCACCAAGGGAGAAGAACCGGTCCGCCTGACCGCCGACAACAAGGCGTCACTGGTGGCCCTTGCTTTCAAGCTCGAAGATACCCCTTATGGCCAGCTCACCTATATCCGAACTTACCAGGGGGCCCTTGACAAGGGAGATACCATTTATAACGTGCGCACCGGCAAAAAAATCAAGGTAGGCCGGATTGTTCGCATGCATGCAGATAAAATGGAGGACGTGGAAACCATCCCGGCGGGGTTTATCGCTGCGCTTTTCGGCATTGACTGCGCTTCCGGCGACACCTTTACCGAACCGGGGATGAACCTGTCCATGTCCTCGATGTATATCCCGGAACCCGTGATCACCCTGGCGGTCAAACCCGCGGATTACAAGTCTGAAACCAACATGTCCAAGGCGCTTAACCGGTTTACCAAAGAAGATCCCACGTTTCAGACCCATTTTAATTCCGAAACCGGTGAAACCCTGATTTCCGGCATGGGCGAACTCCACCTGGAAATTTACCTGGAGCGCATGAAACGGGAATACAACGCCTCCATCATTGCCGGCGAACCCCAGGTGGCTTACCGGGAGACCATCACCCAGCAGGCCAATTTCGACTACACTCACAAAAAACAAACCGGCGGTGCAGGCCAGTTCGGCCGGGTCATGGGATACATGGAACCTGTGGAGGATGAATTTGAATTTCAAAGCAAAATCACCGGCGGCGCTATCCCCACCCATTTTATCCCGGCCTGTGAAAAGGGATTTGCCGAATGCATGAAAAAGGGCCCCTGGATGAAATATCCGGTGACAGGGGTCAAACTGGTGCTTACAGACGGCGGGTTTCACAGCGTGGACTCCTCGGAAATGGCATTTCAGGCAGCTGCCCGGGGGGCATTCCAGCAGGCCTACCCCAAGGCCAAGCCCGTTTTGCTCGAACCTGTGATGAAGGTGGTTGTGGAAACCCCTGACGAATTTCAGGGAAATGTCATGGGGTCCCTGAACCAGCGCCGCGGTATTATTATCGGCGCCCATGACGAAGGGATTTCAACCGTGATCGAGGCCCATGTTCCCCTGGCGGAGATGTTTGGCTATTCCACTGTGCTCAGATCCCTGACCCAGGGCAAAGCCCAGTTTACCATGGAATTTGAGGCCTATAAGGAAGTGCCCAAATCCGTGCTCGAAGAAATCGCCAAAAAAAATGAACAGGCGTCAAAAGGCGGCAAGTCGTAAAACACCGGCCGCATTCATTCAGATTTGGAACCATTTACCGTGTAAGCAGCGGTTATTGAATTGATATTAAACTGCCATAAGGAATCCATGCCAATGCAGAATCATACGCTCATGCTACGCGACCCTTTGAAGATGATCGGCGGCAGTGCTGCCGAAAGCCTTGAAAATGGCGGCTTTGCCGCCATTCTTGCCCGGGCCGGAGTGGGCAAAACCGCCCTGCTCGTCCAGCTGGCCCTCCATGCCATGGCCGGGGGGAAAAATGTCCTGCACATCAGCACCGAAGACCCGGTGGACAAGGTCAACCTTTGGTACCAGGAAGTCTTTCACCGGCTGACCCAATCCGACAACGCATCCCAGGGCGAAAAAATCTGGGATCAGCTTCTGTACAACCGCTTTATCATGACGTTTGAAACCGAAACTTTTAACCTGGACAAGGTGCAGAAGCGCATTTCCGAGCTTATGGCAAACGGAATCTTCCAGCCCCGCCTTATCATGATCGATGGGTTTGCCTTTGATGAAACAAGCCGTCCCCAGTTAAACGGCCTCAAGGACCTGGCGGCCACAAGTGAGATGACCTTCTGGTTTACCGCTCGCACCCACAGAGACGAGCCCGTGGATTCCTCCGGAATAGCAGCTTCCTTTGCGCCGTTTGCCGGCTTGTTTGACCTGATGCTACAACTTTATCCGGAAAAGGACCGCGTCTATCTCAAACGTCTGGCACTTGCCGCCCAACAAGAGCGGCAAGACAAGGCCGAATTGTACCTGGATCCAGCCACTCTGCTGGTTAGCGACAGCCCAGTTGGCGCGTAATGACGATTGCCGTTGCCGTAAGCGGCGGCATCGATTCCCTGGTGGCCGCCCATCTGGTGAAAAAAGAGCACGGATCGGTTTTCGGCATTCATTTCCAGACCGGATATGAAGAAAAACAACATCTGCACACCGACAATTCTCCTGCCTCCGGAAGCCGGGGGCGGGAGAATTACGCCAGCCGTCTGCAAGCCCTTATGGGCAGCCTGGATATCCCGCTGAAAATCATCGACTGCCGCCGGGAATTTGAAAACCGCATCGTGGATTATTTTCTCCGTTCCTATGCGTCCGGCCGCACCCCCAATCCCTGTGTGCGATGCAACCGGGACATCAAGTTCGGCATTGCCTTAAAAACGGCAGCTCGAATGGGCGCAACCCATCTGGCCACGGGTCACTATGCCCGCATCCGGAACACCAGTGACCAATGCAAGCTTTTACAGGGCCGGGACCGGCAAAAAGACCAGTCCTATTTCCTTTCCATGCTGCGGCCGCATCAACTATCCTGCGCCCTGTTTCCCCTGGGAGAAATGAATAAGGATCAGGTCCGTGAAATTGCCCGTCAAAACGGTTTACAGCCCCTTTCCGGCCGGGAAAGCCAGGATATCTGCTTTGTCCGGAACCGTCATTATGCAGATTTTCTTGAATCCAAAAAAGGACGGATTTTTCCCCCCGGGCCGATCGTGGATACCCAGAATAAGCGCATCGGCACCCATAAGGGACTGCATCGCTACACCATCGGCCAGCGCCGGGGCATTGACTGCCCGGCTCAATCCCCCTATTATGTCATTGATATCGATCCTGCAGCCAATCGACTGGTTGTGGGATATAAAAATTCATTGTATAAGGAAACATGCTTTATCCAACAGGTCAACTGGCTGGTCAGCAAGCCCCATGGCCCGATAGAAGTCAGGGCCCGGATCCGGTACCGCCATGCCGGGGCGGAAGCAGAACTCTACCCGTTGGAAAACAACCGGGCGGAAATGCGGTTTCAAAACCCCCAGAAAGCCATCACCCCCGGTCAGGCGGCCGTATGCTACCGGAATGAAAGGGTTGTGGCCGCCGGCTGGATTGAGGGCAAATAAAAAACCATGAATAAGCTTCTTAAAATCATCACCCTCGGCTGCAAAGTCAACCAGGCCGAGACCGAATCCCTGGCAGCGGGATTTGTACGCCAAAAAAACTGGAAGCTTGCCGGCCCGCAGGAAGATGCGGACCTTTGCATAATCAACACATGCGCGGTCACCCAAAAAGCCGCCATGCAGTCCAGGCAGGCCATCCGCAAAGCCGTCCGCGGCCATTCCAATGCTGTGATTGTTGTCACCGGCTGCTATGCCCAGAATGACCCCAAAGCGCTTGGCGATATCAAAGGCGTGGATTATGTCATCGGTCAGGGCGAAAAGCACCGGATCATTGAAATCGGAAGCGCTCTTAAACATTTGGGCACCCCAAAACCGGCGCTTACTTGTTTTAACAGCCCGATAATCCGGCACAGCGATATTTCCGGGCCGCGCCGTTTTGCGCCCATGCCCGCTCCGGCCGCAGGGGTGTTCCGGACCCGGCCTTTTTTAAAAATCCAGGACGGCTGCAATTCCTTTTGCACCTATTGCATTGTCCCCTATACAAGGGGCCGAAGCAGAAGCCTGCCGGCAGATGCTGTGATTTCCGAATTCCGTGCCCTGGCTGATGCCAATTCACCTGAAATTGTCCTAACCGGCGTGCACATCGGCAAATACGGCCAAGACCTCACCCCGCAAATGGATCTCGCCGGCCTGCTTGTTCTTCTGGATTCCGTTAACGGCGGCCACCGCATCCGCCTGTCGTCTGTTGAGCCCGCGGAAATCACCGATACCCTGCTTCAAACAATTTATGAATCAGAAAGAATCTGCCCTCATTTTCACATACCCTTGCAAAGCGGGGATGCATCGATTCTGCAAAAAATGAAAAGGCCCTATACCCCGCAAGTCTTTGCAGAACGCATTGAAACCATCCATGGCCTTTTTCCGGATGCCGCAATCGGCGTTGACGTTATCGTGGGATTTCCCGGGGAAGACGATTCCGCCTTTACCCGCACGTTTGAACTCATTGAAGCCCTGCCGGTGACATATCTGCACGTATTCCCGTTCTCTCCCAGGCCCGGAACCCGGGCGGCCGGGTTTGACAATCCGGTTCCCGCAGCCGTGATCAAACAACGCTGCCAGATGCTGCGGCGGCTGGGGGAGAAAAAGAAACAGCAATTTTATGAAAAAATGACCGGAAAAACCCTGGATGTGGTCATTGAAATCGAAAATACAGGGCAATCCGGATTGTCCAGGGGCATCACAGACAACTACATCCCCGTTTACGTGGAAAATGCATGCGGCCTGCAGGGCACCCGCGTGGCCTGTCAAATCAACGGATCCGCTTCAGACGAGGCCCTGTGCGGCAAAGCGGTTACCGCCATTCTATCGGAGCAAGCATCATGACCCGGATGAAAACCCAGAAAGAAATCACATACTCTATTTCCGAACTGGCAGAAGAACTGGATATCAGCACGCGGGCCATTCGTTTCTACGAGGAAAAGGGCCTGATCACCCCGGAGCGCACCAAGGGCAACCACCGCATTTACGACCGCCGGGACCGGGCAAGGCTGAAACTGATTCTGCGCGGCAAACGGCTGGGCTACTCCCTGGATGAAATCGCGGAAATGATCGGCATGGGCAATTTTGACACAGACGAGGAACAGCAGTTAAAAAAAGCCTATTCCTACGGCAGAAGAAAGCTCAAGGAAATTGAAAGCCGCATGGAGGAACTCGAAATTCTCAAACAGGATCTGCTGCGGGTGCAGGAAAAAATCCTAAACCGCTTAAAGCAGCTCAACCTAAAGCCCCCGCGATAAAACCAGCTTTTATGTAAAGGCGGCCAGATTGAAAAACTGAAGGGTATCTTTGGCATGCTGGATGTATTGCCGCCGCTCCATACCCAGCATGGGACGGAAAAAATTTTCCCCGGACACAAAATTGTGAATGGCATTCATGATATAAAGCACTTTCATGCGGGCTTCCACCGGCACATCCTTGCGGTCCGGGGCAAGCCCCATGGAATAGGCAATATCTGAGAGATACTCCGGCACCCGGAAATCCAGAATACTTCCATGGCGTGTTTTCATGAAATACCGGTGAAGGGTCAGGTTGGATATTTCCGGATTTTCAAACAAATAATCCACCATCTGCTCAATGGCGATATCCAAACGCTGCGCCAGGGGTTTTCCTTTGATGATCGTTTCCACCTCGATAAGCTTGTTTCCCAGCCCGTCATTGATATCCCGGATCACGGCTTCGTATAAATCCCCCTTTTCCCCCCAGTGATAATAGAGGGTGGAGATATCAATATCCACGGCCTTTGCGATCATGCGTGTGGTTGTGCCATGAAACCCGTATTCGCCGAAAATTTTCCGGGCTGCCTCAAGAATGCGGGCCTTCATGGACTCGGGATTCTGTTTTGCCTTTTCAAGTGATGTTGCCATTATAGCCTTCGCCTGTATCATTGAACAATTGGTGGCACCATTTACAATCCGACTTTTTACGTATGCATCAACAATTCAATATTTTTCAAATACCAACAATAGCCGCCCGCCCCCGGTCAGATCACGCCCCGGCCGGCCAGGTCATCGATTACTGCATCCTTGTAACCAAGCTCTGCAAGCACCTGTCTGGTGTTTTCGCCAAATTCGGGCGGAAACTGGGAAACACGGGCCGGGGTTTGAGACAACTTGGCCACCGCACCCAGGGCCGTCAGCCGCCGGCCCTGTTGGCTGACCAGTTCCAGCACCATATCCCTCTGGGAAAATACCGGATCTGCAAGGGCCTCGGAAAGATCTTTTACCGGCGCCCAGCAAATCTCGGCGCTTTCAAAGGCCTTCTGCCAGTGCAAAAGGGTTTGGGAGCGAAATTGTTGTTCGAAAAAATCAAGAATTTCCTTCCGGCGTGCGTCATCATACTGCAGCGGGATGTATTCGGGAACCTGGAAAAAATCGCACAAATTTTTCCAAAACCGGTTTTCCACCGCACCAATGGAAAGATACCGGCCGTCTGCGGTTTCATAGGTATTGTAGCAGGCATACCTGTGGGACAGAAACCAGTTGCCGCGTTCCACGGCCTGACCTGCGGTCTGCTGGATGTTTAGGGCAAGCGAGAGCAGGCTCAGGCACCCGTCTGTCATGGAAATGTCAATGTACTGGCCGCTGCCGGTTTTTTCACGGGAAAACAGGGCCATCATGATCCCGATCACCGCATTCATCCCCCCGCCGGCCATGTCCGCGATCTGGATGCCCGGAATCACCGGCCGGCCATCTGCCTCGCCGATTAAGCCCAGCACGCCGGCCACGCTGAGATAATTGGAATCATGGCCCACAATGCCGGCATAATCCCCGCTCTGGCCGTAACCGGTAATGGAGCAGTAAACAATAGCCGGGTTGACCGCCCTGACCGATTCATAATCCACTCCCAAACGGGCTGTCACACCGGGGCGGAAGCCTTCGAGCACCACGTCGGCATCCCGGACCAGTTCAAAAAAAATCTTTTTCCCAGCCTCTGACTTTAAATTCAGGCAAATATGCTCCTTGCCCCGATTGACCGCATTGTCCGGGAAAAATTCACCTGCAAAGCGTTTGTCTTCAACGACAATAACCCGGGCACCATGATCGGCGAGAATCATGGACGCATAAGGCCCAGGCAGCAGACGGGACAGATCAATAACGGTAATGCCCTTTAAAGCACCGGTTTTGGCATCTGGCATGGTTTTTCCTCCAAAAGAAAGCTTGCCGGACGGATAAAAAATCAATATAATAAAAAAACAGTTTCAATCCAGCGTTTGATTCCATCACTTGATGTATAATTCAGCAAACCCTTTACTGTCAATCACAAATAAATATCTTGAAAATATAGAAACTAAAAACTATTTAACAATCCGGGCAAACTCCCGGAACCGGTCATCATTGGCATCCTGCATCAATTCAAAAAGGGCCATCTCGGTTGTGGAAATCACCGCACCCCGGGCGCGCATTCGCTCAATGGCCATATTGCGGTTCCAGGCGGTCCGGGAGGATATGGCATCAGAGGCCACATGCACCTGAAAACCCCGGCCCAGCAGCCCGTATACGGTCTGGTGCACGCATATATGGGCTTCAAGACCGCAGATCAGGATTTTGCGGCGGCCGGCCTGCTCCATGACCTGGACAAAATAAGGGGTCATGCAGGCATTAAACGTCATTTTTTCCACCATGGAAACATTGGTGAAAAGCGGCTGCAGCGCTTCAATGGTGGGACCGAGACCCACGGGATGCTGCTCGGTGACAATAACCGGCAGCTCAAAAAGATTGGCACCGCGAATCAGTTTTTCGACATTGCTCACCACCTTTTGGGAATCCGATACGGTCCGGGCCAGTTTTCCCTGGACATCAATGACCACCAGGGCCGTTTGTTGGGCATCGAGCATAACACGCCTCCTTAAATTGTATATGGTTCAGCCATGATTGACAACCATACAAAACAAAAACAAACCCTGCGCATGCGGCGCCACGCCATGGCCTTTGCCACCTACCTGGTACCCATGAGCCTGGTGGTGCTGTGCTGGTCCCAGGGCCTGCTGCCGGAAAAAGTGATCTATCATTTTGCCGCATTCGTGTTTGTCATCAATTTCACCATCCTGTTTCTGATCCGGAAAAACATCAACCTGAAATTCCGGGACCCCAGCCTCACTGCCCTGCATATCACGGTGTCCTGCCTTCCCGCCCTGTATGTGATGTATTTTCTGGAACACGGCCATGCCCGGGCCATATTCATGCTGGTTTTGCTGCTGGCAATAATATACGGAATACTGGAACTCGATACCCGGGGATTTCTCATGGCATGTCTCTGGATCCTGTCTCTTTATGTCCTTCTGATTTTCGTCCTTTGGACAAAAAAGCCCGAAGCGCTGAATGCCTCCCTGGAATGGATACAGATCATCGCCTTTGCACTGGTTTTGTTTTCCATGTCGGTTATCGGCGGATATATCAGCAGCCTCCGGGAAAAACTGCGCCTGCGCAACCAGGAACTGAGCAGTGCAATCGAAAAAATCGACAAGCTGGTCAATATTGATCCCTTAACAGAAGTCAGCAACCGCCGCCGATTATTCGAGGTGCTCACCCAGGAAACAAACCGCTGCAGCCGGGGGGCAACACCCTTTTCCATATGCCTGCTCGACATTGATCATTTCAAGCAGGTCAATGATATTTACGGGCATATGGCAGGAGATGAAATCCTTTGTCACATCGCCTGCAGCATATCCCGGGACATCCGCAATATCGACGCATTCGGCCGCTACGGCGGGGAGGAGTTTTTGCTGGTGCTGCCCCGGACGCCCATTGCCGGAGCGGCTGTCAAAGCGGAAAAAATGCGTTCCCAGGTTGCCGGCCTCCGGTTTCCCGACATTTCCGGGGAGCTCGGCGTCACCATATCCATTGGCGTGGCCCTGTACCGGCCAACAGAAGATATCGACACCACACTGCTCCGGGCGGACCGGGCCCTGTACGCGGCCAAGGCAAACGGACGCAACCGTGTGGAAACCGAAAAAAATCATACAGCAGTAGCATAAAACCCCGGACTTGCAACCCTGAACCGCTATTTGACTTTCCCGCCGGTGATGGCCTCGGCCATATGCAGCACTGCAAAGGGCCGTTTCTGCTTTTTTGCCCCGCCCCGCAGTTGCATCACGCATCCCGGACAATCGGTGACCAGAATGTCGGCCCCGGTTTCGGAGACCGCAGCCAATTTTTTGTCCAGAATCGTGGCTGAAATTTCCGGAAACTTGAAGGAATACGTCCCCCCCAGCCCGCAGCAGGTCTCTTCCTCGCCATGGGCCGCATATTCATACCCTGCCCTTTCCAGAAGCCCCCGGGGCGGCTGGCGCACGCCCATGCCCCGGCACAGGTGGCAGGGGGCGTGATAGGCAGCCCTGGTTTTTTCCGCCCGGGCCTCTTGCCCTTGGTCCTCTCCCAGGCCCATGCGCATGACAAAGGAGCTGAAATCAATTACTTTTTCCGCAAACTGCCGGGCCCTGACCCCGACGCCGGAATGTTTGGCCAAAAGATGCGGGTAGTTCTCCTTCATGTGGGATCCGCACGAGGCACAGAAAGTCAAAATATAGTCGTAGTCGCCGGGATCCATATTTCCGATGTTCCAGGCAGCCAGGTCTGCGGCGGCCTCATGTTCGCCCAGCATATACAGGGGCAGACCGCAGCAGCCCTGCTGACGGACAAAAACCACCTCGATTCTGCCGCCTGCCAGCAGCTCCAGGCCTGACAAAAGCTGCTCAGGGTATACAAAGTCCTGCAGACATCCGGAAAACAGGGCCACCCGGTATTGCGGCCGGGCCGGTGAAAAAGGGACCGGATCCCACTGATCCCGGAAGGGTTTTTTGGCCAGGGCCGGCAGGGCCTTAAATTCGTGATCGCGAAAAAAAATCCCGGGCAGATGCCGCATGTAAGGGGTGTTTCCGGTAACCGGCTTTTGGGCGTATCGGCCGCTTCGCAAAAGCGCGTGAAACAAGGGCCGTCTTTTGAGCACAAACCCGGCCAGGGAACTGAGCACCGGCTTTTTTCCCCCTTGCTCCACCATGGTGTGCACTTCCCGGATCAGGCGGGGCAGATCAATGCCGGCAACGCACACCTGTTTGCAGGCCTGGCAGTTTAAGCAGTTTTCAATCAGGTTCTTGTCCTTGTCCCGGCCGTGGAAAAAATAGGTCAGAATCAATCCGATGGCACCGATATAGATGTGCCCATATGCATGCCCGCCCACCAGGCGGTAGATGGGGCAGACATTGGCGCACGCCCCGCACCGCACGCAGCGAAGGGCCTGGGAGAAAACCGGGTCCTTTGCCAGAGCGCTTCGTCCGTTGTCCAGAAACACGATATGCATGATTTTTCTGCCAGAACCCGAGGCTGCAGACGGATTGGCACCGGTAATCCAGGTCACATATGAGGTGATGGCCTGGCCGGTGGCATTTCTGGGCAGACCCTTTAACACCTGAAGGGCTTCAAAGACCGTTGGAATCAGCTTGTCAATACCCACCAGGGCCACGTGCACCCGGGGCATGGTGGTCACCAGGCGCACGTTTCCCTCGTTGGATACAATGCCCAGGGTACCGGTTTCAGCAATGGCGAAATTGGCGCCCGAAACCCCCATGTCCGCGCTGACAAAACGCTGGCGCAGCTCCCTGCGGGCCACCTTGACCAGTTTTTCAATGTCTGTGTCCTGCTGCTTTCCGGTCACTTCCGAAAACAGACGGGAAACCTCGTTTCTGGAAAGATGAATGGCGGGCATGACCATGTGAGAGGGCCCCTCGCCGCGCAGCTGAATGATCCACTCGCCCAGGTCGGTTTCAATGACCTCGTAGCCCCGGTTTTCCAGAAAATGGTTCAGCAGGGTTTCCTCTGCGGTCATGGACTTGGATTTAACAATCCGGGAGCAGTTGTTCTCTGCTGCAATCTGCGAAATGATCTCATTGGCCTCCACATCAGAGCCGGCAAAATGCACCTTTGCCCCGGCGGCCTCGGCCTTTTGGCAAAACTGCCGAAAGAGTTCATCGAGCCGGGACATGGCTGCATCCTTTGCCGTGCCGATATTTTCTATCAGTCCGTCGCGGTCAATGCCGGCGAAATTGGCATCCCGGCCGTCGCGGTAGGCCACGGCAAAATTGTCCAGGGCCTTTCGCTGAAATGTATTTCCCAGGGCCTCTGCCAACTGCTTGCGGTATTGCCCCAGATTGTCTGCTGTCTGCATGAAAATCTCCCTTACGAAGAGGATTGCCCGTCAATGATCAAAACGTGCAGGTCCAGGGGGCCGTGCACGCCAAGGGTAAGGACCCGCTCGATATCGGCTGTGCGGCTGGCGCCGGTGATAAATGCGGTATAATCGGATTTGGCGAAAAACCCGGATAGCTTGTCAGCGATATCATAAGAATCCGCGTAAATATCGCCGGCATTGAGCACGGCCACATGCACTTCACTGATCATGGTGGCCAGACGCAGGTCCTCATCCGGACAGTTGATCACCAGGGTACCAGTCTCGGAAATAGCAAAATCGGCAAGGGTTAACCCCACATCAATGCCGCCGGCATAGGCGGCCAGTCCCCTTTGGATCAGGCCGATGCCGGCCGGCCGGCACAACGATTTCAGAGATTGGGCGTCCCGGTCTTCAAGATTCGGGGCGGCAATAAGTTTTTCCCACTGCTTTAAACCGCACAACTCCTCGGCCGGGTCAGAAAGCGCGTGCTCGCAGCCCGAAGCCAGAATGGCGCAGGCCTGTTTTTGCGCACACACGTCCACGGCATGGGCCAGGGCATCGTCCATTGTGGACACGGTTTTCACGGTGGCCGAAACCGCCCGGGCCTTTTGTGTAAACTGTGCTGTAACTTCGGATCTGTTCATGACGGTTTGTCCTTTAGTGAATCAGGGTCATTTTTGATTCTCAGCCCTGGCCGGGCCGGCGGTTTGCCTGAGGCTTTGGGCGTATAACTCAATGGGATGGCACACCCGGATGCTGCTTTGCGCATGGGAGAGCAGGTCAATGATCTGCAGCATGCAGGCCGGACACCCCGTGGCCACAGTATCCGCGCCCGTGGCCAAAATGGCATCGCGCTTTTTGGCGCCAATTTTTTTGGACAATTCATAATGCGCCAGGTTAAAACTGCCGCCCATCCCGCAGCACCGGTCTGCATCAGACATCTCCGAAAGCTGCAGCGAGCCGGCCGCCGCCAGTATGGTTCTGGGTTGTTTGGCAATCCCCAAAGACTTTTTCAAATGACAGGGGTCATGGTAAGTCACGGTTCCAGAATCGGCCGGTTGCTTTGCCTGCACACCCATCACATCCACGAAAAACGCATTGATATCCCGGGTTTTTTCAACAATGCCGGGAATCTGATCCCGGATTTTCCCGGAATCGCCGGTGATATAGGTTTCCATGGCGGGCCAGAGCTTGGCGATGGTGGAAGTGCACGTCGCGCAGGGGGTGACCAGATAGTCAAAATCCAGGTCTTGCCAAATCCGGATGTTTTTTCCCACCAAATGGGAAAACGTCTGCACATCCCCGGCGGATAAAGCCGGAATCCCGCAGCAGGGCACCTGGGCGGCCACATAAACATCCACCCCATGGAAGGCAAACACCTCCATGGCCGCTTCTGCAACACGCGGCAGGACCTTGTCCACCAGACAGCCGGGGTAGAAAACCACCCGGGTCCGACCGCTTTGCCTGGGCTCTGAAAAGTCCCGATGGGCCTTTTTGTGCCAAGCCTCGGCGGCAATGGGCATAAAATGGCGATCACCGATAACCGGGGACATGAAACGGGCGCAGGAGGAACCGAGGGTTTTGTTCACACTCCGGGTAAAGGGCCCCTGCAGGCGGCCCATCCATTGCATCAGGCTGTCAAACCGATCCGGATTGGACAAAAACCCCCGGAAAATGGCTTTTTTGAATGGTGACAGGCCCAAATAACCGGTGATAATGGCCCGGGCCTTTAAAAACACGTCCAGCACCGGCACCCCGCCCGGGCATGCCGCCGCACAGGACCCGCACAACAGGCACCTGTCCAGGCGCTCTTTGACCGCTTCCGGGTCATCCAGAATTTCCTGGCTCAAATTTTCCACAAGAACCAGTTTTCCCCGTGCCACATCGGTTTCCCGTCCGGTCTCACCGTATAAGGGGCATACGGCCTGGCACATGCCGCAGCGGGTGCAGGAAACAAGATCGTCTTCCAACTCCTTTAGGAGCCGAACCAGTTCAGCGATATCTGCCATGGGCTATTCTCCGATCATCTTGCCCGGATTCAGGATGTTTTTGGGGTCAAAGGTCTGTTTGAGCATCCGGGAATACAGGATCGTGCCCCGGCTGGTCTCTGTTTCCATATATTTTTGCTTGGCCAGACCAATGCCGTGCTCCCCTGAAAGGGTGCCCCCCATGGCCAGGGCAGCCTCAAAGATATCGTCAATGGCCTTTTCCACCCGGGCATACTCTTCATGATTCCTTTTGTCTGTCAAAATGGTGGGATGCAGGTTGCCGTCACCAGCGTGGCCGAAGGTGCCGATATCCAGGTTATAGGTTTGGCTGATTTCCTTGATCTTTTTGACCATTTCCGGTATGCGGCTTCGGGGCACGGTTGCGTCCTCGAGCACGGTTGTGGGCTTCAGACGTGCAAGTGCGGGCAGCGCATCGCGCCTGGCCTGCCAGATCAAATCCTTTTCCTCTGCGTTGGCCGCCGCCTGGACGCTGACAGCACCCTTTTTCCGGCAAATTTTCTGAATTTTTTCCGAATCCTCCTGTACTTCGGCCGGATGACCGTCCACCTCGATTAACAAAAGAGCTTCGGCATCCACCGGCAGGCCCGCATGCCGGAAGTCCTCCACGGTCCGGATGGTGAAGTTGTCGAGAAATTCCAGGGTGCACGGCACAATCCGGTCTGCAATAATGGCGGACACGGTCTCGGAGGCCTTTTCCACGGAATCAAACACCGCGGTCATGGCCTGGGAAGCCTTGGGCGGGGGAATGAGTTTTAGGACAATGCGGGCAAATACCCCCAAAAGCCCCTCTGATCCCACCATGAGATCGGAAAGGTTAAAACCCGTGGCGCACTTCACGGTTCTGGATCCGGATTTGACCAATTCGCCGTTGACATCAAAAAACTCCACGCCCATGACGTAATCCTTGGTCACGCCGTATTTTAATCCCCGCAGGCCGCCTGCATTTTCCGCCACATTGCCGCCCAGGGTAGACACGGCCTGACTGCCGGGATCCGGGGGATAAAAAAGTCCTTTTTCCGCAACAGCAGCTGCAAATTTAGCGGTGATCACCCCGGGCTCCACCACTGCATAAAGATCTTCGGTGTTGATTTCCAAAATCCGGGCCAACCCGTTTGTGACCACCACCACGGACCGGGTACTGCTGGGTATGGTACCGCCGCTCAAATTGGTGCCCGAGCCGCGCACGGTCAGCGGCAGCCCGTTTTCATTGCACAGGGCCACCACCTGCCCGAGCTGCTCCATGGTTTCGGGCCGGACCACCAGCGCCGGCACCACCGAATCGAGCACGGCCGCATCATAGGCATAGGCCTGCCGATCAGCCTCTGCGGCCATGACATTTCCGGCCCCCACGATTTGTTCAAAGCGGCGGACCACTTGTTTATCCGTCATTGTTTATGCCTTTCTGCATTGCTTTAACATATCCCATGTATAAATGAATGGCACCGTAGAAGGTCTTTTTTACAGTTAGTGTTAAATAAAAAAGGAAACTCCTTTTTCACCTCCCCCTGTCAGCCAAGGTGATTGCCGATTTGAGATTCTTAAAACACCCCCGGAAAAATAATGTAGGCAAAAACCATTCCCATTATGCCCACCACGACCCCGTAGAGAAGCAGGGGAATCACATTTCGCTTTAAAATCACGCCTTCCATGCCCACCAGGCCCACTGTGGCCGATGCGGCAACAATATTGTGGATGCAGACCATGTTGCCCATGGCGCCCCCCACTGCCTGCAGGGCCACGATAATCTGGCGGGGCAGTTCAAGGGCTGTTGCAATATCATACTGGAATTCGGCAAACAGCAGGTCTGATACCGTGTTGCTGCCGGTGATAAACGAGCCCAGCGCACCGATAAATGATGCAAACAAGGGCCAGGACCCGCCGGTGACCGCGGCCACGGCCTGTGCCATAGACAGGGGCATGGAGGCATATTCCATGGGATTCATGCTGGAATTTTTAAAAATCTGCACCAGGGCCACGGCAAAAAGCAGGGCGATGGTGGGGTTTTTCATGCGCTTAAACGCCTGGCCCCAGGCCTTTTTGACTTTTCCAGCGGACATGCCGTGGAGAAACACCGTCAGCACCGCCACCAGGATAAACGGTACAACTCCCGGATTATACAGGGGCTGGAGGGCATAGTCGATGCCGGACTGACCCAGGATCCCCGAAGCCCCGATGCTCCAGGCCTTGACCCAGTCCACCAGAGGCAGAAACTGGACCCTTGTGAGCACCAGTATCAGACCGATGAGCACATAGGGCATCCAGGCGCGCACCTGGCTCATTTGCGGTTTAAACGAAATATCTGTTTCCGTGGCAATCTCTCCGGTCCATTCCGCCTCCCACTCAGACTGAGGACCGAAATCCCAGGCCTGCTCCGGCAGAAACCAGCTGTTTTTCGCGGCATACAAAACAATGGGCAGACCAACGAGCCCGCCGATTAAGGCCGGAAATTCCTCGCCGATAAAAAAGGCCGAACCCAGATAGGGAATCACAAAGGCCGCTGACGCAAACAGGGAGAACTTCCATACTGCAAGGCCTTCTTTCCAGGACCGGTTCTGGCCAAACAGGCGGGTCATGAAACAAACCACAAAAATGGGCAAGATAAAGGCCATGACCGAATGAAACACCGATGCCCACTTGCCGATAAACATGTAGAATCCGTCCATGTCAGAAAACCCGATGCCCGCCGGGCCGGCCTGGGCGATGGCGCCCTCCACCTTGTGGGACAGGTTTTTGAGACCAAACCAAATAGGCGTGCCCACAGCTCCGAAGGTAACCGGTACGGAGTTTAAAATCAGGGCCACCAGAACCGCGGCCAGTGCCGGAAAGCCCAGGCTCATCAAAAGCGGGCCGGCAATGGCCGCAGGCGTGCCGAATCCGGCCGCGCCTTCGAGAAATGCCTCAAATATAAAGGCAATAATGATGACCTGGACCCGGCGGTCCCTGGAAATGCCGTGGAAACCGTGATTAATGGTCTCCATGCCCCCGCTTTCAGACAAGGTGTATAAGATCATCAGGGCGCCGAAAACAATCAGCAAAACAGTGACGGCAGAGGCAAATCCCTGAAGTGTTGAGGCGGCCACGACCACAACGTCCATTTTCCAGACAAACACACCGGCTGCGGCAGCCACCAGCCAGGCCAGCGGCATGGCCCGGGTGGCCGGCCATCGAAAGCCAACCATGAGCACAAGTGCAACCAGAATGGGCAGAAAAGCAAATGCTGCAAGCAGTCCGATAGGCATAATCCATATCCTTTCCATTGGGGTAAAAAATCAACCAATCGATAGCAAAACGCTGTTTATCTTATCATAATAAACCCGATTCAGAAAAGATCAAAAATTTGCCCGCCCCCCGGCACCGGGCCGGCAATGTCATTGACCGAAAGCAGATTTTTTCCATGTGTGCCGGCATGGATGCAAGCTTTTGAAAAATCCTTTGACATACGATGAAAAAACATTTTATGATTCTCCCCATCATTTGCTGGAATAAATCGCTCTAAAGCTTTAACTTATCGAACTTATATAAAATAACACTTATTCCAACTACACCGATCTGTTAGGGATTCCAAAACATTGCCAACCCATCAAATCAAGGAGGAAGGCCCATGGCCCTGAACCTGGATGCCGTCGGGAAAAAAATCGGCCCTGTCACCACGCCGTATACCTGGAAAGATGCGGCCCTGTACGCCCTGGGCGTGGGGGCGGGTTTCGAGGAACTCAACTACGTCTATGAAAAGGATCTCAAAGTGATTCCCAGTTTCGGGGTTGCAGCGGTGTTTGACTTTCTGATGCATTTCGGAATCAAGGCCGAAGTCAACCTTGCCGGAATCCTGCACGGCGAACAGCAGCTGATCTTTCACAATCCCATCCCCGCCGAAGGCGAGCTGATCACCGAGGGTGAAATCACGGATATCTATGACATGGGAGGCGACAAGGGTGCGATCATCGAAGGCAAAAGCATCACACGTCACTCCAGTGGAAAGCGCCTGTTTACAAGCATTATCAAAATCTTTTCCCGGCTCGACGGCGGGTTCGGCGGAAAACCCGCCCCAAAGGTACAAACCCCCATCCCGGACCGGGCCCCTGACTTTGAGACAAAGGATCATCCGTCCCCGGATCAGCCCCTTTTATACCGGCTTTCCGGAGACGTGTTCCAGCTTCACGTGGATCCGGAATTTGCCAAAATGGCCGGGTTTGAAAAACCCATCATGCACGGCCTGTGCACGCACGGTTTTGCATGCCGGGCCCTGATTGCCAAACTGATTCCGGGCGAACCCGAACGCATGCACAGATTGGACTGCCGGTTTTCAAAGGCCCTTTATCCGGGAGATCCTATCAAGACCCGCATCTGGGAACTTGAACCCGGCCGGGCTGCCTGGGAGGTGGTCAATGAAAAAACCGGCGATACAGTGATCACAAACGGCATATTTGAATACGGCGAAGTACCCAAGGACCAAATTCGTTTTGACGGACAAGTGGCCATTGTCACCGGCGCAGGCGGGGGCCTGGGCAGAACTTACGCCCTGGACCTGGCCCGCAGGGGGGCAAAGGTGGTGGTCAACGACCTGGGCGGTGCCAGAGACGGCACAGGCCAGGGATCTGCAACCCCGGCCCAGAAGGTGGTGGATGAAATCACTGCCAAAGGCGGAGAAGCTGTTGCCAGCTACGACAGCGTGGCCACGGCAGAAGGCGGGCAAAACATCGTGCAGACCGCCCTGGAAAACTACGGCACCGTGGACATCCTGATTAACAACGCCGGGATTCTGCAGGACAAAAGCTTTGTGAAAATGACTCCCGACACCTGGCAGGCCGTGCTCGACGTGCACTTAAACGGGGCCTGCAACGTCACCCGGCCGGCATTTTCCGTTATGCGCGAAAAGGGCTACGGCCGGATCATCATGACCACTTCAGCCGCCGGGCTTTACGGCAATTTCGGCCAGGCCAACTATTCAGCCGCCAAAATGGGTCTGGTGGGATTGATGAACACCCTCAAGCTCGAAGGCCGCAACCACAACATTTTTGTCAATACCGTCGCCCCCCTGGCCGCCTCCCGGCTCACCGAGGACGTAATGCCCGCCGAATTTCTCGACAAGCTCCGCCCTGAATTTGTCTCACCACTGGTGATATTTCTCTGCTCTGAGAGATGTCCGGTTTCCGGCCATATTTACAACGCCGGCATGGGCAGCTTTAACCGCGCCGCAGTCATCACCGGCCCGGGCGCCGTGGCAGGAGATCCGGAATCGATTCCCACGGCCGAACAGGTGAAAGGCACACTCAATCAGATCCAGTCCCTGAAAGACGGCAAAGAATACAGGGAATTAAACGAGCAGGTGGCAGACGTGATCAACGCGTTTTCCCGGCCGGCCAGAGATAATGGAGAATCCGCGGATTCGAAAAAATTCACCGATCCGGCCGCCGTGTTTGAAGCCATGCCCCGGGCCTTTAACCCGGATGCGGCCAGGGGCGTGGACGTGGTCTTTCAGTATCATATCTCCGGGGATACGGGCGGTGACTGGTATTGTGCTGTATCAGAGGGAGCCTGCACGGTGTCGCCGGGAACCCATGAAAACCCCACCTGCACACTGAAAATGGCAGATCATGATTTTCTTGCCATGATCAACGGCGAACTGCCGGCCATGCAGGCCTTTACCGCGGGCAAACTCAAAATCAGCGGAGACGTGATGAAATCCCAGCTCATTGAGAAACTCTTTGCCCTATAAATTGTCTGAACCGCTGCCAACACTTTAAAAATAAAAAAAAGGAGTGAAAACATGATCGGCATCACTTCATACGGCGCATACATACCCCGGCTTCGGCTTTCGCGTTCAGCCATCTACCAGGCCATGGGCTGGTTTGCCCCGGCCATTGTCATGGTGGCCCAGGGCGAGCGCTCCATGTGCAACTGGGACGAAGACGCACTGACCATGTCCGTGGAAGCTTCCAGAAACGCCCTGCAGAAAGCGGACAAAGAAACTGTTGACGGGATTTATCTGGCATCCACCTCGTTTCCCTTTGCAGACCGGCAAAACGCCGGCATTGTATCCACCGCCTTAAATCTTCGCGAGGACATCACGTCTGCGGATTTCACCGCCGCCCAGAAGGCCGGGACCACGGCCCTGGCCACCGCTCTGGACGCGGCTGCGGGAAAAACGGACAAAACCCTGCTGATCACGGCCGCAGACTGCCGCCAGACCAAGCCCGGGGGTTTTTACGAGATGTGGTACGGAGACGGGGCGGCCTCCTTTGTGGTGGGCAGCAAAAACGTGATTGCCCAGTACCAGGGAAGTTATTGCGTATCCTGCGATTTTGTGGACCATTACCGGGGAGCACAGAACCGGTTCGATTATACCTGGGAGGAGCGCTGGGTAAGAGATGAGGGCTATTCAAAGATTATTCCCCAGGCTGTCAACGGGCTTTTAGAAAAGCTGAATCTGGGTATCGATGAAATCGACCGACTGGTCTATCCTTGCTATTTCAAGGCCGAGCACAAAAAAATCGCCCGAAAACTGGGGGCAGACCCGGAAAAGGTCATGGACAACATGCACGAAGTCTGCGGGGATACCGGTTCTGCCCACGCACTTTTGATGCTGGCCGCAGCCCTGGATGCCGCAGAGCCCGGTGAAAACATCGTGGTGGCCGGATTCGGCCAGGGAAGTGATGCCCTGTGCTTTACAGTCACAGAAGAAATCGCCCGGTTCAAACAAACGCCCAGGGTTCAAAGCGTTTTGGACAACCGGGAATCTGTTGACAACTACCCCAAGTGGCTGGTGTTCCGGGATCTTCTGGAGCCGGAGATGGGCATCCGGGCAGAAGCCCCCACCCAGACGGCCATGACCACCCTGTGGCGCAAACGCAAAATGATCCTTGGGCTGGTGGGCGGCAAATGCAGCAACTGCGAAACGCCCCAGTTTCCCAAAACCGAAGTGTGCGTCAATCCCGGATGCACAGCCCGCCACACCCAGCAGGATTACGAGTTTGCCGGCCAGCCCGCACGGGTCAAGACGTTTACCGGTGATATGCTGGCGGTATCCTATGACCCGCCCCACATCTACGGCATGATTCAGTTTGACAACGGCGGCCGGTTCATGGCCGATTTCACCGACTGCAAGCTATCTGAAGTCAAGGTGGGACTGCCCATGCAGATGGTGTTTCGCAAACGCACCCAGGACAAGGAGCGCGGTTTTGTCAACTACTTCTGGAAGGCCCGGCCCGTTGCCGGAGCAGTCGAAGAAATGGCGAAAATCCGTTTTGACGGCCAGGTGGCGGTGATCACCGGGGCCGGCGGAGGCCTGGGAAGGGCCTATGCCCTGGAACTGGCATCCCGGGGCGCCAGTGTGGTGGTCAATGATCTGGGCGGTGCAAGAGACGGCACAGGCCGGGGCTCTGCTGCACCGGCCCAGCAGGTGGTGGATGAAATCACTGCGGCCGGCGGCCGGGCAGTTGCCAATTATGATAACGTGGCCACCGCCGAAAGCGGACAAAACATCATTGACTGCGCCCTTAAACATTACGGCCGGGTGGATATCGTGATCAACAACGCCGGAATCCTTCGGGACAAAAGCTTTACCAAGATGGAACCCGAAAACTGGAACGCAGTGCTGGCGGTTCACTTAAACGGCGCTTTCAACGTGAGCCGCCCGGCATTCGAGGTCATGCGCACCCAGGGCTACGGCCGGGTGATTATGACCACTTCGGCGGCCGGACTATACGGCAACTTCGGCCAGGCCAATTATTCGGCCGCCAAAATGGCCCTGGTGGGCATGATGAACACCCTGAAACTGGAAGGGGCCAAATACGACATTTGCGTCAACACCATCGCCCCCCTGGCCGCATCCCGACTGACCGAAGACATTATGCCCCGGGAAATGCTCGACCGGATGAAGCCCGAACTGGTCACGCCCATGGTGGTCTATCTGGCAAGCGATCAGTGCCGGGAATCGGGTCGTATCTACAATGCCGGCATGGGCTATTTCAACCGGGCCGCCATTCTCACCGGCAAAGGCGCCAGGCTGGGCAGCGGCGAAAACCCGCCCACCCCCGAAGAGGTGGCTGAAAACTTTGAACAAATCATGGACATGACCGGAGCAGAGCCCATTGATGACGCCAATGCCGCTTTGTTTGCATTGATGTCACCACAGGAAGCCAAAACAGCACCCTGAAAAACGATCCGTTTCGATTTGATCAATCCGAAAACCCGCAACAAAGAATTTTCGGAACAGCATAGGATAAATGAGGAGGCAGAATATGGCAACAGGCATAAGGGATAAAGTGGCAATCATCGGCATGGGATGCACCCGTTTCGGGGAAAGATGGGATGTGGGCGCAGAAGAACTCATGCTTGAAGCCTTTGAAGAGGGACTGACCGATGCCGGCATTGCACCGGCAGATATCCAGGCCGCATGGTTTGGCACGTGCATGGATGAAGTCAACGTGGGCAAAACCGCCATGCCCCTGGCCACCACTCTCAGGCTGCCCATGATTCCGGTCACCCGGGTGGAAAATTACTGCGCCACCGGCACCGAGGCTTTCAGGGGGGCTTGTTATGCAGTGGCATCCGGGGCATATGACATCTGCCTGGCCCTGGGTGTGGAAAAACTCAAGGATACCGGCTACGGCGGACTGCCTGCAGGCGGCTCCAACACCGGCTCGCTCATGTGGCAATGGTGGCCGAATTTGACCGCCCCGGGCTCTTTTGCCCAGCTGGCCAGCGCCTATGCCGCCAAGTACCGGATCCCGGACGCGGATCTGAAACGGGCCATGGCCCACGTATCGGCCAAAAGCCATGAAAACGGGGCTCTGAACCCCAAGGCGCATCTGCAAAAAAAAGTCTCCGAGGACCAGGTCATGGCCGCCCCGATTGTGGCTCATCCCCTGGGTTTGTTTGACTGCTGCGGGGTCAGCGACGGGTCGGCCTGCGCCATTGTCACGACCCCGGAAATCGCACAAAAGATGGGGAAAAAGGATTTTGTATCTGTCAAAGCCCTGCAGCTGGCCCTGAGCAGCGGCGAGGAAATCGGTTTTAACGACTGGGACGGGGATCATTTCATGACCACTGCAAAGTGCAGCACTGAGGCCTACAAGGAGGCCGGCATTGACAACCCCAGAGAGGAAATCAGCATGATGGAACTCCATGACTGCTTTTCCATCACAGAGCTGGTCACCTACGAGGATCTGCACATCTCCCAGCGCGGAAGGGCTGTCCACGACATCATGGACGGATTCTACGACCGCGGCGGCCAGGTGCCCTGCCAGATCGACGGGGGACTGAAATGCTTCGGCCATCCCATAGGTGCATCCGGGCTGCGGATGCTCTACGAGATGTATCTCCAGTTCCATGGACGGGCCGGGGAACGTCAGATCCAAAACCCGCAGCTGGGAATGACCCACAACCTGGGCGGTTTTCCGTTCCAGAACATCTGCAGCATCGCCATTGTGGGAAAATACAAGGGATAGGTGCAGAAGACGGAGGTTGGAATACAGAGGGCAGAGGGCGGAAGGCAGAAGACAGAGGACAGATATCAGGACGTCGGGACCGGGAAAATATCGGCCATGAATGTGAAGGTGTCAAACCCATCGCAGAAAAATGCCCGGCAGGCTTGAGGCCGCCGGCTGTAGACCGTGCACCTGCCTGAAGCCTCCAGGCACGGGCAGGCCAGAACCGTCCGTTTTTCACCAATCTGCAGGGGCATCCGGAATCCGGTTTCCGGGTGCCGGCCGCAGCAGACATACACCTTTTCCTCCATGTCGCAGGCTTCACAGGGATTTGTCATTGCCCGCCACAGCCGCCGGAAGCGTTTGTATCCACCCACATAAAAAGAAAAACAATCTTGTCATAAAACCCAGATTACGTTAGGATTGCAAAAAAACCTGACAACAAGGATGGCCTATGCTCAAGCACACACTGTCAAAACTTGAGGAGAAAATCAAGACTTCCGGAAACATCCCGGAAAACAAAAAACAGGAATACTACGAACTGCTCAGCCGCTTAAACGAAGAGATCACAGACCTGGCTGAAACCGACCTGCAGCGGGCCGAAAGCATCAAAAAATTCACCAAGGCCTCGGCCCACGAAGCCACCCGCGAAGAGCTGGACCCCAATCTGCTGGAGACCTCCATCCAGGGACTGCGCCAATCAGTCCGGGATTTTCGCACATCCCATCCCAGGCTTGTGGACACGGTAAACGATATCTGTATTTTTCTGTCCAAGCTCGGCATTTAAACAATGCCGTCTTTGAGGCTGTCATTTATTGCAATGCGAACAACCCTCAAAAAAAGGACGCAGTCATGTCAGCTTCCCCTTCACAATCAACCGAAACGATGATTGCCAAAGACGGCACCCCGTTGTTTATCCGGCACTTTCCGGCCGGCTCTGACCCGCGCGCATACATGGTCATCGTCCACGGTCTGTGCGAACATTCGGGCCGGTATGAACAAATGGCGAAATTTTTGAACGAAAGAGGCATCCGGGTTGTTGCCCATGACCAGCGGGGACACGGGCAAAGCGGCGGGTCGCGGGGTCATGTGAGGGACTTTGATCTCCTGACAGACGACCTGATGCAGGTGATCCAAAAATGCCGGCAGCAGATGGATGAAAATCTGCCCATGCTGATTCTGGGCCACAGCATGGGCGGCCTTGTGGTGCTGCGCTTTGCACAGCGTTTTGGCGACACTGTCAGCGGGGTGATCGCATCATCTCCCGCCCTGGCCCCGGCGATTTCCATTCCCCCGGTAAAAGCCGCCCTTGGCCGGCTTATGTCGCGCATCCGGCCGCAGCTCACCTTTGACAACCAGCTGACGCCCGAACATATCAGCCACGACGATTCGGTGGTCCAGGCCTATATCAGCGACCCTCTGGTCCTTGACCGGGTCAGCGCCCGTTTGTTTATGGAAATCACCAAAACAATGGAGCGGACAAATCAGGATGCGCCCCTGCTGAGCGTCCCCCTGCTGCTGCAGGCCGCAGGCGATGACCGCCTGGTGGATCCCGGCGCTTCCCGCAAATTTTTCGAACATATCGGAGCTTCGGACAAAACCCTGCATGTATATCCAGGCCTGTTTCATGAAATCTACAATGAAGAGCCGTCCCGGCGGCAGCAGGTTTTAACGGATCTTGAAGCCTGGCTTGAAAGCCATGTCCGTTGAGAGGCCTTCAATGATCCGGAGTATGCGGGACTGGCTTCACCGGAAATTTTCCGATCCCCAGGTGGTGATCCTCTGGGCAATGCTGCTGGGCGGATTTCTGCTGGTGATTCTGTTGGGCCGGATGCTGCAGCCGGTGTTTGTGGGCCTGATCATCGCCTACCTGCTCGAAGGCATCGTATCCCGGCTCGAAACCTGCCGCATTCCCAGGGCCATTGCCGTTACCCTGGCTTTTGCCCTTTTTATGATCTGTTTTCTTGCCCTGATCATTGGGCTGCTGCCCCTGCTTTCCAGGCAGATCGCTCAATTGATCCAGGAACTGCCCGCCCTGATCACAAACGGCCAACAACAGCTCATGCAGCTTCCGGAACGCTACCCTGAACTGGTCTCGGAAGATCAGATCAAACAGGTGATCAATTTTTTAAAAACCGAGCTCACGCGCCTGGGCCAGAGTGCGGTGGTTTTTTCAGTGGCCTCAGTGCGAAACCTGATCACCATTCTGGTCTATCTTGTGCTCGTTCCCCTGCTGGTCCTGTTTTTCCTCAAGGACAAGGACAGAATCATTTCCTGGTTTCAAAAGTTTCTGCCCAAAAACAAGGACCTGGCCACAGAAGTATGGCAGGAGGTCAACGATCAGGTGGCCAATTTTGTCCGGGGCAAAATCTGGGAAATCATTATCGTCTGGACGGTGAGCTATGCCACCTTTACCCTCCTGGAGCTCAATTTTGCCATGCTGGTGTCTTTGTTTATCGGCCTGTCCGTGCTGATCCCCTATATCGGGGCCACGGTGATGACCATCCCGGTGGTGCTGCTGGCCTTTTTCCAGTGGGGCATCAGCCCGGAATTTACCTACACCGTAATCGCATACGGCATCATCCAGCTCATTGACGGCAACATCCTGGTGCCGCTGCTGCTGTCCGGGGTGGTCAACCTCCATCCGGTGGCCATTATCGTGGCCATTCTGGTTTTCGGGGGATTGTGGGGCTTCTGGGGACTGTTTCTGGCCATCCCCCTGGCCACACTGGTCCATGCGGTCATCAAAACCTGGTTTTCAAAAAAATCGGAAAAAACCGGATAAATTCTTTACCAAGCAACACAGGAGGCTATCATGCGGGAAATTGACATACCCAGGGTCTACCTGGTGGCCAAAACCACCCTGGTATCTGAAGGGTTAAACGCGTATCTAAAAGATATCGGCAGCCCGGACTGGCAAACCGACGACAATGCCGCAGACGGGGAAAACCTGATCGAGGCTGCCGGCCGGATGTGCTATCGCTCCTGGCAGCCCTGGGACCCGGCCAAGCCCGAGGCCTCCAACCCAAATGTCGGCCGGGTGCGCCGGGGCAATGACCGGTATCTGGCCAACGTGCTCAAAAGCGGCCATGGATCCGTTCTGGAACACGTGAACGCCACATTTATCTGCAAAGACGTCTCGCGGGTATTTACCCATGAACTGGTCCGCCACCGCGCCGGCATGGCCTATTCCCAGGAAAGCCTCAGATACGTACGTTTGGATGATCTTCCGGTGTGGATCCCCGATTCTGCCAAATCCAAGCCGGAGGCAGAAAAAAAATTCCGGGAGGTGGTGGATTTTCTGGAAAACACCCAAAAGGAGCTGGCCGATATCTTCGGCATTGCCGACATGGACGATTTTACCTCCAAAAAAATGCTCACCTCCATGTTCCGCCGCCTTGCACCCATCGGCATCGGCACCACCATTATGGTTACCGGCAACCTGCGGGCCTGGCGCCACATCATTTCCATGCGAACGTCCGCGCATGCAGAAGAGGAAATCCGGCTGGTGGGCGATCAGATTGCCAGGATCTGCAAAAAGGAATTTCCCAACGTGTTCCAGGACATGTTTCAGGACGAGCAAACCGGGGCCTGGGGATTTGATCACACCAAGGTATAGCCGGATGTGCCGATGAAAACCATGAAAGCCATCCGGTTTAAAAACCGGCAGGTGATCACCGAAGAAGCCCCCCTGCCGGAAATCAGTGAAAACGAGGCCCTGGTGAAGGTTTCCATGGCCGGCATCTGCGGCACGGACACGGAAATATTTGAGGGCTATGCCCGATTTTCCGGAATTGCCGGCCACGAGATGGCCGGGGTGGTATGCCGGGCCCCGGGGCAACCGGGGCTGGAAGGCAAGGCAGTGACCGCGGATATCAACTGCGGCTGCGGCGTATGTCCATGGTGTACCGCCGGCGATCCCCGCCATTGCCAAAACCGGGAGGTCATTGGAATCCGGGGCAGAAACGGCGCCTTTGCCGAATACTGTGCCGTGCCCGCAAAAAACCTGCACGAGATCCCTCAGGGGCTGGGCACGGAGCAGGCCGTATTTGCCGAGCCACTGGCTGCGGCACTGGAAATCACCCAGCAGGTCCATGTTGTCAACACGGACAAAATCGCAATTCTGGGCGACGGCAAAATGGGCCTGCTTTCAGCAATGGCCCTTGTCCATGCAAGCCGGCGGGTCACGCTCATCGGCCGCCATGCCCGGAAACTCGCCATTGCAGAGTCCGCCGGCATTGCCACGGTGCAGACCGCCGCAGAAGAGCCGGCCCAGGCGCTCAGAAGCCGGATGGGGCTGTTTGATCTGGTGGTGGATGCCACGGGCGCTGCTGAAGGCATCCAAACCGCTCTTTGCCTGGTGCGGCCAGAAGGCACGGTTGTTGTGAAAACCACGTCCCGCAATCCTTCCCGGATTGACCTTTCCACGGTCGTGGTCGATGAAATCCGCATCCTGGGCTCAAGATGCGGAGACATTGCTCTGGCCCTGCGCTGTCTGGAGCGCGGCTGGGTTGATGTCAGCGCCCTGGTTGAAAAAATCTATCCGTTTTACCGGTTTGAACAGGCCTTTGCCCATGCCCGGCAAAAGGGCAGTCTCAAAATCCTGGTGGATTTTGAGAAAAAAACCGGCCAGGGCGGTTACTGAAACAATTTCTGCAGCCCCTTTTCAATGACTTTCCGGGTTCCCTCCTCGGTCAACTGCTTTTGCAGGCGCGCCCTGTCCAAAACAAAACGGGGTTTTCCCAAAGAGCCGCCCAGGGCAACGGGCATGCTGGTCCATCCCTGCTCATCAGAAAGCAATTGGCCCACAAGGCTGTCTGATGACAGGCGGCTGGAAAATCCCGGGGCCAGGGCCAGGTTCAGGTTCATGTCCAGGGCGCCGTTTAGGCCGATGGTGCCGGTGGGCTTCATTTTCACATCCTTTCCGGCAAAATCGGAAACCAGCCGGACTTTTCCGTCCTCAATTTCAAAATCGCCCTCAAATGATTTGAAATCAATGGATTTCAAATCCCCTGCGCCCAGGGTCCGGGCCAGGCCGCCGGCAAAATCATTGCCGGCAATCTTTCCCTCGGAAATCCGAACTTGCCCCTGCCCGCTTAAGGCATCGCGCATCTGCTCCCAGGCAGTGCCCTTTCCGGAAACATTGATCGCAGCCGATGTCCGCCCCAGCAGCGTTCCCGCAGCCTTTGGGTAAAGTCCGGACATCAGGGCGTCAGCGCTGATCTCCTGCACGGAAAAATCAGAATCATAGGAAAGCCCGGCAACACCCAGATCCACCCGGGCGTTTCCGGAAATCGCGCCTTCGGCCAGCCTCGCTTCCAGGGTTTCCACGGTAAGCACGTTTTTAATCAGGTTATAGCGAAGCTTCAGGTCAGTCATGGCAAGGCCTTTGTAAACCGCCTTATCCACATCGACCTGCCCGTTTACTGCAACCGGCAGATCAAACGGGCCCAGGGGGCCATCTTGGCCAGCAGGAGCCGGTTTTGAAGAATCAGACGAACCCGGCTCTGCCCTGCCCTCTTTTTCTTTTTGCCGGGGCTGGGGAGTTTGAAGCGCGGCCATGAGTTTGTCGATATTTAAATTGTCGGCATGGATGCGGTTTTCAATTTTCAAAGGCTTGGAAAAAAAATCCGTTACCGTCAGATCCACGGAAACCACATCATCGCCAAGGGTGATCTTAAGTCCCTGTGTATGGATTTTTTGAGATGAGAGATCAATGGTGCCCGAGACAACCGGCCGGAGTCCTTCAATGGCGGCCCGGGCCTGGTTTTCCAAATAAGGGGCAAAATCAGCGATATTAAAACCATCGAGTTTCACATTGGCCTGAATTTGAGCATCTGCGGCATTGACCGTGCCTTTGGCAGAAAACGGCGCCTGGCCGAGCCGGGCGTCCATTTCAAAGGGAAAGGACTGATCCGGGGAAATGTCTTTGGCAGAGGCGTTAAACCCGCTGATCTCATAGTCAAACCCATCTGTTCCAGCCCCGTGGTCGGTAAAAAACACTGTGCCGTCTTTGACCTGAAGCCGGCTGACCAGCAGATTGATACCATTGCCCTGTTTGCCTTCGGATGCCGGAGCCGCGGATTTTTCTTTTGGCTCAGCCGAAGGCGGCCCTGTGAGCAGATCGCTGAAATTAAACGTGCCGTCTTTATTCCGGACAACGCGGATCTGCGGTTTTTCCAGACGGATTTCATCGACCACCACCTGTTTTTTCAGCAAGGGCCACAATTGATAGCGAAGCACCATTTCATCTGCGGCCACAAAGTCCTGATCGGCATTTTGCATGCCAACGCGCACATCCCGGATCACCACCCCGGAAAACAGGCTGATATCAATGTCGCCAATGGCCACGCTCCGGTTGAGGTTTTTTTCGGCAATGGGGATCACCGTTTGTCTTACCCGCTCCGGGGTGATCAGAAATTTGGCCGCCACCACCAGCACAATGATCACTACAACCAAAATCCCCACAGCAATACCCAAAATTTTTCCCGCCTTTTTCATTGTTCCACCCCTTATGGTTATTTGCGCGCTGCATTTCACCGCCGGCCGCAATCAGCCGTCACCTTTTCCGATCATACGGATTGTCTTCTATTATCAGATCTTTTTTAATTCTTGTCAAACACCGCAGGGAGACGTGACAACGACGGCATCGGCACAACCAGGGCATAATCAGCTTGTGACGGTTTTCGCACGTGGCGGGTCGTGTGTGGTTTGTTTGCCTGCGGCGTGCTTTCGGCAATTGGCCGAAACCGCGCCAATGCAGTCAAACAAACCACCCCCGCCCCGCCACATGGCCAACTCTCTGGAAACAAGCGGAGACAATTGTTTTTTACCAAGAGTTCCTTTGAATTTAAATGCCGATCTAGAGTTAACCAGCCTGGAAGGGTGTTTCCAACGTGTTTTACAGGCTTATCGAACTTGGGAATGGTTTCCAAGGAAGCCCGGAGGGCGGGGCTGGTTTTTGAAACGACATTGAGGATTTTTGCGAAAAGATTCAGCCAATGCCGGAGCCGGAAAATTTCAAACTGTCTGAGGCCGACAGGCCGAGTTTGTAAATTTCGGGCGAAGGCATTGGATGAATCCGCAAAAAGGCTCAGGAGAAAAAAAACCGGCCCCGGCCGCAGGGCTTTCTTCCTCCAGGCCGCCGCCTTCATTGCAGGAAACGTGACAATGACGGCATCAGCATAACCAGCTTGTGCCGGTTTTCGCATGTGTTTTACAACGTTATCGAATTTGGATATGGCCCCAAGGAAGTCCGAAGGGCGGGGGCGGGTTTCGGATTCTGGTTGCCAATCCGTGCCATGGAAGATAACATTACAGAATATACGGCAACAATTTATCTTTATCCGGGAGGGGCACATGAACCGAGACGAGATGGTTTCACGAATCAAAAACACCGTGGAACCCTGGGATTTTGTGATTATCGGCGGCGGGGCAACCGGTCTTGGATGCGCTATTGAAGCCGCATCCAGGGGATATCAAACCCTTTTGCTGGAACGCGACGATTTCTCCAAGGGCACTTCCAGCCGCAGCACCAAGCTCATCCACGGGGGTGTGCGCTACCTGCAGCAGGGAAATGTTTCCCTGGTGCTCGAAGCCCTCAGAGAACGCGGCCGCCTGCGCAGAAACGCCCCGCACCTGGTGCACAACCTGCCGTTTGTGGTGCCCAGCTACGACTGGTGGGAAGGCCCGTTTTACGGCATCGGCCTGAAACTCTACGATATGCTCGCCGGCAAGCACGGCTTTGGCCATTCCCGGTTTCTTTCCCGGGAGACCACCCGCCAATACCTGCCCACGGTTGAAACCGAAGGCCTGCGCGGCGGGGTGATTTATTACGACGGCCAGTTTGACGACTCGCGCCTGGCCATCAACATGGCCCAGACCGCGGCAGACCAGTCCGCCACCCTTGTCAACTACATGAAAGTCACCGGCCTGATCCGGGAAAACCAGATGACCGCCGGGGTGAGGGCAAAAGACATTGAAACCGGCGCAGAATACGAAATCCGGGCCAAAAGCGTTATCAATGCAACAGGGGTATTCACCGACCAGGTACTGCGCATGGACGACCCCGGGTCAAGGCAGATCATTGTTCCCAGCCAGGGCGTGCACCTGGTGTTAGACGCCTCATTTCTTCCCGGAGACAAAGCCATCATGGTGCCCCACACCGCAGACGGCCGGGTGCTGTTTGCCACCCCCTGGCACGACAAAGTGATCGTGGGCACCACAGACACCATGGTGGATGAAATCCTGGACGAACCCCGGCCCCTTGAAAATGAAATCGAATTTCTGATCTCCCACGCAGCGCAATACCTCACCAAGGATCCGGATGCATCTGATGTGCTCAGCATTTTTGCCGGGCTGCGCCCGCTTGTAAACCAGGGAGATGGGGATAGCACCGCAGCCCTTTCCCGGGATCACACCATTTATATTTCCCGCTCCGGGCTGGTGACCATCACCGGGGGCAAATGGACCACCTACCGAAAAATGGCCGAGGAAACCATTGACCAGGCCGCAATGGTGGCCCACCTGGACGAACGGCCCTGTGTGAGCCATGATCTGCATATCCACGGCTATCATAACCATGCGGAAAAATTCGGGGACCTGGCGGTCTATGGCGCGGATGCCGCAGGCATCCGGGATCTTTGCTACCAGCGCCCGGAACTCAAAAAACAGATTCATACGGCATTTCCCACCATTGCCGCAGAAGCCGTGTGGGCGGTGAAACACGAAATGGCCCGCACTGTGGAGGATTTCCTGGCCCGCCGGACCCGTGCCCTGCTGCTGGATGCCAGGGCCAGCATGGAGGCTGCAGAAGAAACGGCCCGGCTCATGGCAGGGGAACTGGGACAGGATGAAAACTGGATCCGCCGGGAAATTGAATCCTATCAAAGCCTGGCCAGGGGCTATTTCCTGTAAGACAGCCGGCCCACCAGAAACCCGTCTATGAGCAGGGAAACCAGGTGGTGGAGCACGCAGACCATCAACGCCAGGGCAAACTGGCCAAAAAGGGTCACCTGCAGAATAATGGACAACGGCAGGGTTTTCTGGCTGCCCATGAACAACACTGCCTCCATTCGTCCCCGGGGCACGGAAAACACCCGCACCATCAGATACGCGCACCCCAACAGCACACAGTGAAAAGCAGCCACAACCCCGGCCATGGAAACCATGCCCCCAAGATTCCCGGAAAGCACCGGCCGGGCCTGGGCCACGCCCATCCAGACAATGCACAGGATCAAACACTGGTTGATGAGCTGAAACCGGCCTGCGGCTGCGGCAAGGCGGGAAAACGCCCGGGCCTTGACGGCCAGGCCCATGCACAGGGGAACCAGCACGTATAAGCCGATCTTGATCATCACCCCTGTGCGGTCAAAATCCACCTGAGTGGAAATATCCGTGAGACCGAGCAAAAGCGGCAGCGTGAAAGGGATGGTAAACATGCACAGCAAATTGGCCACGATGGTGATAAACAGGGCGTGGGCCGGGTTTCCGCCGGAAGCCCCGCTCATGACCACTCCGCTGCTCAGGGTGGTGGGCATGACCGAGACCAGAAAAAGCCCGATGATCACGCCTGTCTGCAGCGGGGCCAGGGACACCAGGGCGGCTATGGCCGGGGCAAACCCGAAAATCAGGGCCAGGGCCATTGCCGTGCCGGACACATCCCGCAGACCGGCCCGGATCTGTCCGGGATCCAGGACAATCCCGGAGAAAAAAAATACAAGAAAAATAACTACATCCGGGCCGTGATGGCGCTTGACCGCCTGGCCGGCATCTGCCAGCAGCCCTGTGGGATCGGCCATGGTTGCGGCAAACACCGTTGCCAGCCCGATTAAAAACCAATATTTTTTGACGACTTTCAATACCGCCGGCCTCCTTATCTCCTTATTATCCGCACAATTGCCGGATTTTTTTATTGCATGCAGGGCCTTATTCTGATTAGATAAACAAATTTTGGAACATAGCAGATTCTGTAATTCAATGCCAGATCATAAAATCCGGCAAGCCATTGTTGATGGCATCGTAAGTCTGATTTCAGATGGCGCCGCAAAAAGTTCAAGATCGCTGTCCCGCCATTGTTTTACAATCGATAAAGGCCTTTTCCATGCAGCTCAAACGCATTGACATCTATGGGTTCAAGTCATTTGCCGAAAGATGCACCATTGTCTTTCCACCCGGCATATCCGCGGTGGTGGGCCCCAACGGCTGCGGCAAAAGCAACATCATTGATGCCATTAAATGGGTCATGGGCGAGCAAAGTGTGAAGCAGCTGCGGGGCAAATCCATGGGAGACGTGATTTTCTCCGGCACGGACAAAAAAGCAGCCGTGAACATGGCAGAAGTGTCGCTGACGCTCAGCGGCATTTCAGAACAGGCCCCGGCTTCTGTCAGCGCCTATGAAGAGATCATGGTCACCCGCCGGCTTTACCGTTCAGGCGAAAGCCGGTACATGATCAACAAACAGCCCTGCCGGTTAAAAGACATCAGTGATATTTTTCTTCGTTCCGGCATGGGGGCCCGGTCATGCGCCATTATCCAGCAGGGAAACATCGGGGCCATAACAGATGCCACAGCAGAGGAGCGGCGGACCTTTATCGAGGAAGCCGCCGGGGTCATGCGCTACAAAACCCGGCGCCAAGAGGCCCTGGTCCGGGTCAAATCCACACGCCAGAATCTGGACCGGATCAACGACATTCTCGACGAAATCGGAAAACAGCTTGAAGTCCTTGAGCAGGAAGCAGAAACAGCCCGGCAGTACAATGCGCGCATGGATCGGCTCAAGTACGCGGACATGCTCATATCGGTGTATTATTATGAACAATACGAGCGCCGGATCAACGAAAACCGGCAGCTGCTCCAACGCCTTAAGGAAAAGGACGAACTCAACACCGAAAGCCTTGAACAGCTAAATACCGCCCTGCAGGAAATCGAAGCCCGGCGCACACACGAAGAAAAAGCCCTTTCCGGGCTGCGCAACCAAAAAACAGACCTGCAACGCAGCATTGATCAGACAGAAAGCCGGCTGCAGCACCTTGAGGACGAACAATCCCGGCTGACCCGGGAGTTGTCTCAATTGCAGGAGTCCCTGGAAAAAACCCGCCAGAAGAATCAACAGATCGAAACCGAAATCCGACAGGCCGAAGAAAAAGCACAGTCACTGGAATCAGAAATTCAAGAACTGCAATCCAGCCTGGCCCAACAGGAATCCGCATCTGACCATGACAAACAGCGGCTTGCAGAGTTAAAACAGCAACTGGAAACCCATAAAAAAAACCAGTCCCGGCTGTCGGCCCGGCAGGCAAAATACAACAATGTTTACAGCACCGCGCTTTCCAACAAGGAACAGATCAAACGTCGCCTCAAGCAGGCGGAAAAGGAAAAAAACGAAACCGCCGATCAGATTGCCGAACTTGAGGAAACCGAAGCCGATCAGCAGCAGCGCCAGGATGCGCTCAATCAGGAAAAAACCCGGTTGGAAAGCGAAATCAGCTCCTGCCGCGAATTGTTAAAAGAGCAAAGCCAACAGCTCCACGCCCAGATCAAAACCGTCAATGAGCTGCAGCAGAGCCGGGCGCAAATCAAATCCCAGCTCGGGGTGCTCAAGCGGATGGAATCCAACTTTGAATGGTACAAGGACGGGGTTCGGGCGATCATGCAGGTCCGGCAAACCCAGGCCGGTCAAAGCGGGTTTGACCCAACGGACTGCCTGGATATCGTGGGCAACCTCATTGAACCGGATCCCGGATATGAACTGGCTGCAGAAGCCGCCCTTGGTGAAGCCCTGCAATACATCGTGGTTAAGGCCGCGGAATCCGGTATCCGGGCCATTGATTACCTGAAACACCAAAACGCCGGTAGAAGCGGTTTTATTTTCATGGAGTCCGGGGGGCAGAATTCTGAAAATCCGGGAAAAAACCCGGATACAACCCTACACGAGCACCCAAAGGCCACCCGCCTTCAGGACCATATCCGCACACGCCCTGGATTTGAGCCTGTTGTCCATTCTCTGCTTTCCGGCGTGGGCGTCTGTGACGACCTGCAAACCGCCCGTTCATTGCTGGATCCGGAAAACGGGTTTCGCATTCTGGTCACAAAGGAAGGGGATCTGGCGGGTGCCCCGGGCTTGATGATCGGCGGCAGCAAGGACCGGCTTGCCGGGATACTGGAAAAGAAGCAGGAAATCCGGCAATTGGAACAGAACCTGGCCGTTACAAACCAGCAGCTGGAGTCCGCCAAAGGGGTTCAGGAAAACCTGGAAAAATCCGTCCGGGGCCATGAAAATCAGCTGGCCGGGCTCACAGAGTCCAGTCACAAGTGCCAGGCAAAGCTGGTGGAGGTGGACAAGGCCCTTTACAAAACCGGTGAATCCCTTCGCCAGGCCCGCCGACGGCTGGAGGTGGCCACCCTGGAGCAGCAGCGGCTGGAAGGCGAAAAGCAAGACATCGGCCAGGAACTGGCCGAGCACGACAACATTCTTGCGGAAATCGACCAGCAGATGGGCGATCTGGAATCCGGGATCCGGGATACAGAGGCGCAAATCCGGGAGTTGGAGGAACAAATCCGGGTTCAGCAAAACGCCCGGATGGATATCAAGCTTAACGTCACCCGGCGTTCTGCCGAGTTGGAAAACGCTCAAAGCACGGTGGCCCGGCTCAAAAGCTTCAGGGAGGAAAGCACCAACCGGATTTCTGAAATTCAGCAGGAAATGGATCACAAGCAGCAACAGGCCGACAAGGCTGGCCGTCAGATCGAAGAGCGGCAAAAACAGCTCAAAAACCACAAACAGGAAATGGCAGGCCTACAGGAAGACCTCCGGAGCCGGCAGTCCGACTACCAGTCCCTGGTGGGCCGGCAGAAAAAAACCGATGCCACCATCTCCGGTACCCAGAGTGAATTGGAAGAGATCCGCAAAAAAATCCATCAGATCGAACTCGACCTGTCAGGACTCCACATCAACCAGGAAAACCTGGTCAACCGGTTTCTGGAAAAATACGCAGACTCCTTTGAGCAGGTGCGCACCGTATACCGGGATCAGGTTCTGGCCGCGGATTTTTCCATTGAAAAAGCCGAAAAAACCCGGACCGACACAAGAGAGAAAATCAACGCCATGGGCGAGGTCAACCTCGGTGCCATCGAGGCTTATGAATCCCGGAAACAGCGCTATGATTTTCTGGCCGGACACCGAGATGACCTCATGGAGGCCCTGGGAGATCTGGAAAACGTGATCCGAAAAATCAACCGGATCACCAGAAAGCTTTTTCTGGAAACCTTTGAAGCGATCAACCGGCAGTTTTCCGGTCTGTTTCCCAGGCTGTTTAACGGCGGGGCGGCCTGGCTGGAACTCACCGAGCCGGACAAGCCAATGGAAACCGGCGTTGAGCTGATGATCCACCCGCCCGGCAAAAAGGTTACCCGCCTGAGCCTGCTTTCCGGCGGAGAAAAGGCCCTGTCTGCCATTGCCTTTATTTTTTCCATATTTTTTCTGAATCCCGCAGCCTTCTGCCTGCTCGATGAAATCGACGCCCCGCTCGATGACGTCAATGTGGAACGTTTCAACGAGCTGCTGAAAATCATCGGTGAAAACACCCAGATCATCATGATATCGCACAACAAAAAGACAATGGAATTCTCGGACATTCTTTTCGGGGTGACCATGGCCGGCAGCGGGGTGTCCCGGGTCATATCGGTAAACGTAGAGCAGGCCCTGCAAATCAGCAAACAAAACACCCACGGCAACCACAACAAAGGAAGCGATCATGCTGCAGCACTTAACTGATTTCTGCCGGCGCTTTTATCAATCCCTGCAGGCCACGGGCTGGTATAAGGAAATCATCGGCGCCGGGCTTGCCCTTCTGCTTTTGATCCTGCTCATTGACATCATCCGGCGGCGAAAAAAAGCGGAAAAATGGCCAGCCGCAGAAACCCGGGCGGACCCGGCCCAAACCGAAGAGACCAGCTCCGGTCAACCGGCGGACTTCCACGAAATACCCGGACCCGAGCCCGAACAGGAAATTGAACAACCCGGTCCGGCCGGAGCCGAAACACACCCCTCACCGGCCGCCGAACCCGTCGCCCCGGAGCCGGCAAGCCTGATGGACCGGCTTAAAACCGGCCTCGGCAAAACCCGAAAATCCCTTGCCGGCCGGCTGGAACAGGCCTTTGCCGATAAAAACGTTCTTGACCGGCAAAACATGGAGGAAATCGAAGAAGCCCTGATTACCGCAGATGTGGGCATGGACACAACGATGAAACTCATCGGCCGAATCGAGGCCAATGCCGCCCAAATTTCCGGCCCTGAGCAGCTTCGGACCTTTTTAAAGCAGGAAATGCGAAAAGTCTTTGAAAACGTGGCACAGCCGGCACCAGTGGCAGAAACGCCCCATGTGGTTATGGTGGTGGGTGTCAACGGCGTGGGCAAAACCACCACCATCGGCAAACTGGCCTTTCAATACCGATGCCAGGGAGCCGGCGTGCTGATCGGCGCGGCAGACACCTTTCGGGCCGCGGCTGTGGAACAGCTCACCATCTGGGCCCAACGGGCAGATGCGGCCATTGTGGCCCACAGGGAAAACACAGACCCGGCAGCCGTGGCCTTTGACACGGTGGAAGCCGGCATTTCCAGGAGCATTGACCGGGTGATCATTGACACTGCCGGCCGGCTGCACACCAAGGTCAACCTCATGGAGCAATTAAAAAAGATCAAGCGCAGCATTGGCAAAAAACTGCCCGGCGCCCCCCATGAAGTGCTGCTGGTCCTGGATGCCACCACCGGGCAAAACGCACTGGCCCAGGCCAAAATGTTTCATGAAGGCATCGGAGTTACAGGTTTGATTCTCACAAAACTCGACGGCACTGCCAGGGGCGGCATCGTGGTGGGCATCTGTGATGCCATGAAGCTTCCGATTCACTACATCGGGGTGGGAGAAGCCATGGAAGATCTGCAGCCTTTTGACCATGAAGCCTTTATTGATGCCCTTTTCTAGCAGTATAAATTGCTTTTCCCGTATTGCTCATTATCAGGGCGCGCGCGTGGTGCGCAGATACATTTCCGGCAGGGGATACACAGGGATGAAACATGAATCCGGACTTTGATGGCTTTCCAAATACACTACAGATAAGGCCTGCCGGATAATTTTTTTTGAAAAAATTTATGAAAACCGCGTTTTATGTGTTGACAAGTAAAAAAACCTCTTTTAAGTTATCATAAAATCAGGGCTTTTTGATAAACTTTAACAAAAGAGGGAGGGAAAGTCATGACAAAAGCGGAACTGGTTGAAAAGATGGCAAAGGATGCGGGCATCTCCAAGGTTGCCGCCACTGCAGCACTCAATTCCTTCATGGACGGCGTGTCCAAGTCATTGAAGAAAAAAGACGGAAAAGTCACTTTGGTGGGATTTGGCACATTCCAGAAAGTCCGGCGCAAAGCCAGAACCGGCAGAAATCCCCAGACCGGTGCGCCCATCAAGATCAAGGCCCGCAACGTGGTCAAGTTCAAACCTGGCAAGCAGCTGCGGGAAACGGTTTAATTTACGCAGCCACAGATTTTTTTTCAATTTCCGGTCTTAAAAGGGCGGTATCCCGGTTTATGGGAACCGCCTTTTTATATCGCCCTAATGGGTATAACGGATGGTAAAATCCGAATACTCGCCGGTATAGGATTTTTCCTCCACTTCCACATCTGTCACCGAGGCCCCGGGCGGGCCCTGGCGGCACCAGTTGAGCATGTTGTCCACATTTTTGGCCTCGCCTTCCAACACGGCCTCCACCGTACCGTCAGCCCGGTTTCTCACCCAGCCGTTGACCTTGTGCTCCTCTGCAGCCCTGGCGGTTTCCATCCTGTAGCAAACCCCCTGAACCTTGCCCTTTATCACCGCACGCACAGCCTTTTTTTCTGTCATATACGCAATCACTCCTTTCCCGAAACAATATTGATGGCGCCGTAAAAAGTCCAATATCTGCGTTACGCGCAATTTCTCAGAATTTCACGTACGGCCAAGCACGTTGCATTCTTCGAAATTGCACAAGCCTTGATCTTAAACTTTTTACAGCGCCATCTGAAATCAAACTTTTTACTGTGCCATCAATATTTCTTTTGTTAAAAATAATGCATTGTCATAAATGGTTCAACCCCGGATGCGGTGCCATACCCTGCCGAAATTGATCCGTCAATTTATCCGCCGTCCCGGATCAATGCCTGGAATCCCGACTCGTCAACAACGGTGACACCCAGCTGCCGGGCTTTTTCCAGCTTGGAGCCGGAAGCCTCGCCGGCCACCACAAAATCGGTTTTGCTGCTCACCGAACCCGATACCCGGCCGCCGGCCGATTCGATTCTTTCCCTGGCCTGATTGCGGGTCATGGATGACAAGGTGCCGGTGAGCACAACGGTTTTGCCTTCCAGAGGACGGTCTGCGGTTTTGCCGGCATCCTGCTTTTCAGACACAATCTCCACGCCCAGGTCCTGAAGCGTCCGGATGATCTCAAGATTTTCCGCACGGCTGAAAAACTCGGTGATGCTGGCAGCCGCCACCGGCCCGAGCCCATCAATGGCCTCAAGCTCCCGGGAGTCCGCAAAGGCGAGCTCTTCGATTGTTTCATACCGGGCCGCCAGCAGCCTGGCCCCGTGTTCGCCCACGTGCCGGATACCCAGGGCATAGACAAAACGCGAAAAAACAATCTGCCGGCTTTGGGCGATGGCATCCACCAGATTTTGGGCGGACTTGGGTCCCATACGATCAAGGGCCTCCAGGGTCTTGACATCCAGACGGAAAATATCGGCAATGGATGCAATCAACTGTCGGTCCACAAGCTGGTCAATGAGCTTTTTGCCCAGCCCGTCGATATCAAAGGCGCCCTTGGCGGCAAAATGCCGGATATTGCCCTTGAGCTGGGCCGGGCAGTTGCGGTTGATACACCGGGTGGCCGCCTCGTCTTCGAGCCGGACGGCCCTTGCCCCGCATACCGGACAGGACTCCGGCATTTCAAATGATTTTTCCTCCCCTGTACGCCACGAATCAATCACCTTGACGATTTCCGGAATGACATCACCTGCGCGCTGCACCAGGACGCGATCGCCGATGCGCACGTCCTTTTTGGCCACCTCGTCTTCGTTGTGAAGGGTGGCCCGGCTCACGGTCACCCCGCCGATGCTTACCGGGTCAAGCACGGCCACCGGTGTCAGGGCCCCGGTGCGGCCCACCTGGACGATGATATCAACTACCCGGGTCTGTTCCTGCAGGGCGGCAAATTTGATGGCCACAGCCCACCTCGGGCTCCGGGAGGTGGTGCCCAGCTGCTGCTGGAGTGCATAGGAATCCACTTTGACAACCAAACCATCGATCTCATAGGACAAATCCGCGCGCATGGCGTCAAGCTCGTGAAAAAACCCAACAGCCTGGTCTGCGTCAAGGCCGCATCGCACCAGTGGATTGACAGAAAAACCCAGTTTTTCAAGAAACTCCAGGGCCTGGCAGTGGCCGGTCAATTCCGGGCCCTGCACCCGGCCGATGCCGTAGACAAAAATCTTCAGGGGCCGCTTAGCGGTCACCTTTGAATCCAGCTGCCGCAAAGATCCGGCAGAGGCATTTCGCGGATTGGCAAACAGGGAAAGATCATTTTCCAGGCGCCACTGGTTAAGGGCTTTGAAATCAGCGGTTTCCATGTAGACCTCCCCGCGGACTTCCAGCAGGGAAGGCGCGGAAACCCCGTTTTTTTCCTCCAGGCGCAGGGGAACCTGCGCGATTGTGCGCACATTGGGGGTGATGAGCTCGCCGGTATAGCCGTCACCGCGGGTGGAAGCGGTTTGCAGAACCCCGCTGCGGTAGACCAGTTCCACAGCCACTCCGTCCACCTTGGGCTCCACTGTGTAGCGCACCGGTGCATCGGTTTTCAGGGCCCTGCGGACACGCTGATCAAAGGCCGGGATATCATCTGCGGAAAAGCCCTTGTCCAGACTGAGCATGGCAACGGAATGGGCAATGGTCTCAAATTTTTCCAGGGGTGCGGAGCCCACCCGAACAGTGGGAGAATCCGGGGCGGCCAACTCCGGCCAGTTGGATTCGATCTCCAGGAGTTCCTGCATGAGCCGATCGTAGCGGGCATCTGAAATCTCGGGATCATCGAGCACAAAATACCGGTAATTGTGATGCCGGAGCTGTTCGCGCAGCTGCCGTGCGCGCTTGCGTACGGTATCATCAGGTGTGGGGCCCATCAAATGCCTCGTTTCGGCGTCGTATCAGTCCAGGGGGTTGACGTGTTCGGTGAGTTCGTCTTTGAGCTCGTCAATGATGTCGTAGAGCCACATGAGATCCTCCATGCTCAGGCGGCCGGCCTTGGCCGGGGCCCGGTCGGTGCCGTCCTTTTTTTTCAGTATGCGCGGACCGATTTGCACCTTGGGCTCGCCTTCGCCGTACTGGTTGATGGAAACAATAAGCCCGGTTTCTTCGTTTTGCCATTTCTTGAGCACTTTGTCCTTTTCCGGATCATATCCTGCCATGCAAATGCCTCCTTACACGTATTGCCGCTGCCGGTGAATCAAGCACACCTGCGGTTTTTTTGTTTAAGTGAAACGCTCACAATTGATTGTTTCGTAAAAAGTAAGTTTTTAGATGGCGCCGTAAAAAGTTCAAGATCAAGGCTTGCGCAATTTCGAAGAATGCAGCGTACTTATCCGTACGTGAAATTCTGAGAAATTGCGCGTAACGCAGATATTGAACTTTTTACGGTGCCATCACAATTCAGGTGGAAATTTTTGAGAAATCCGCCAGCCGGGCAAACAAATCTGAAATCCGCTGCAGCAGGGCCAGGCGGTTTTTGCGCACTTCCGGATTTTCGTCCATGACCAGAACCGTATCAAAAAACGCATCCACCCGGGGCTTTAATCCTGCGATCTGACCAAAGGCGGCGTCCATGTCCTTTTGGGCCAAAAGCCGGGACACGGTTTTTTCCGCTTCCAGCAAATCCTCATGCAGGGCGGTTTCAGCCGGGTCGGCAAACATCTGCTCCCGGATCTCCGAGCTGGCTGTATCCGCAGAATCGGCCTTGCGGATGATGTTGACCACCCGTTTAAATGCAACGGCCAGGGATTGGAAATCCGGTTCGGATTTTAGACGCTGCAGGGCTGCTGCCCGCTGCCACACATCCGTGACCCGGTCTGCGGACACCGATACCACGGCTGCTGCCAGATCCCGGGCAATATGAGCGTCTTCGAGCAGAAAGGCCATACGGTTTTCCATGAAACGGCAGACGTCCGCTGTTTTGGTTTCCAGTTGTCCCCCGGCGACCCCGAGCATTTCCAGGGCGTGGCCAACGGCTTCAGACAGGCTGAAATCCAGATCCTGGTCCATGGCGGTCTGGATAATACCGATGGCCTGGCGGCGCAGGGCATAGGGATCCGAGGCACCTGTGGGCACCAGCCCCAGGTAAAAGCAGCCGCAAATGGTGTCCATCTTGTCTGCGATGGAAAGCACCGCACCCGTCATGGCAGAGGGCAGCACGCCGCCGGAATATGTGGGCCGGTAATGCTGCTCAATGGCTTCTGCCACCGGCTCTGCCTCCCCTGCCCGCCTGGCGTAGATGCGCCCCATAACCCCCTGGAGTTTTGGAAACTCATTGACCACGTGGCTGACCAGATCCGCCTTGCACAAAAATGCCGCCCGGTCCACGTGGGCCAGGCCCTTTGCATCCAGGCCCAGGCGGCTGCCAAGAAGATTGGCAAGTTTGCGGATGCGCGTGGTCTTGTCATAGACAGAACCCAGCTCAGCCTGGAATATCACGGATTTTAACCGCTCCACCATGTTTTCCGGAGAAGCTTTTAAATCTGCGTGGAAAAAGAACCGGGCATCTTCCAGACGGGCCCGGAGCACCCGTTCATGGCCTGCGGCCAGCACCTGCATATCCCGGGCCACGTTGTTGTTGACCGCAATAAAATGCGGCATGATTTCATCATTTTCATTGACCACGGCAAAATAGCGCTGGTGCTCCCGCATGGCGGTTACCAGCACCTGTCTGGGAAGTTCCAGAAATTTTTCATCAAAATGGCCCAGCACCACTTCCGGATATTCCACCAAATGGGTGTTTTCCTCAACCAGTTCCATATCTTCAACGATCCGGCCGCCTGCGGGCTTTACCGCCCGGGCCATGCGCGTTTGCATTTCTGCGCGCCGCTGATCCATATCCGCCATCACCCAGGCCCCGGCCAGGGCATCGACGTACTGTTCAGGGGATTGAAGGCGGATCTTACCGGGTTTTAAAAACCGGTGGCCAAAAGTGTGCCGACCGCTTTTCACACCGGCAAAGGACACCGACACGGCGCGTTCACCATAGAGAACCACCAGGCTGTGCACGGGCCGGGCAAAGGCCACGCGCAGATCCGCCCAGCGCATGGTCTTGGGAAACGGTATAGCCATGATGATTTCGGGCAGTATCTCTTTTAGCACCGCCGGGGTGGGCCGTCCGCGCTCGGTTTTGCGCGTGCAGAGGTAGCGGCCTTTTCCGGTTTCCCTGATCTCCAGTTTGTCAACAGACACACCGTTCTTTTCAGCAAACTTTTCAGCAGCCACCGTGGGTTTGCCGTTTTCATCAAAAGCCACGCGCTCGGGCGGGCCGGTCAATTCTGACACCACTGTCTGCTGGCGATCGGCAACATCGCAGACGTAAACCGCAAGCCGCCTCGGGGTGCCGTAAATCCGGGCCTGGCCGCATTCAATCCGCAGATCCGTTAACCGGTCCACAAGCCGCCGGCAAAAGGCGTTTAGGGCAGGTACGATATAGCCGGCCGGAATTTCTTCGGTTCCGATTTCAATGAGCAAAGGTTTCATTTTCACACCTGTATGTTTCACTTGCTGACTTTGAGCATGGGATATCCAAGGGCTTCGCGCTGTTTTAAATAAACCTCGGCGCACTTGCGGGCCAGGTTGCGGATTCGGGCGATATAGCCGGTTCGTTCCGTAACACTGATGGCCCCCCGGGCTTCGAGCAAATTAAATGTGTGGGAGCATTTCAGGCAGTATTCATAAGCCGGCAAAACCAGATCCTGGGCGGCGGTGCGCCTGGATTCGGCCTCAAACCGGGCAAAGCATTTCTGCAGCATCTCCACATCCGCAATCTCAAAATTATAGATGGACTGCTCGACCTCCTGCTGATGGTCAATATCGCCATAGGTCAGGGAATCGTTCCACCGCAGGTCATAAACATTATCCACACCCTGCAGAAACATGCAGATGCGCTCCACTCCGTAAGTGATCTCCACTGAAACCGGGTGCACTTCGATGCTGCCGGCCATCTGGAAATAGGTGAACTGGGTGATTTCCATGCCGTCAAGCCACACCTCCCAGCCCAGGCCAGAGGCCCCCAGGGTGGGCGATTCCCAGTCATCCTCCACAAACCGGATGTCATGGTCCATGGCATCGATGCCCAGGGCTTTTAAGCTCTGTAGAAACATGTCCTGAACATTGGCCGGCGAGGGCTTGAGAAGGACCTGGAACTGGTAATAATGCTGGAGCCGATAAGGATTGTCCCCGTAGCGTCCGTCAGTTGGCCGGCGCGACGGCTGGGCATAGGCTACGTTCCAGGGCTCCGGTCCCAGGGCGCGAAGAAGGGTGGCCGGATGAAAGGTGCCCGCGCCCACCTCCATGTCATAGGGCTGGACCAGCACGCAGCCCTTGCGGGCCCAGAAGCGCTGCAATGTCAGTATCACATCTTGAAAATTCATCTTTGATTTCCCGCTTGCCTGTGATTTGTTTCAAGCGTCAATATTGATGGCGCCGTAAAAACTTCAAGATTCCACCCGGAGGCCTTCTGCAGCCACACAAGCACCAAGTATGTCCCCGTCCGGGCGGCCGGACACGATTGCCTCCCATTGGGGCCGAAGCGAGGCAATGGCACCTGCCGGACCCAGCGCCCACAGACATCCCCCGCCGCCGGCGCCGGCAAACCGGGCCCCGCAGTTTTGTTCTTTCGCAGCCTCAATTAGCGCTGCGCCCACCTCATCGACCACATGAGGAGTGATCCTGCGCCGCAGTTCGGTCTCGCGGTTCATCCATCCGGCTGCAGCCGCCATATCCCCATGGGCAAAGGCTTCTACAAACTCGCTGGTGGCCGCTACGATCTGCTGCCACTGCGGCCGGTCGTGTCCGTCAAGAAACCGACGAATCCAGGTGCCGTTGATATCTTTGGATTCATGGGGCACCCCGCAGTAGGCCACCAAAAGATTGGCATTGATTTCCCCGGCGTTTTCAGGCGGTATCAATACCTGCTGCCGCCACCCCGGCCGTCCCTTGTCAAGGGTCCAGTACCAGGCATTGACCCCGCCGTATGCGGCAGCCAGTTGATCCTGCATGCCGCAGGGCACCCCGGCCAGTCCCTGCTCGATGCCGTGGGCCAGCAGGACCGCGGCTGAGCGGTCCGGAGCAGGCCTTTTCGTGCCAGCCTGAAGTTGGGACAATGCCGCCACCAGCGCCACAGCCGCAACAGAAGAGCCGCCAAGGGCACTTCTGGGCGGAGAGGCCGAGTCAATATCAATATGAATCCCGTCCATGCGAAACAATGCGGCAATGGCAAAAACAAGCCCCAGTGGATGAGAGAAAGGCGCCTGGTCCATGGAAAATTCCGCTGTTTCAAAGCCCCTTGAGCTCACCCGGATGCGGCCGGGCTCGGCAGCGCTAACCTGCACCCTTGTGCGCAGGTCCAGCGCAATGTTGAAGGTGCACGGTTGCAAGTGTGCCAATGGATAATACAGGCTGCTGATATCCAGGGTGCCCCCCAGGTCCACGCGGCATGGCGCCGATACCGTCACCAGGGCTGATTTGCAATTTCCGGATAAATTTGTTGTCATGTATCTGTGCTGTTTTGACTGGTATGCGTCACTGCCTGCGCATCTGCTGCAGCACCCGTAAACTGCGCGGAACCCGCCCAAGATGATAGGGCACAAAAGCCTCCATTGCCAAAAGCCCTTCTTTGACCGCAGACCCGGTCAGCCGCAGGCGCTGGACCGTTCGGATTTCGTTTTCCTGGATCCATGCCAACTGCTTGACCGTTCCCGGAGAGATCCGAATCCGGCTCCGGCCACTGTCTGCCGCACATCCATTGCATACAATGCCGCCCTTTTCAAGATCAAAAAAAAATGCCAAAGACCCCATCCGGTCCAAAGGGGTTTGGCAGGCGACGCACCCGTCCATTCGGGGGGCCAGGCCGGCTAAGGTCAGAAATCGTACCTGAAAAATAATGCTCATTTCCGCCGGAGCTGCCAGGTTTCTGTCCAGGCCCCGCAAGGCGTAATACAGCAAGCGGTAAATTTTTGCCTGGGGCCGGTATTCTTCCAGCCATCCGCACAGCAACTCCGCCCAGTAGCTTGCATACAGGGTTTTGACCACATCGTCGCGGATTTCGGCAAACGGGGTCTGCATGGCCGCTTCCTGCAAAACCGGCATGCCTCCGCGCCTGGGGCTGCGACAAACCAGTTCCAGCACGGTAAAGGGCTCCAGAAGCCCGGAAAAGCGCTTTCTGCTCTTTTTGGCGTTTTTGGCAATAACCGGAATCCGGCCTTTTTCCCGGGAAAAAAACGTGATGATCAGGTCGTGGTCGCCGTGATCAATGCGCCGCAGCAGAATCGCCGGAGTGGAAAATCCGGACATGTTTCATATTCCGAGCAGAAACGTGGCCAGCTGAAAATAAAAAAACACGCTGACAATATCAATGGCAGAGGTCACAAAGGGGCCCGTGGCCACGGCCGGATCCACGTTGATTCTGGCAAAAAGCATGGGCAGAAGCGAGCCGATCAGTGCGGCAACCGTCATAGAAGACAAAACCCCCATGGACACCGCCAGGCTAAAGCCGGCCACACTGTATTGGAACTGAGCAAGGCCCGCCAGCAGACATCCGTAAACCACCCCCAGAATCAGGCCCACGGCCAGTTCCTTGGACACCACCCGCCACAAGTCCTGGATATGAATCCGACCGGTGGCAAGGCCCCGCACCACGATGGTGGAGGACTGAATGCCGACGTTTCCGCCCATTCCCATGATCACCGGGATAAATGCGGCCAGATAGGAGATCTGCTGGAGGCTGGCCTCGAAATGCCCGATCACGAAAATGGCAATCACTCCGCCCACGCAGCTGGCAAACAGCCAGGGCAGCCGGATGCGGGTGCTGCGGAACACGGACTTGGTTTCAACAAATTCCTCGCCCACACCAGCCATTTTTAAGATATCCTCCGTGGCCTCCTCCCGAAAAATATCAATGACGTCATCCACGGTCACCAGGCCCACCATGCGGTGCTCCTCGTCGACCACCGGCACAGCCAGAAAATTGTACCGGGCAACGATCTTGGCCACTTCCTCCTGGTCCATGTCCGTGGTTACGGAAATCACATCCGTGGACATGAAGTTTTTCAAAGGGGTGTCAGGCCGGACAAGCACCAGCTGGCGCAGGGAACACACTCCTGAGAGATGCTGATCCTCATCGATGACATAGATGTAAAAGGGCATCTCAATGTCTTTGTATTCCTTGCTCTGGAGGGTGGAGACCACCTCGCCGGCGGTCATGTCCTCGGGCAGGGCGATGAAATCCGGAATCATGATCCCGCCGGCGGTATCATCGGGATACATCAGCAGGTTTTCAACGTCTTCATCGCCCTTTTTGCGGATATGGGCCAGGACATCATCAGCCTGCTCCCTGGGCAGCAGCTTAATAAATGCGGCCGCGTCATCTGAGGGCATCTGATCGAGGATTTCAATAATATCGGAAACACTGACACCCTCGATCACCGACAATACAATATCTTCGTCAAGCTCGCTTAAAATCTTTCCCTGCTGCTGGCGATCCTCGATCAGAGAAAACAGCTGCCGCTGATGGGAGGCGGACAAAGAAGAGAATACCATGGACAGGTCTGCTGCATGGATCCGGCTGATGATCTTTTTTAACCGCGCATGGGCTCCCCGGCGCAGCAACCGCTTGACGGTTTCAATCAATATGTAGTTTCGCTCACTGGCCATTATCTTTTTCCGTTGGATTGCGGCAGACGGATGTTAACGGATCGGCCTGGTTCGGAGTTGAAATTCACAATCCGGCCGTTAAAACGCAGCCGGACGCCTGCGGCGTTGCTGATCAGCAGCTGAAAACCGCTCCTGGCGGCCAGTTCCACGTGATCATTGGGATCCAGCCGGTATTTGGTATAAGGTTGATCATCAATGCGAACATTTAATGTGACTTCGTCAACCGCATCAATATCCAGCCGCTGGAGCCCTGAACGATTTTTTTCAAGACCGGCGCTGTTTTCTGTCATGCCGGCTTTGTCGTCTGCCAGCCCTGACGGCTGCCGTGGGTTTTGTTCCCCAGGTGCCGGCAGGCTCTTCTGCTGCCGGGCCGGAGATAACCCCATCCCGGATTCCATCCGCGAAAAAGCATACAAAGACAGCACCATAATCACCCCCAGTACGGCCAGGGCGATCATGCTCCGGGAAAAGGCCTTGTTCCCGGCTGCCAGGACCTCGCTTTCCCTGCGGAGGGCCTCCTCATAGGCCTGGCGGTGAAGCTTGTAGCGCTCTATAATGTCTTCGGCGTCCACGCCGATTTCCCGGGCGTAAACCCGCAACATACCCTTTGTATAAACTTCTCCGGGCAGACGTTGATGATCCTCAGCCTCGATGTAACGAAGCTGGCGGACAGACACGCAAATGGCGTCAGCCACGACTTCCGGGGCAATGCCCTGTTTTTCCCGGATGGTTTTTAAGTATCGGCCAAAGGATACAGCTTCGGTCCCCGACCTGTTTTCCATGTATGCACGGGTTGCCAAAGTATTTTATCCACAGGGATCCTCAGGTTGACAAATACGGGCCCCCTGGATTACCGAAAGATACGGATATGGGCATTTTCCCGCAACGACTCCAGCCAGGCCCTGTATTTTTTATTTACCTGCTCGTTGTAAAGCTTTTCTTCAATTTCAGCGGCAACCGACGCCAGGGGTTCAGACGGGGCTTCAATAATTTTTTCCACATAAAAAATCTGAATTCCCTGTCGGGTTTCCACCCCGTCGGAAACCTCTCCCTCGTTTAAATCACCGATCACCGGCCGAAGATCCCGGGCCAGATCATGGACTGCAAATTCACCAAGCTCCCCGCCCTCATCAGCATTGGGCCCTTGAGAATATTTTTCCGCCAGTGTTCCGAAAGAAACGCCTTCATCGAGTTGCTCCCGAATTTTCTTGATGCGCCGGCGAATTTCAGGATCATCGCTGTCCTTGTCCGTACCGGCCAACAGGATATTGCGAATTTTGTATCGGGGCTTGCCGCCGTATTTTTCCGGGTTTTCTTTATAATAGCGATCAATGTCCTCGTCGGTGATGACAATGCTGGATTTGACCTTACGATTGACCAGGCGGCTTCGAAGAATCTGGCGACGGAGTTCGCCGCGATACTGCTCCATGCTCATTCCCTGCATTTCCAATGCCTGTCGCAGCTGCTCATCGGTATAATAATTTCGCTGCTTTACCTGCTCAATAGCGGCATCTACCTCGGCTTTTCCCACCTGGATTCCAGCCTGCTCGATCTGCTGATCCGCCAGGGTCTCATTGATCAGTTCATCAATTAACTGCATCCGCGCCTCATAGAGCTGCTCGCGCATCTGCTCTTCAGACAGATTTCTGGAAGCCAGCTGCTGCCGGACCGGCTCCAGCTGGCGTTCAACTTCCCTGAGCCGGATGATATCATCGTTGACCACGGCGACAATGCGGTCCACCACCTCGGACCGGGCGCCCGCAAAAGGCACAAACGTCAGCAAAACAGCCGCAACCGCAAAAAGCGCCCAAAAACATTTCATCCGCAACAACCCCCTTTTGATACAAGAAAATTTTTAATTATTAACATATGTTGCAATTTCCATCAAGATTTTTTTGGCCTGATTCATCAGGCTGTTGATCCGGGTTTTGCCCATGGGCACGCACAGGACATGGTCCGGGGTGAATCGGTAGCGCCCTGGATCGGACTGGATGAGATCCATCAGCCCGTGCGGATTTTTCTGATGCATCCCGGAAAAGCTCAATGACATGGTTTCCCAGGTCAGATCCAGGCGCCTGACACCGGCCCGGACAGCCAGGATCCGCAGCATGATTTTAAGCAACAGGTGAAGCGCCTCTGCAGGCGGTTTGCCATAGCGGTCCGTTAGCTCCTCCCGGAAATCAGCCACATCTTTTAAATCAGTCATCCGGGCCAGGCGTCGGTAAGCGGCCAGCCGCTGATCGATATCAGCAATATAGGATTCCGGGATAAACACAGATACCGGAATATTGATTTCCGGCTCCAGGGGCTCGGTGACCGCCTCGCCCTTGAGCCGGCCCACGGCCTCTTCCATGAGCTTTAAAAACATGTCATAGCCCACCGCGGCAATGTGACCGGACTGGGAAACCCCCAGGGCCGCGCCTCCGCCCCGGATCTTTAGATCGTTTAGTGCGATCTGGAACCCGGCTCCCAGATCACTGTGCTCCATGACCACCTTAAGCCGCTTTTGGGCATCCCGGGACAAAGCTGCCTCCCTGGGCACGATCATGTAGGCATAAGCCTGGGTGTCGGCCCGCCCTACCCGGCCCCGCAACTGGTAGAGCTGGGCCAGGCCCATTCGGTCGGCCCGGTTGATGATCATCGTATTGGCGTTGGGAATGTCCAAGCCCGATTCCACGATGGTGGTGGAAACCAGCATATCAATGTCTTTGTTGATAAACCCATACATGACCCGTTCAAGCGCATCTTCGCCAAGCCGCCCGTGGGCAACGCCCATACGGACCTCGGGCACCATTTCCGAAAGCCGCCGGGCCATGTTGTCAATGGTGCTGATGTTGTTGTGCACGAAAAATATCTGCCCGCCCCTGGCGAGTTCACTGCGGATGGCTTCAGCAATGACCGCGGCGTCAAATTCGCTGATATAAGAAATGATGGGATGGCGCAGCTCCGGCGGAGTGGTAATCACGCTGATATCCCGGACCCCGAGCATGGACATGTGCAGCGTACGCGGAATGGGGGTTGCGGTCATGGACAGCACGTCAACGGAAGTACGCATCTTTTTGAGCTTTTCCTTGTGGCGCACCCCAAAACGCTGCTCTTCGTCAATGATAATCAGGCCCAGGTCCTTGAAAGCCATGTCTTTTTGCAAAAGCCGGTGGGTGCCGATAACAACATCGACCCGCCCCTGTTTAAGTCCCTCGATGATCTGTGTCTGCTGTTTTCGGGTACGGAACCGGTTTAAGCTTTCCACTGAAACCGGATAGCGCTCAAAGCGCTCGGAAAAGGTCCTGAAATGCTGTTCCGCCAACAAAGTTGTAGGCACCAGCACGGCCACCTGCTTTCCGTCATTGACCGCCTTGAATGCCGCCCGCAGGGCCACCTCGGTCTTGCCGTAGCCCACGTCTCCACAAATCAGCCGGTCCATGGGAACATCGGATTCCATATCACTGATCACATCCGAGATGGCCTTTAACTGATCCTCGGTTTCCTCATAGGGAAAGCCCGCTTCAAAGTCCTTATAATAAGAATCCGCCACCCCAAAGGCATATCCCTGCTGGACCTTTCGCCTGGCGTAAAGATCCAGCAGGTCCCCGGCAATTTTTTCCACGGATTTTTTGGCCTTGCTTTTCACCCTGGCCCAGGATGTGCCCCCGAGTTTGTCCACAACAGGCGCAACATCGTCAACGCCCATGTATTTCTGAACAATATCCATGCGGTCAACCGGTACAAACAGCTTGTCGCCCCCCCGGTATTCCAGCACCAGAAAATCATTGGTCACCCCCTCCAGGGTGATTTTCTCCAGGCCCTGATACCGGCCGATACCGTGATCCATGTGCACCACCAGATCCCCGGCGTTGAGATCGGCAAAATCCAAAAATGCCGACTGCACAGTCTGCCGGGCGTCTTTTCGGCTTCGGGGCCGGACCCGGGTGCCAAAAATCTGCCGGTCCGTGACCAGGGCAAGTTGCTGATCATGCCAGACAAATCCCGAGGAAAGCCGGCCGATGCAGATGCCCGGCTTAGAGGAAAAAGCCGGCATTTCGGAAAAATCCGATATGATCTGCGGCTGGATCTCATAGGCCTCGATCAAATCGAGCAGGCGGCGTGCCTGGGATTTGCTGCGGCAGACCATCACAGTGGTATAGCCGGAGTTGCAGTGCTGATTAATCCAGCCGGCCAGGGGCTTTAGGATCTGCTCATCCCGGCGGTGCCCGCCAAGAGAGGCCTCCAAATCGGAAAGATCGTCCACGGACAGGTCAATGCGATCGGCATCCGGGGTGCGGGCTTTGGCCGGAGAGTAAATATCAATTTCCCGGAACAAAATCTGCTGGTGCTTTTCCAGGCATGCCTTTGCCTCATCCCAGTCCTGATAAATCTGCTCCGGTGACACGCACATCCGCTGATCCTGGCATGCGGAATCATAATTGCGAACGGCCAGATCCTGCTTGTCAACCGCTGCTTTTTCAATAGCGCCGGTGTCTGCGGCAATCACCAGGGCATTGGTGGGCATATAATCAAACACCGTGTCCAGTTCCCCGTAAATCAGGGGCAGCAGGCTCTCCACCCCGGCAAAAATGCCTTCCTCCCGGATCCGCTCGACAAATTCGGTTTCCGCAGATTTGGGCAAACCGGCGGCCTGGCGCTGGCTGCGGGTGCGTTCAATGATATGATGAAGCTGATGCTTGTGCAGCACCGCTTCCCTGGCCGGCAGGATGACAGCCTCGGACAGGGATTGAAGCTTTCGCTGACTCGATGCGGAAAACAGACGGATGGACTCCACCGTATCGCCGAACAACTCAACGCGAAGGGGATTTTCATACATGGGCGAGAAAACATCCACGATATCGCCGCGGACACTGTAGTCGCCAGGCTCCTCCACCATGGCGGCATGGTTATACCCCCCCGAAGTGAGCTTTTCCACCAGGCCGTCTCGGTCGATTTCCTCGTTGACCATGAGCAGATCCGCGTAATCGGCCAGTTCCTGCCGGGGAATAATCTGCTGGAGAAGGGTTTCCACCGGTGCCACAACAAGCCCCGCATCCCTGTGTCCCGTGGCCAGTTGATACAGGATGCGAATTCTGCGGGCGGCAATTTCATTGTGATAGGACACCCGTTTAAAAGGCAGGATATTATACGGCGAAAAAACACAGGGCTCAGGGCTGTCGGGCCCTGCAAAAAAATTCAGATCCTGGGCAAAATTTTCCGCCTCCCCCATGCTGGCCGTCACCACAAACACAGGCCGCATGGTATGCCTTGCCAAACGCGAAACCAGATATGCCCCCTGCCCCCCGGAGGCGCCGGTGCAGATAAGGGTCCTGGTTCCGGATGCCAGACGCTGGCCGATATCTTCAATAATGCTGGTTTGCTGCGCCCGCAGGGCACTGATGGTTGTTTTTGGCATTTTTTCCATTTACAAATAAAGGTTGATCCTAAATTGAACGAAATTTTTTAAAATTATATTGAAACCAAAACTTTATAAATTTGAAAAGCTCAATTCAGGTTCATGCTTGACTGAATTTATAAGTCCGTGGTAATAAAAAATTTGTTTTGCCGACGTAGCTCAGCAGGTAGAGCAGCGCACTCGTAATGCGCAGGCCAGCGGTTCGACTCCGCTCGTCGGCTCCACATCAGACAGGGTTTCAGTTGTTTTCTGCTGAAACCTTTTTTATTTGCCGTGAACTGACTTTGGATAACTAACATCACAAGCAGCTGCCGGGCAAACCGAATCTTGTAATATAAAAACTTGTTGGAAAAAAATCAATTCCAACCACAGAGTTTTACCCGGCTCAGGGCATTTGGCCTTCCCCGCATGAGCCCGTAAAATGGATAAAAACCGACGACAGTAAAGCAAAAATCGCTATAACCGCTTGACATATTATTCATATCGGTTTATTTAGAATAAAAACATGATCATTTCATGCTTGAAATTCATTTGAGAATCATTTATCAACAGCCAATTGTCCAAGTAACCCGCAGCATGCGGAATCATACAGAAAAACAGGCTGGTTATGGACTGCCCGAATTTAAAACCAGATGATGCAAAATCAGATGACCTGGAATTAAAAGAGGAGATTCAAGCCATTTCCGGCCGGATCAACCGTATTTTAAAAGAGGTAAAACAACATTATTGCCTTGCCGAATCCGATGCACAACCCGAGACAACCGATCCGGCAGCCGCTGAAACAACCGTTTGTCACCCCAATCCAACGCCAGACCAGGAGGCATAATGGCACTGACCAAAAATAAAATTGTCGAGCGGGTCAATGACCTGGGCTTTACCAAGAAAAAGTCCGTGGATATTGTGGAATCTTTGCTTGAAATCATTAAACGGAGCCTGGAAAATGATGAAGATGTACTGGTATCAGGCTTCGGAAAATTCTGCATCAAGCAAAAGGAAAGACGCCGGGGCCGCAATCCGGCAACCGGCAAGGATCTTTTGCTCAATCCCCGGAAGGTCGTGACCTTTAAGTGCTCGGGAAAGCTTCGGGAGAGAATTAATAAGGGACGATAGCCCCGCAGTTCAGCCAGCCGTCCATTTTCTCGTCAGCCTCGCTTTTTCCGGCCAGGGCCCTGATGATCCCATCAGGGCCCTGGCTTGTTATTTGCCGCATAAATCTCAGGCCCGCATTAACCGATCCCATAAGTCTTCATTTTACTAAGCAGAGACGGATGACTGATTTCCAGCAATCGCGCGGCTCGTGTTCGGTTTCCGCCTGTTTCAGCAAGGGCTTTTTGAATCAGTACCTGCTCCAACGCCTGCCGACCGGATTTCAGGGAAAATCCGGCTGCAATGGCATCCAGGCCGCTGTTTTTGTTTTCCGGCCGGCCAAGCCCGGCAAACAGATCCTCGTCGAGTTCCGGTTCTTCGGCCAGGACAACGGCACGCTCGATCACATTTTCAAGCTCGCGGACATTGCCGGGCCAGGAATGCTGCATCAGCAATGACATGGCCCTGGCTGAGATACCGGTGATTTTTTTTTCAAACCTGGCCTGGTAGCGCTCAATGAAAAACTGCACCAGCGATGCGATGTCTTCGCTGCGTTCCACCAAGGGCGGCAAGTGGATGGGCATTACATTGAGACGGTAAAACAGATCCTCCCGAAAATTGCCCTGCTCTGCCTGTGCTGCCAGATCCTTGGAAGTGGCGGCAACAATCCGGGTATCAACGGTTTTTGAACGGGTAGTGCCCACGGGGCGGATCTGGCTGTCCTGCAGCACCCGAAGCAGTTTCACCTGCAGGGACATGGGAAGATCCCCGATTTCATCAAGAAACAAAGTTCCCCCGGAAGCCGCCTCGAACAAGCCCTTGTAATCCCGGTCAGCTCCTGTAAAAGCGCCCTTTTTATGTCCAAACAACTCGCTTTCAAGCAGGTTTTCCGGAATTCCGGCACAATTGACCGGAATAAAGGGTTGGCCGCCCCGCTTGCCGGCTGTATGAATCCCTCTTGCCATCAGTTCCTTGCCGGTTCCGCTTTGGCCGGTGATCAACACCGTGATGTCATACTGGGCCACCCGCTTGCCAAGCTCAAACACGGCCTGCATGCTCCGGCTTTCGGCAATCATCTCTCCAAACTGCCGGGGCTGCGCAATGCGTTCAAGGCGAAATTTCAGTGCGCGATTTTCCCTTTTCAGGCTTTCCCGCTCCTCAGCTTTTTTAAGGGCCAGCAGAATTTCATCGGGCTTAAACGGCTTTGAGATATAATCATAAGCCCCTTTTTTCATGGCTTCGACAGCCGTATCAATGGTGCCATAGGCTGACATCATGATCACGCTGGTTTCAGCAAGTCGGGAGCCGGCCGCCTCCAGAAAGGCCATACCGTCCATGCTCGGCATCCGGATATCACAGAAAATGTAATCATATGTGCCGGTTTCCAGAAGCTCAAGTGCAGCCCGCCCGTCTGCGGACGTATCCACGCAGTATCCGGCATCACCGAGCAATGCGCTTAACATGTGGCGCATGTTGGCTTCGTCATCCACGACAAGGATTTTTGTGTGATTATCATTTCCATGGACAGAGTTCATTGCTGCCATCCATTTTCACCTTTGTCTTTATTTTCCCCACGGCTTTGGCTTTTTTGACCTGCGCCCGCAGCCAGCGGAAGCCGCAGCACCATTTCAGTTGCCCCGGGTTTGGGGCTTGCCACAGTTATGTCGCCGCCCGTCTGCTGGATGATCATATAACTCACCGACAAACCGAGCCCGGTGCCCTTGCCAGGCGCCTTGGTGGTAAAAAATGGATCAAAGACCTGCTCAATATGCTGCGGATCAATGCCTGCGCCGTTGTCCCGGATCTTTAATGCAATAAACCCGGCAGGCGGATCATGGGCCCTTCGAAGCCGGGCATCAAAAATGCAGCGGGTACTCAGGCAGATCTCCCCGGCCCGGGCATTGCCTGACTGCCGGATGGAATCAGCCGCATTGATCATGAGATTGACCAGCACCTGGTGCACCTGGTCGGCATCCGCATATATCCGGCAGTTTTGCGCATTCAGACGGTACTGAAAATCAATGTTTGAAAACAGGGGCTGACAGGCAAGCATCTCCCCGACCTCACGGATCAGATCGTGAAAATCAAGTAAATCCGGTTTATTCCCGCATTTTCTGGAAAAATCCAGAAGTTGCCCGATAATGGTATGAACACGCTGTATTTCCGATTCGGCCCGATGAATATAATCCATGCCGGTTTGATCCTCCGGTGCAACACAGCGGGACTTGAGCAACCCCAGATATCCGAGCACAATACCGATGGGATTGCCGATTTCATGGGCCAGGCCCGCGGAAAGACGGCCAATGGAAGCCAGTTTTTCCGCGCGAACAATATCATTTTTGGCATCTTTTAATTGCTGGTTGGCCTGCTCCAGGGAGGCCAAAGACTGCTTGAGCCGCCTGCGGTCGGCTTCGATACGTGAAAGCATCTGGTTGAGTGCACCCGACAACCGACCGAACTCGTCTTTCTGCTTCTCGGAAAACCATTCCAGGGGTTCAGAGGCCTGGTAGGCGTCTGTATTTCGGATCAACCGATCAATGGGCCGGGTTACCATGCGCGAAATCCGCCAGGCGCCAAAGGATACCAGCAGAACAATATTGAAAAGCAGATAGCCGAATGCCATTTTCTGGGTTGCACGCATGGCGCCATAAACCGAAAAAAGCGGCACAACGCCGGTAACGACCCGGCCTGTCTCCGGCACAGGCCGGGAGATCAGTGCATATTGGCTTTTGGGACCGAGAACCCCCCAGATTCTGCCGCAAAAAACAATCTGCGGCTTTTGCCTGGAAACCGCCTGTTTGTGGGTGGCACGAATGGTTTCTGAAAGCGGCTCCGAAAAGGTGCCAAAAATTTGAGTTTCAGAATTCCCGGCGCTTACAAGCATTGCTGAAATCCCCCCGGATTCCGGACCAGCTATGTTCCAGCCGGCAGTTGCCCGAATGTTTTCTATCACCCCGGTTCCGGCCAGTTGTTTGATCCACGCACGCGCCGAAGCCACATGATGGTGAACCATTTTCTGCTCGGCAATCTGGAGAAACACAAAATCCGTAAGGCCCACGGCAAGAAGCACCACAAAGGCCACATTGACGGTTATACCGGTTTTCAGGCTTTTTAAGCGCACTGTATATATCCGGTTTTGTATTTCATGAAATAAGAGGAATCCGGCGAATCTGCCGAAAATGAGTCTCGTAAGGTTCCGTTCACCCGATAATGTCACAAAAAAGCCCCGATGTCCAGTATTGGGGCATCGGGGCTTTTATGAAAAAAAATCCGGCGGCGTCCTACTCTCCCACA